>JBGPFD010000032.1:0-23230 GCA_041483175.1 Thermoanaerobaculia bacterium | reverse complement strand
TGTCAAGGGCAGCGGTCGCCTGAGGCCAGATGTCGCGCGGCGCGACCTGATCCGCGCGTGCTCCGGCAACGAAGCACAGCGAACCGACGAGCAAACCGACCAGGCCCGGTTTCATCGGCAACAGTTTATCCTGAGGCGCACAGCGCCCTGTGGAGAACCACGAACACCCCAGCCGGCGTTCATTTACAGACTTTTCGTTCGCTGGACGAAAGCGAGCTTCAATTCTCCCAGATGTGTGCTCAGAAAGTCTTCCTCGTCCGGCGTGAGATTTCCGGCTGTTTTCTCCTTCAACATGCCAAGAATCTCGATCATCTGCCGGGCGGCTGTCGTATCGATGGCCTGCTTGGGCTGATAAGGGTTGCGAAGCATGCCCAGAGACATGTACGCCTGCGCGATCAGCGGCTCGACGAAGTCGGTAAATGCCGTTCCCGGATTCTGAGCTTTGTCCGCGAGCGTCCGGCGCCTTTCGCCTCCGGGCGGTGGTCCGGCCAGCCGGGTCGCACTCTGCTGTTGCGGCTTCGGCGCTCCCTTCTCAGCCGCGGGAGGCGGGAGCGGCGGAGCGGGCTTGAGGTTCGGATCGGCCGGCTTGATCTCCTTGCGGAATTCTTCGCGGATGTCGCCCTGGGGCGTGAAGATCCGCTTGTCGGTGACCTTGATCTGTTCCTTCGAGGGAGTTTTTTCGCTTGGCAACTAGATCTCCAGCAGAATCAATACTTTGGGATCTTATCACGAGGTGCGCAGGGTTCTGGCGAAGAACGCGTCGATGCGCGCCCAGGCGTCGTCGGCGGCGCTTCTCACGTATCCGCCCGTGTTGTTCGGATTCATGAACCCGTGTCCCGCGCCCTCGTAGATCTTGATATCGCTCGACTTCCCGGCCTTCTTCAGCGCCTCATCGAACGCGCGCACGTCGGCCGCCGGAATGCCGCGGTCGTTTGCGCCGAAATTGCCGAGGAGCGGCGCGTGCATCCTGGCGATCGCCGCGGGATCGGTGACCAGATGCCCATAGTTCATGACGGTCGCGGCGATTCTTGGTTCGGCGAGAGAGACGTCGAGCGCGAATCCAGCGCCCATGCACCATCCGATCACGCCAATCCGCGACGGATCGACATCGTTTCGCGCAGCGAGATAGCGGAAGGCGCCCCCCAGATCAGCCATCGCGCGATCCTGCGGCAATCCTCGGCTCAGCTCGTGTGCCACCTGCGGATCGGTCGTGCTCTGGCCGCGATAGAGGTCGGGGGCAAGGGCGACATATCCCTCTTTCGCGAATCGGTCCGCCTGCGCGCGAATCCAGTCGTTCAGGCCCCACCACTCCTGAATCACGATGATCGCCGGGTGCTTTCCCGCTCCCTGCGGAAGCGCCAGGTAGCCGGACCCTTCGCCGGGCGCTGATTGGAATGAGACGGTGCTGCCAAACGCAACTCCGCAGGTGAGCAGAATCGCGGCGACGACCGAAGTTCGGCGGATCATGACGCGCTCCTTTCGGAGCGGGAACGATACTGCAACTGGCGCGACGTCCGCTACCGCCGAGGCGACTGGCGAAGAGTGTGGAGGCTCGCCCGGTGCACGGCCAGCAAAGCGCCAGAATGGTTCCCAGTTGCCGGTGGCCGGTTTCCAGTGACATAAGATTCGCCCCCGCTCTCCGGAAACCGGGAACCATGCGCATCCTTCAGATTCTCGAGTTCAACCAATTCAACACCGGCTCGGTGCACCAGATGTTCCAGGCCGCGGTGGGGCTGCGCGAACGCGGACACGAGGTCACCGTGGTCAGCCGCCCCGACGCGGTGCTGCAACGCCGCTGTGAAGCAAGCGGAATCGAATTCGGCGGCGTGCGGATGCGCAACCAGTTCGATCTCGGAAGCGTCCGGAGTCTTTCGCGCCTGATTCGTGACAAACGGCCGGATGTGATCCATGTGCACAAAGGTGTTTCCCACGCGCTTGCGCTTGCGGCGACGTGGTCGAATCCCGTCGGCGCGTTCGTCGTCAATCGGGGCGTGTCCTTTCCGCTCGATTTCTGGAATCGAGCCAAGTTCCGCACGCGGCGGGTCGACCGGACGGTCACCGTCTGCGAGCAAATCCGGCAGGTGGTGATCGCCACGGGAAAGTTGCGGCCGGAAAAAGTGGTGGTGATCTATGCCGGCACGGACGTCAGGGAGTTCGACCCGGAGCGATGGGATCGCCGCTCCTTCCGTCAGGAAAGGAACATTCCTGATGACCGCTTCCTGATCGCGCAAGTCGGGGTCCGCGACTGGAAAGGGTGGAAGGAACTGATCGACGCGATCGCCGATCTGGATCGTCCCGATGTCCACCTGGCGCTCGTCGGGTGTCGCGATGACGCGGAAATGAACGCGGTGCGCGATGCCGCCAACGCGCGCGGTGTGGCGGAGAAGGTGACTGCCGTCGAGTACCGCATCGACATGCCCAATGTCTTCGCGTCATGCGATCTCGTAGTCGATGCCTCGTGGGCAGGAACGGGAATCACGGGGACGATCCGCGAGGCGATGGCTATGGAAAAGCCGGTGATCGCTACTGACTGCGGGGGCAACGGGGAGCTGGTGTCGTCCGCGAACGTCGGCTGGCTGATTCCGCTGCGCGATCATGCCGCGCTGACCGCAGCGATCCGCGAAGTGATCGAGCAGCCCGGCCGCGCATCCGCCGTCGCGCGCAATGCGCGGCAGCATATTGTTCGGTCGTTCTCGAAAGAGACGCGAATCGAGAAGCTTGAGCGGTTATATGCGGAGATCCTGGCGAACAAGAAGTTAACAGTTAACCGTTAATAGTTAATAGTATGAGTTTCTGTTAACTGTTAACGGTTAACTGTTAACTTCTCATGGCGTGAGCAGATCGATGGTGGCTCCATCGCGTGGCCTGACGGTCAACTCGGAATAGTGCCAAGAGCCGCCGCTGCGCGTGGCGATCGCGTGGACGACGCCGCGTCCTCTGGAGCCGGCCAGCGGGAAGCGGATGTCGGCTTCCCCGCCACTGGCGTTGACGTTCACGCTGCCGGCGACCCAGAGGCCGGCATGCACCGGTGCGCCGAGGGCCGCGATGACGCGGGGATCTTTTTCCGCCGTCAGGCGTGCGCCGCGATAGGCATCTGTCGATTTGATCGCCCCAAAGACGATCACGATGATGCCGCCGATGCCGACGGCCATGATCACGAGCGCCGCAGCGCATCCGATCACGCCCCACTTCCAGCAGCCGCTGCGTTTCGTGGCCTGCGGGGTGGCGGGCGGGGGAGGCGGCGCGACGGTCATGGGAATAGTCTACGCCAGAGCGCGGACGTGCTCGTCAACGCTGGCCGCCAGGCCTTCCAGGTCGTACCCGCCTTCGAGCAGCGACAGGACGCGGCCGCCGGCGTGGCGCTTCGCCGCTTCGACGATGCGGCGGGTCATCTCGCCGTAGGCCTGTTCGGTGACGTGCATCCCGCCGACCGGGTCGCGGAGGTGCGCGTCGAACCCGGCGGACAGCAGGATGGCATTGGGACGATAGTCGTCGACGATCCTCACGATCGTTTCCTCGACGGCGCGGAGATACTGGGTGTCGCCGCTTCCGCCGGGGAAGGGAATGTTCTTCGTGAACCCCCGGCCGGCGCCGGCGCCGATTTCGTTCGCTGCGCCGGTTCCGGGATAGAACGGATAGCGATGCATCGAGGCGTAGAAGACATCGTCGCGTTTTTCGAACAGATGCTGTGTCCCGTTTCCGTGGTGGACATCAAAATCGAAGATGAAGACCCGCTCGATTCCCGTCTGCTCGCGCAGCCAATCGGCAACGCAGGCGATGGTGTTGAAGAAGCAGAAGCCCATCGCTTCCGCGCGTTCGGCGTGATGACCGGGCGGGCGGGCGATGACGAACGCGCGGTTCCCGCTCTGCAGCATGTCCGCGGCGCCGCGCAGTGCCGTAGCCACAGCCGCACGCGCGGCGGCGAAGCTCTGTAACGAAATCGGATTTTCGAGCGAGTGAAAAACCTCCATGCCCGTTCGGCATGCCTCTTCCAGTTCCTGTTTGTATTCGGCGGAGTGGACCTTGGCGATGATCCGGCTGGTGTCGTCGTGGGGCGCCGGATCGAGCACCACGCGATCGGCGAATCCCGCGCGGCGGACGCCTTCGAGCGCGGCGTCGATGCGCGACGCGGTCTCCGGATGCCCGATCCCGGTGTCGTGCTCGTAGAAGAGGGGGTGCGTATAGACGTTCAGCATGGATGCCTGTGGTACAACTCCGCGAGCTTGAAACGCATTCTCCAGGTGTCCTCGGTCGCTCTTCTCACCGTTCTGTTGCTGGCGTTCTTCCTCTGGAAGAGCAACCTCCGCGACGTCTGGAGGATTCTACTGTCGACGAATCTCGGCTGGTTTGCCGTGGCCTTCACGGTCAACGGGCTGACGTTACTCTTCCGCACGGTCCGCTGGCGCATGCTCCTGCCCCAGAGGCCGCGCTTCTATCCGACGTTCTTCGCCAACGCCCTTGGCTACATGCTTTCGACCATTCTCCCCATCCGCGCCGGCGATGTTGCTCGTCCGGCGTTGCTGGCGCGGCGGACGCCGGTCCGCTTTTCCGACGCGCTGGGAACGGTGCTCACCGAGCGCGTCCTCGACCTGATCAGCATTCTCAGCCTGTTCGTTTTTTTCTGCGTCCGGCGGTGGCAGCAGTTCGACAATCCGGTCGTTCACGTCGGCGCGGTTGTTGCCGGCGCACTCCTCGGCGCGATTCTCATTCTGATCGTCTGTTTCTATTTCTCCCGCGGCACCATGCGACGCCTGCACGCCGCGATAGGACGGTTTTTCCCGGCGCGTTTTCGCGAGGGATGGATGCGTTTTTTCGACGCCTTCGCCGGAACGCTGGAGATCGCCGAACGCCCCGCGACGCTGGCCGGCATCCTCATCTCCACGGTTCTGATCTGGTGTTGCCTGACATCGCAATTCTGGTTCGCGCTCCTCGCCGCGCACAGGCCGTTGCCGTTCGATTCCTCGTTCTTCCTGACCGCGACCACGACGATCGGCATCGCCATTCCGACCCCGGGCGGGGTGGGTGGCTTCCACAAGGTCTGCCAATACGTGCTGACGACGTTCTATGGCTTCGACATCGACAGTTCGGTCGCCGTTGCCGTTCTGTTCCATGTCGTCGGCACGCTGCCGGTCGTGGTCGTAGGCGCGTTCCTGTTTATCCACGAAGGGCTGAATTGGCGGCAACTGTCACAGGAGACGCACGCCGAAGAAACGTGATATAGGAGCCCGCTGGAGTTTGCGGGAACAGCCGCTGCAGAGGTTGCGGGGCGTTCCCACGAGGATGCGATGACGGACGCCAACGAAGCCACCAAGGAAGAGGCGATCAAGATTCCCGACGTCCTTCCGGTCCTGCCGCTGAAGGACCTGGTCATCTTTCCGTTCATCATCGTGCCGCTGTCGGTTTCGCGCGAGAAATCGATCAACGCCGTCGATCAGGCGCTGGCCGAGAACCGGGTGATCATGCTGACGGCGCAAAAGGATTTTCAAAACGAGGATCCGGGCGAGGACGATCTCTATCGCGTCGGCACCGTAGCCATCATCATGCGGATGCTGAAGCTTCCTGACGGGCGCATCCGCATTCTGGTGCAGGGCCTGTCGCGCGCGCGCATCGACTACTTCATCCAGACCGCGCCGTTCTTCAAGGCGAAGATCACGCGGATCGAGGAGACCGCGACCAAGGAACGCTCGCTCGAAGTGGAGGCGCTCGTCCGGGCCGTGAAGCAGAACCTCGACCGCGCCGTCAGCCTGGGCAAGAACATTTCGCCCGAGGTCATGGTCATCGCCGCGAATCTCGACGATCCGGCGCGCTTGACCGATCTGGCCGCCTCGAATCTCGATCTGAAGCTCGAGGAGGCGCAGCAGATCCTGGAGACCATCGATCCCATTGAGCGCCTGAAGCGGGTCAACGAGCTTCTCACCCGCGAGATCAACCTGCTCACCATGCAGCAGGAGATTTCCTCCGCCGCGCAGGGCGAAATGAACAAGAGCCAGCGCGAATACTTCCTCCGCCAGCAGCTCAAGGCCATCCAGTCGGAGCTCGGAGAAGGGGAGGAGATCAGCGAGGAAGTCGAGAACTTCCGGAAGAAGATCGAAGAAAAGATGATCCCACAGGAGGCGCGGGAGGAGGTCGAAAAACAGATCAAGCGGCTGGAGCGATCGCATCCCGACTCCGCCGAGACGTCGATCATCCGCACTTACCTCGACTGGATGACCGGCCTGCCCTGGGGTGTGATGTCTGCCGACAATCACGATCTCGGCCGCGCCCGCACAATCCTTGATGAGGATCACTACGACCTCGAAAAGATCAAGGAACGAATCCTCGAATATCTCGCCGTTCGCAAACTGCGCGGCGCGAAGATGAAGGGCCCGATCCTCTGCTTCGTCGGCCCTCCGGGCGTCGGCAAGACCTCGCTCGGCCGCTCGATCGCCCGCGCCCTCGACCGCAAGTTCGTGCGCATCTCGCTCGGCGGCGTGCGCGACGAGGCGGAAATCCGCGGGCACCGGCGCACCTATGTCGGCGCGCTTCCCGGCCGGATCGTTCAGGGCATCAATCAGGCCGCAACCTCGAATCCGGTGTTCATGCTCGACGAGGTCGACAAAATTGGTGCCGACTATCGCGGCGATCCTTCGTCCGCTCTGCTCGAAGTGCTCGATCCCGAACAGAACTTCACCTTCCGCGATCACTACCTCGGCGTGGCCTACGATCTGTCGAACGTCATGTTCATCGTCACGGGAAACGTCCTCGACACCATCCAGCCCGCGTTCCTCGACCGCATGGAGGTGATCCGTCTTTCCGGCTACACCGACGAGGAGAAGCTCTCGATCGCCAAGCAGCACCTCATCCCCAAGCAGATGGAAGAGAACGGGATCCAGGAAACCGAGGTGGTCTGGACCGACTCCGGAATCACGAAGGTGATCACCGGCTACACGAAGGAAGCGGGACTGCGCAATCTCGAACGCGAGATTGGCACGATCTGCCGCAAGATCGCCGTCGAGGTCGCGGAAGGGAAAGAGGAGAAGGCGTATCGCATCACCGACGCGAACGTCGAAAAGTTCCTCGGGCCGATGAAGCACTTCGCCGAGGAGCTGCTCGAACGCGATCAGGTCGGTGTTGCCACGGGGCTCGCCTGGACCTCGGTAGGCGGCGACATCCTCTTCATCGAGGCCATCGCTGTTCGCGGGAAAGGGAAGCTGGTGCTCACCGGACAGCTCGGCGACGTGATGAAGGAGTCCGCGCAGGCGGCCCTGACCTACGCCCGCGCGCACGCCGAGGAGCAGGGAATCGCCAGCGACTATTTCGAGAATCACGACGTGCACATCCACGTCCCCGCGGGAGCCATTCCGAAGGACGGACCCTCGGCGGGCATCACCATGACCACGGCGATCATCTCCATGATCAGCGGCCGTCCGGTGAAGCGGAACGTGGCCATGACCGGCGAGGTGACGCTGCGCGGCGATGTGCTGCCGATCGGCGGTGTGAAAGAAAAGGTCCTCGCCGCGCGCGCCGCCAAGATCACCACAGTGATCCTGCCGAAGCTCAACGAGCGCGATCTGATCGATGTCCCCGAACCGATCAAGCGCGACATGCAGTTTCACTTCGTGGAGCATGTCGAGGAAGTGTTGAAGCTCGCGCTGCTACCCGCCGCCGCCGCGGAGCAGAAGACCACCGAGCGCGCCGGCCGCGAATCCAAGCCGCTGCCCGCGCCGGAGCCTGCGGAACCCCTGCCGGCGGCGCAGGGAAGGTAAGGCACGGCTGCGCCGTGCCGTCTTGCGGGGGCGCTACGGCTGAGGCGGTGTTTGCTTCGGTTGCGGCCGCAGCGGCCGCGGGTAGCCCACCGGACTCTTGAACCCGTTCCGCCCGACTGCGCGCACGCCGAAGAAGGAGTTGTCTTTCGACATTTCGGGCACGGTGTACTTCGCCTCGCGGCCGATCGCTTTGGAGTGCGTCCACACAGGCTCCGTCGTGTCGCGCCAGACGATTTCGTAGTGATCGAAATCAGGTTCGCTGCTCGGCCCCCACTGCAGGTCGGTGTCGTTGGTGAGACGGGCGGTCAGGATGCGGACATCGTTCGGCCGGGCGGGGGCGAGGGCAAGCGAGGCCAGCGCCGCGGTGTTCACGCGTGCGACGTTGGCGATGTACGCGAAGTCAACGAATTTGGGCAGATCGCCGTACTCGATTCCATTCTCCAGGCGCACGTTCTGGTGCTGGTGGTTGTAGTTCTCGTGCGGCTCGGTGAAGCGAACGGCGGGATAGCCCTGCTCGAGAAACGGGATGTGATCGCCGCCGCGAAGGTAGCGATCGCGCCGGTTGATCATCCAGACGCGAAAGTTCGGCAGATAGTGGCGCCCGACCGCGGCGATATAGCGCGCGAGCTGGCGCGACGGGCCGTCATTCTCGCCCCCGACGCTGTGGCGGACTCCCGTTTCCTCCGCCGTCTCGTTCGTCGGCACTCCTTCTGAAAAGACGCGCACCGACGTGCCGCCGTTGCCGACGATGTCGTTTGTGAACATGGCGTCGACGTTCCAGTTCTTCAGCTTCGCCTGCTCGGCGAAATAGGTCGATCCAACGAGTCCCTGCTCCTCGCCGGCGACAGCCATGAAGACGATCGTGGCGGGAAATGGATGCGGGGCCATCACGCGTGCGGCCTCGAGCACGGCGGCGACGCCCGACGCATCGTCGTCCGCGCCGGGAGCATCGCACTCGGCGTCGGCCGGCCGCGAGCACATCGAGTCGTAATGGCCGCTCACGACGTAGATGCGATCGGCCGAATGCGGCTCGGTGCCGCGAAGGGTGGCCACGACGTCGGTGATCTTCGTCGGCGCGGCGATGCGCGGATATTTCCCAGGCTGCTGATCGAACGTCTGCAGCTCGACGGTCATCCGGCCGTCCGAGGTCTTTGCGATGTTCTGAAACTGCTGGAGCAGCCAGTCGCGCGCCGCGCCAATGCCGCGCTTCGGATCGCCCTGCGACGAGAGCGTGTTGCGCGTGCCGAACGCCACGAGCGTGCGGTCGGTCTGCTCGATCTTCCGCGCATCGATTTGCCGCAACATGCGCGGAATGGGATCGGAGGCCGCGAGAAGCGTCGCCGGCAAAATCCACGGCAGGAGCGCGTAGCGAAGAGCGTTCACGACAGGCGCGCGATCAGGCGTTCGGCGTACGGGAGCAGCGCGGCGCCGATGGCCACTTTGATGATGTCGGCGACGACGAAGGGCACGATGCCCATGGTGAACGCCGCGCGCGGCCCGGAGAGCACCGCCAGCCACGACCAGCCGCCGGCGTAAATGACGGCCAGCGCGACCAGCATGCCGCAGAGCGCGCGGGCGATGTTGTTGCCCCAGCCGCGTTCAGAGAACCATCCGGCGACGAACGCGGCGAAGGGATACGAGCAGAGATAGCCGGCGGTCGGTCCAATCAGCCAGAGCGGCCCGCCGTGACCCTGCGCGAACACCGGAAGGCCCGAGAAGCCCTCGATCAGGTAGAGCGCCGCCGCGGAGGCGCCGCGGCGCGATCCCAGAGCTATACCAACCATTAATACAGCGAGCGGCTGCAACGTCAGCGGCACGGGAGTGAACGGAATGGGAATGGCGATCTGCGCGGCGAGCGCGATGACGACGCTGGCGCCGAGCACCAGGGCGACTTCCACGGCCACGCGGCCGCGCACCAGGCGCTCATGGATGGTCATCGGTATGGAGATCGCGTTCATGCTCATCCTTTCTCTTTGCTCATCAAGACCAGAATGGCTGGCAGCAGGGTGATCGCAGCCAGGCCGCTCAGTCCGATTCCGAATGTTGAAGCATACCCAATCGAGCGAAGTCCCGGGTAGTGCGAGATGGCGAACGAGCCGTAGCCGACGATGGCCGTCAGTGCGGCCATGATGATCGCTTTGCCGGTCTCGTGCGCCGCGTGGCGGAAAGTGCCGGGGTTCTCGATGTAACGCTGCAGCATGTAGATCGCGTAGTCGGTGGCCACGCCGATGATCATCAGCCCGACGAAAATGTTCATGAAGTTGAATTGGAGCCCGAGAAGCGCCATCAGTCCGAGCATGCCGGTCGCGCCGGCGATGAACGGCACGAACGTCAGCACCGTCATCTTCAGGGTGCGGAAACTCAGCCACATCAGGAAGAACACCGCAACGAAACCGATCAGCGTGGCGCGCCTGGCGTCGGCTTTGACGATTCTGCGCAGCGTGCCGCTGACCAGATTCACGCCGGTCAGCACGTCGCCGGAATGCCGATCGGGAACGGCCAGCAGCTTCGGGGGCACGTCGCGCGGCCATCGCCCGCCGGAGGGATAGACGTAGATCACCGACATCCACGTGCCGTCGGCCTGCTTGACGAAACGCGACGCGAGCTTAAGCAGGTCCTTGTCGCCGAGCGTCTGCAGCGACACCGGCTGCTGCGGACTGAGCGCCTGCGAGAAGAGGCGCATGTAATCGTCGTAAGCCTCGGCACGGAATCCGTTGGCCACCAACGCATCGTGAAACGTCCTGCGGATCCGGTCGACACTGAACCGATCGCCGCTGCCGCGCCGCAGGGCCTCGATGATTCCCTGCTGCTGCGGGGGCGCCGGCAGAAAGGTGGAGATCGATTGATAAGAGGCAATCGTGTGGTCGCGCACCAGTGGGTCGAGATCGTGCGCCGCGGCGACCGTCTTTGCCAGCACGCCATCGACCGTGGGCGCGTGCGTCACGTACATCATGAAGTCGAACGACTGTCCGAACTTCTCCGTGATCTTCTCTTGATTGACCACGCCTGGATTGCCCTTGGCGCGGAGGTCCTGAATGTTGTCGCTGAAATGCACCCGCGTCGCCAGCGCGCCGCAGACGATGATGAACGCCGCCCAGACGGTGATGGTGACGGCCGGCCTGGCGACGGAAATGTCGATCAGCTTCCCCGATCCGAACGAATGCAGGTAGAGCTTCGGCGCGCGCCCCGACTCTTTCCGTTCGGAGAAGATGATCAGCGCCGGAAGAAGAAACATGACGCACAGCAGAAAGAAGAGGATGCCGGTGCCGGTGAGGAAACCGAGCTGCGTCATGCCGCGGAAGTCGGTGGCCAGGAAGGCGTAAAACGTGCCTGCGGTGGTGATCGCCGCGAGGAGCACGCCCGGCATGGTGGTGCGCATGAGGGTGTGGATGGCGTTCGGCAGATCGGTTCCGCGATTGCGCTCGTCGACGTAGCGGCCGTAGAGCACGGTAATGAAGTCGATGCCGAGGCCCGCCAGGAGCGCGGCGAATCCGGCGCTGGCCTGCGACAGTTGCCCGTACACCACGCCCGCTATCCCGAAGGTGAGGGCCAGCCCGAGGGCCAGCGGCGCGCCTGCATACCCGACCGCGGCCGGGCGCCGGAACGCGTAGAGGAATAGCGCCAGCACGCCGAAGAACGAACCGACGACGTTGATGATGACGTCCTTGCGGATGAGATCGGCGTCGCCGACGGCGATCTCGTACCCGCCCGTGTGCGTGATCGTGGGCATCGGCAGGCCGGGCGGCGCATCCTTCCGAAATGTCTGCACCGCGCTGGCTTCCAGGCGCGCACCATCGGCCAGCAGTTGCTTTCCGAACGGCACATCCTGCGCGGGACGCTTCGGCTTCATCAGGATGAGCACCATGGAATGGTCGGCGGAAACGTAGTAACCGCTCGACACGTCGATCTTGAATCCGCCGCCACCGGATCGAAATTTACGGATGAAGATCGACGCGAGATTGAACGGATCGAACTGCACGAGCTGCTTGAGGGCGAACGACTGCGGTGTCTCCAGCAACGCGCGGTTGCGGGCCACCGACTCGCGAATTCCGGCGTCGGAAAGTTTCACGGCCACTTCGTCCAGCTCAGCCGGCGTGAGGAAGAGCAGCGCCCGCGGCAGAATGATCTCCACGAAATCGAGCGGATTGGGAATGCGCCAAGTGACGTCCTCGATCCGCGGATCGGCCGCGTATCCCCGCGCGATGGCCTCGATCAGCGTCTCGTAATCGTGCACGTCATGGCCGGCGGGCAGATTGAAAACGACGATGTGATAGTCGATGGTGCCCATGTCGCGGAGCACTTTGCGAAAATCGTTGACCTGTTTGTTCTTCTGTGGGATGAGGTTCAGCAGATCGGGATCGAAGCGCAGCCGCGATGCGGCGGCCACCGCAACGAGCGCTACGATCACCGCGGCCAGGATGATCTGTCTGCTTCGCCGGAGGCAGAAGCGCGCCAATGCGTCGAGGAGTTTGTCCGTCAAGTCATCACTCGCGTTATGGTGGTGTCCCCGCGAAGCTTCGCGGGGATAGCATGCGAAGCCGGTCGAGTCAAGGATTCACTTTCGCGCTGATGCTTTTCGCGCTCGCCGGATGCCAGCGTCCGGAGCCGCTGAGCGCAGCGAAGGCCGAGCAGATCCTTCGCGCCTACATGGTCGGCCGGGTGCCTGCCTACGCCGAGGTGCCGCAGAAAGTGTGGTGGAACGCGCGGTCGCCGAAGGACGCGTTCGATGAGAAAGCGGTGCGCACGCTGCGCAACCTCGAGCGCGCGGGCCTGGTCACGGTGACCGAGTCGGTTTCTGATGGGACGACTGCCTATGTCGCCAAGGTCACGAACAAAGGATTCCCGATCCTCGGTACCGCGCCGAGTCTGCGCGGCGTGGCGTTCCGCGGCATGATTTGCTACAAGGTCTACGACGGGATTCGCAATTTTCAGCGGCATCCGACCGAGCCGACCGTCGGGCACGCGGAGTTGCTGTGGCACTACGTCGATCCGACGGCGCTCTATCCGTTGTTCGAGACGAAGATCGACAAGCCGCTCAACAAGGGGTTCGTCTCACTGGTGTCGTTCTACTACAAGGACCATCAGTGGCGCTTCGACGTGACTGTGAACAAGACGGATGCGGAGTGAATGTGAGCACCGCCGCACAGACCTAAGGAACCTCTGAACAAGGTTCGTGTAGCGGCGGGCGTCCCCGCCCGCCGGGCCGGCGAGGACGCCGGCCCCTACACTTGTGCAGAGGTTTCCTAACGCGTCATTCGACGGATGCCGCGCGCGGTGGCGATGATGGCCTCGCTCGCCTCGCGCGGAAAAAATCCCGTCTCCACCACTCCGGCGCATTCGCGGATTCGTGCCACCACGTCAGCGATGTCCTGGTCGAGCGGCACGCGAACGTCGAGGATGCGGTGACCTTCATCGGTCACGAGCGGCTTGCCATCGCCCATGCGCAACGCGGGCTGGAGATTCATCGCCTCGAAGCGCTTCCGCAGGACCTGGAGCGCGAATGGAGTGACCTCGACCGGCAGCACGCCCGTGCCGAGCCGCTCCACGAGTTTCGATTCGTCGGCGATGACCACGAATCGGACGGCGGACTGTTCGACGATCTTCTCGCGCAGCAGCGCCCCGCCGCGGCCCTTGATCAGCCGCAGTTGCGGATCGATCTCGTCGGCGCCGTCGACGACGACGTCGAGCGGTGCGATCGCTGCCAGATCGAACAGCGCGATTCCCAGCCTTCGCGCCTGCTCCTCCGTTGTTGCCGACGTGCAGGTGCAGCGAACCTCGCGCAGCGCTCCGGTGGCCAGCGCCTCTCCGAGCAGCCGGACGAATTCCTTGGCCGTGCTGCCCGTGCCCAGACCGATGGACATTCCGCTGCGGATCTCCGCGAGCGCGCCGCGCGCGGCGACGACCTTCATCGCGTCGAGATCCACTAGAATCCCCCCGCCGCCCCGCCGTGGCGCGGATCCGAAACCGCCGTGATGCGCTGGCCCTCGATCATCACGGCCTGGACGTTGCCGGCGGGCTCGGCGGCGCGCATTCCATGGCCCATCGCGCGGAGGCGGTCGATCAATGCGGCGGGCGTTTTTCCAAATTCGAAGGTCATGTCTTCCGGCACCGCCTGCTGATCGTAGCGCGGCGCATCGATGGCGTCCGGAAGCGACTTGCCAAACGTGGTCACGGCCAGAAAGACCTGCAGGACGATGTTCGGAATCGCCGCTCCGCCCGAGCTGCCGAGCGCGAGGTACGGCTGTCCGCGGCGGAGAACAATCGTCGGTGCGGCCGCGGTGGCCATCCTCCGGCCGGATGCGGCCGCATTTGGCGACGCCCGGCCGGACGTGAAATCGTGCATCGCGTCGTTCAGAAAAAAGCCGCAGCCTGGCACGATGAATCCGCTGCCGAAATCGTCGCCGAGGCTCGTGGTGACCGCGGCGACGTTGCCTTGGGAATCGATGATCGAGAAGTGCGTGGTGTGCGCGCTCTCGGCGATCGACGCGGCGGGCTCGCTGAGCGAAATCGTCGGCGTGGCTTTCGCCGGATCGATCGACGCGCGCCACTGTGCCGCGCGCTGCGGCGACAGCAGGTCGGCGAACGGCGTCCGCCCGGTGGCCGGATCGCCGAGATAACGATCGCGGTCGATCGCCGCGCGGCGTGCCGCTTCGGCGACGAGATGAATCTCCGCCGCGCTCTGAAATCCGGCAGCAGCGAGGTCGAACGTACTGAGAATGTTCAGCTCCTCGCCGATCATCAGGCCGGCCGCTGACGGCGGCGGCGCGGTATAGAGATCGAACTGCCGGAATGTGACGCGGATCGGCGCGCGCCAGACCGGTTTGTATTCGCGAAGGTCGCTGCGCGAGAGGATGCCCCCGGCCTTGCGCACGCCATCGACGATTCGCGCCGCAGTTTCGCCGCGATAAAAATCCCCGGTTCCTTTTGCCGCCAGCCGCTCCAGCGTCTCGGCGAGATCCTTCTGCACGAGCAGCGATTCCTTCGGAATGGGATTGAGGTTGCGCTCGCTCTTTGCGCGCGCTGCGTCGGCGGCCAGATCGGCACTCACCTGCACGCCGTCGCGTGCCAGAGAAATCGCCGGTGCCAGCAGCTCTTTCCACGGTCGCGTGCCGAATCGCTCGTGCATCGCCGCCAGACCGGCGACACTTCCCGGAACGCCGGCGGCGACGGCGCCTTCGCGCGGCGGCAGGCCGCCGGAAAAAATGTCGCGCGTTGTCGCGGCCGGCGCTACCTCGCGAAAATCGAGCGTCCAGACCGCGCGCGCCGGCGCGTCGTAGTACACGAGAAATCCTCCGCCGCCGATGTTTCCAGACTGCGGCTCGGCCACGGCGAGCGCAAACGCAACGGCGACGGCGGCGTCGATGGCGTTGCCGCCACGCTGCAGCACGGCCAGTCCGACGTGGGTCGCGGCCGGCGATGCGGTTGCCAGAGCCGCGCGCCGCGCCACGATGACCGATCCCGCCTGCATCGGTGCAGCCGCCAGCAGCAACGCGACGACTGCGCAGCGCTTCATCGTCCCCGGCTCCGGCGAAGGCCGACATTCCGGTCGTAGATGATCTTCAATCCTTCGAGGGTCAGATCGTCGATCACTTCCTCGATGTGCTCGCTGTCGGGCGCCAGCAGCGCCGCCAGGCCGCCCGTGGCAATGATCTTCTTCACACCCGGCAGCTCGCGTTTCATGCGTGCGAGGATGCCGTCGACGAGACCGAGGTATCCGAAGTACAGCCCCGACTGCATGTTGACCACGGTGTTCGTGCCGATCACTGACGGCGGGCGGCGGATGTCGACGCGCGGCAGGCGTGACGCGCGCGCGAACAGCGCTTCCGCGGAGATCGCCAGGCCCGGCGCGATCACGCCGCCGACGTATTCCGCGTTCGCAGTGACCACGTCGAAGGTCGTGGCCGTTCCGAAATCGACGATGATCGATGGGCCGCCGTAGCGTTCGAAGGCGGCGACGCAGTTCACGATGCGATCCGCGCCGACCTCCTGGGGATTGTCGACGTGGATGGCGATGCCGGTTTTCACGCCCGGCTCGACGAACAGCGGCTGGATTTCGAAGTACTGCTCGATCATCCATGCGAACGCGCTGTCCAGCGGCGGAACGACGGAGGAGACGATGGCGCCGTCGAGTCCGGAGGCGGCGTCGCCGAGGAGCTGGCGGGCGAGGATGCCGTATTCGTCGGCGGTCCGCTCTCGCGCGGTCGCCAGGCGCCACGATTTAATCAAAGCATCCCCGCGGTAGACGCCGAGGACGATGTTCGTATTGCCAACGTCGACGACGAGGAGGTTGGACATCGGCGATAGGTTACCAGTTGCCGGTTCCCAGGCGGTTACCGGCAACTACAGCAACAACTCGCCGGCGCTCACGGCGATGATTTCGCCGCCATTCTCCAGCAGCGCGCGCCCTTCCTCATCGATCCCCTTCCACATGCCGGTGATGGTGCGCTGACCGAGGATGCAGGTGATGCGGTCGCCCGGTTTGTGAACGGTCAGGCGGCGCCATTCGGCGAGCACCGATTCGCGCGTGAAGGGATGGCCGAGCCGCTCGTCGACGTGCTCGATGAACGCCACCGTCGCGTTCTCGATGCCGCGGAAATCGCGGGGCGAGAGATCGGTGATGGCGACCGCGTTCGGCCGCGTTTCGTCCTCCACCGGCTCCACGTTGATCCCGATGCCGATGAGCAGATACGCGCGGCCCTGCTGAACGCGCGCCTCGGAAAGAATCCCGGCGATTTTCCGTCCGCCGGCGAGGATGTCGTTCGGCCACTTGATGCCTGCCTCGATCGAAAATACATCACGTAAATATGTCGCAACAATGTTTGCGACTGCGAGCGGGATGACCGGCAGCTCGCCGACGGGACGGGTCAGCAGCGTCGTGGCGTAAATGCCCTTTCCCGGCGGGGAGGACCAGGTTCGGGCGTTGCGCCCGATTCCGGCGAACTGTTCGCCGGCGATGATCATCGCCTGCGGCAGGGACAGCTCGTTTTCGATGCACTCCGAGACCACGCGCCGGGCGATCAGGTTCGTGGACGCCACGCGCGGAATCACCGCCAGCGACTCGATGGTGCTCAGGCGGTCGACGATTGCGCGCGTATCGAGACGGATCACTCTACTGATTCTGCATCAGCTTCTCGATCCGGGCGCGCAATTCCGCGTGCCGCGCCTGCGCCTGCTCGACCACCGGGCGCGGAGCGTTCTGGATGAACTGCGCGTTGGCCAGCTTGGCTTCCAGCGAGGTGAGCTCCTTCCGGCACTTCTCGATCTCGCGCTGGGTACGCTCGATCTGCTCGGGCGTGACGACCTTCTCCGGCAGCTCGATGGAGATGGCAAAACCTTCGACCACGTCGTGCACGGCCCCGGCGGGAGGCTCTCCGTTGACCACCAGCTCGGTCAGGCGCGCCAGCTCCTTGAGCAGGTAGGCATACTCGGTGAAGAAGTTGGCGTCGCGCGGCTGCTCGGTATGGATGTGGAGTTTGAATCGGTCCTTCGGAGCGAAACCGCGTTCCGCCCGCACGTTGCGAACCACCGTGGCGATGGCCTTGACCGCCGACACCAGCCGCTCCGCCTCTCGATCTTCCAGTACGTCTTCGGCGATGGGATACGGCGCCACCATGATCGAGGGTTCCACTCCGCCGAGCTTCTGCCAGATCTCCTCGGTGATGAACGGCATGAATGGATGGAGAAGCCGCAGCGACCGATCGAGCACCTCGAGCAGCACGCGTTTCGACTGCCGCGTATCCGCTTCGGTGCCGTGACGGCCGAGCAGGACCGGCTTGGCCATCTCGATGTACCAGTCACAGAACTCATGCCAGAAGAAGTGGTAGAGCGCGTTCGACGCTTCGTCGAAGCGGAATGCGGACAGCGCCTTGTTCACGTCGCGCGTGGTGCTGTTCAGGCGCGAGAGAATCCAGCGCTCGACGGTCCGCAGCTCATCGCGGTTGATGCCCTTCGCCGACTTCAGCTCCGTATCGATGTGCATCAGCGCGAAGCGCGAGGCGTTCCACATTTTGTTGGCGAATGCCGCGTAGCCCTGGATCCGGCTCTTCGCCAGCGGAATCTCGCGGCCGACCGAAAAGATCGCCAGCGTGAAGCGGAGCGCGTCGGCGCCGTACTCGCCGACGATGTCCAGCGGGTCAATGACGTTTCCTTTGACCTTGGACATCTTCTGGCCGAACTCGTCGCGCACCAGGCCGTGCAGAAAGACGGCGCTAAACGGCGCGCGCCCGGTGAAATGCAGTCCCATCATGATCATCCGCGCCACCCAGAAAAAGAGAATGTCGTAGCCGGTGATCAGCACATCGGTCGGATAGAAGATCTGATAGTCGAGCGTGTTTTCCGGCCATCCCATGGTGGAGAACGGCCAGAGCGCCGAAGAGAACCAGGTGTCGAGGACGTCGGTCTCCTGCGTGATTGTTGTCGAGCCGCAGTCCGGACAGGCGGCCGGCTCCTGCTCGCGGACGATGGTGTGGCCGTTCGCGCAGTAGTACGCGGGGATGCGATGGCCCCACCAGAGCTGGCGGGAGATCGTCCAGTCGTAGATGTTCTCCATCCAGTTGAAGTAGGTCGCTTCCCACGACTGCGGCGTGATGCGCACCGCGTCGCTGCGCACTGCGTCGATGGCCGGCCGCGCCAACGGCTCGATTCTCACGAACCACTGCCGCGAGATCATCGGCTCGATGATGGTGTCGCACCTTTCGTGAAAGCCGACGCTGTGGACGTAGTCCTTCGTGCTGCGCAGCAGCCCCATCTCGCGCAGGCGATCGAGAACTTTGCGGCGCGCATCGAAACGATCCAGCCCGGCGAAGTCGTGGCCGGCAGCCTCCGTCATGCGGCCGGTCTCGTCGATGACCTGCAACTGCGGCAGGTTGTTTCGTTGCCCAGCCTCGTAGTCGTTCTTGTCGTGCGACGGAGTGACCTTCACCACGCCGGTGCCGAATTCGCGATCGACCAGGATCGGGTCGCCCACGATCCGCAGGCGGCGCTCGGCGATCGGCAGGACCGCTTCGCGGCCGATCAGCTCGCGATAGCGCTCGTCATCGGGGTGCACGGCAAGGGCGGTATCCCCGAGCATCGTCTCCGGGCGGGTGGTGGCCACCGTCAGCCGCCGGTCGGAATCGGCGAGCGGATAGTCGATCTCGTAGATCTTGCTGTTTTGCTCGCGGAATTCGACCTCGATGTCGGAGATCGCGGTGCGGCAGAACGGGCACCAGTTGACCATCGCCAGCGCGCGATAGATCAGCCCTTCTTCGTAAAGGCGGACGAAGACGTGGCGCACCGCGTGCGAGAGCCCCTCGTCGAGCGTGAAGCGGCTGCGCGTCCAGTCGGCCGAGGCCCCGAGGCGCTTGAGCTGGTCGACGATCTGGTTGCCGTACGACTCCTTCCACTCCCACACTTTCTCCACAAATTTTTCGCGGCCCAGATCGAAGCGCGAGATGCCCTGCTTTGCCAGCTCGCGATCGACCACCATCTGCGTGGCGATCCCGGCGTGATCGGTGCCCGGCAGCCAGAGCGTGTTGAACCCGCTCATCCGCTTCCAGCGTACGAGGATGTCCTGGAGCGTATTGACCAGCGCGTGACCGATGTGCAGGCGCCCGGTCACGTTGGGCGGTGGAATGACGATGGAGAACTTCGGGCGGTCGCGGTCGACGAGCGGAGTGAAGAACTGTCCCTTCTCCCAGAACTGGTAGAGCCGTTGTTCGAAATCGGCCGGGTTGTAGCGTGTGGGCAACTCGTCGGGCATGTTGGAGCGCGGATTATAGTTTCGGACCGCGGCAATGATCCTGGGCATCGAAACTTCCTGCGATGAAACCTCCGTCGCTCTGCTCGAGCGCGACGGGACGGTGCGCGTCAACCTCATCGCCTCGCAGATCGAACGGCACCGGCCGTTCGGAGGCGTCGTCCCGGAGATCGCCTCGCGCGAGCACCTGCAGCATCTCTTCCCGCTGGTGACGTCCGCGCTCTACGACGCGCACGCGTCGTGGCCTGATGTCGAGCGGATCGCCGTCACCGCGGGGCCGGGGCTGATCGGCGCACTGCTGGTCGGGGTCGCCGGCGCGCAGGGGCTGGCCTACGCCCTCGATGTGCCGCTAACGGCCATCAATCATCTCGAGGGGCACATCTATTCGGCGTATCTGCAGCGCGAAGGCCCGGCTATTCCGCTGCCACAGCGATTCCTTGCTCTGGTGATCTCCGGCGGACACTCGTCCATTTACAGTGTGGCCACGGGCGCCTCGCCTGCCGCGGGGCGGCCGGGGACGGCCGCTCCCACACAGGTGATGATGCTCAACCGCACGCGCGACGACGCCATCGGCGAGACGTTCGACAAGGTGGCGAAATTCATCGGGCTGCCGTATCCCGGCGGGCCGCAGATCGAGAAGCTGGCGAACGAGGGGACGATCGATCGCGCGCGTTTCCAGTTTCCCCTCCCGCAATTCAAGGATGCATCGCACGATTTTTCATATTCGGGCATCAAGGCGGCGGCCATCCGTGTCGCGCGGGCGGAGGGGCTCCGCGGCGGCGGAGATCCGCGGCTGCTGGCCGACTTCTGCGCCACGTTTCAGGATGCGCTCTTCGCCCAATTATTCGACCGGTTGGAGTCGATCTGGCGCGGGTTGCTGCCCGCGCTGCCGTCCGAAGTGGCCATCGCCGGCGGCGTGGCGGCGAACGCGACGCTGCGCGATCGCATCGTCGCCTGGGGAGCGCAGCGCGGCGTCACGGTGCGAGTGCCGGAGACGCGCTACTGCACCGACAACGCGGCGATGATCGCGTTCGCGGCTTTGCAGAGAGGCGCCGAGGCCGACCCGCTGCGGGTCGCCGCCCGCTCGCGGATCGCCTGAAACCTTTTGGGTCGCCGCGCCGTCCCATTCCCTGAGCGCTGCGACAGAACCGATCTCCTACTTTTCTGAGAGACACGCCCCGCCTTCGCTCAGGCGGGGCGTGTCTTTTTTGCCATAATCCGCCCGTGAAGATTGTCGTCTCAGGCGGTTCCGGCTTCATCGGTCAGCCTCTGGTGCGCCGAGTGCTCGAACGCGGCGACGAGGCGCTGGTGATCAGCCGCGATCCGTCGAGGGTCACAACCGGGCGCGGGATCTCGTGGGATGCCGGGGACGAGATCGCCAGCGCGGACGTGGTCGTGAACCTGGCAGGAGAAAACGTTGGCGGCGGGCGGTGGAGCGCGGCGCGGAAGAAACGGATTCTGGAGAGCCGCGTGCACGCCACGATGGCGCTGGTCGAGGGGATGCGTGGCAACCCGGCGCAGCGGCGGACATTCATCAGCGCCTCGGCCGTCGGCTACTACGGCCCGCGCGGCGATCAGGTGCTCGACGAGATGGCGCAGGGCGGTGGCGGATTTCTCGCCGAAGTGACGCGGCGGTGGGAAGAGATGGCGCGGAAAGCCGACGATGTCGCGCGCCTGGTGATTTTCCGCTTCGGCGTCGTTCTTGGAGCGGATGGGGGAGCGCTGCAGAAGATGATGCTTCCGTTTCGCTTCGGCGCCGGCGGACCGGTCGGCAGTGGCGAGCAGTGGATGTCGTGGGTCGATCGCGACGACGTCGTCCGGGCGATCGAGTGGGCGATCGACCGGCCGGAGGTGCGCGGGACGTACAACATCACGTCGCCGGAGCCGGTGACCAATCGCGAGTTCGCGCGTACGCTCGGCCGGGTCATGCACCGCCCCGCGTTTCTGCCGACTCCCGCCCTCCCGCTGCGCATTGCGCTGGGCGACATGGCCGAGGAGATGCTTCTCGGCGGCCAGCAGGTGGTGCCGGCGCGGGCCACCGCGGAGGGGTTCACCTTCAACTATCCGACGCTCGAGTCAGCGCTGCGCCACGTCCTGCAGCGTTAGTTCCGCGACGTCAGCATGTGCCACTCGGGATTTTCCCGGACGTAGCGCGGCCGTTTGTCCTTCAGATGATGCACATCGGTGACCGCTTCGACGGCAAGCTGGAACTTGGCCAGCAGATTCTTCTGAATCGGCTTCGGCAGGGCGTGCAGATCGTCGAGCAGGCGCGCGGTGGCCATCTGCTCTTCGTTCAGCTCCCACGGGGCGATCTCCTTCTCCACGGAGGCGCCGAAGAATTGGGATTCGCTCAGGCCGTAGACCTTCAGCATCCGTTTGAGCTGCGACAGTTTCAGCGATCCGATGCGCTGGCCGGTCTCAAAGGAACTGATCGTTTTCTCGCCGACGCCGGAGAGGCGCGCGACGTCCTTCTGACTGAGGCCGCGCATGCGGCGGATTTCACGTAACTTCAGGACGAGGTCCATAACTCCTCACTTTCAAAAACGGCGCATCAGTCCAACCACCACTCCCTGCACGGCAACGTCGCGCGCGTGGGCGAAAATCGGATGCATCATGGAATTCGCCGGCTGCAGCCGGATGCGTTCGCCCTCGCGGTAGAGGCGCTTGAGGGTCACTTCGCCATTGACGTTGGCCACCACCATCTCGCCGTTTTCGGCACGCTCGCGCCGGGCGATGATCACGTAGTCGCCGTCGAGAATGCCGTCGTCCATCATCGAGTCGCCGCGGACCTTCAGCACGAAGTTCTCGCCGCGGCTGGTGAGGCGGTCAGGGACGGTGATCGTCTCGTCCGACTGTTCGACCTCCAGCGGGAGTCCGGCGGCGATCGTGCCGAAGAGCGGAAGCTCGCGGACGCCGGGTGGCGTGTCGGCGGCCGGCTTCTCCACCAGCTCGACCCCGCGCTTCTGGTTCCAGTCGCGCCGGATGAGCCCCTTCTTCTCGAGCAGCGACAGGTGCTTGTAGACCGTGCCATACGAGGAGAAGCCGAAGCGGTCGCAGATCTCCCGGTGCGTGGGGGCCACGCCGTGCTCGCGCTGGAAGTCGCGGATGAACTGAAGGATGTCCCGCTGCCTTTCCGTCACGTACTTCATGTTTGCCTCGTAAACGGTCAATATAGGCGGTAATAGGGCGAAAGTCAAGCGGTAGTGGGGCGTGAGATGGGGTAAAAGGGTAGTGGTAGCGTTTGATTCCTAACCTGTAACAGGCTCAGAAGCGCCACACGAGACCGGTACGGATCAGCGCGAGCGGTTTGCCAACTCCCACGGCGGCACCGATCCCCGCTTTGACGGTCAACCGGTCACTGATCCGACCATATCCAGCGACGATCGCCTCGTGTTGCTCGCCGCTCCGCAGTACACCCTGCGCCTCGATCCCCCAACTCCGACTCGATTCCATATCTGGCCGATACCCGATCGCGTAGATCGCTCGCGTCCCATCGTGCGCGTGCTCAACCCCGATATTGCCCACGACCGCACCCTCTCCAACCGAGTGCCCAACAATGAAGCGAATGGTGGCAGCGTTGCCTGCGCCCTGCCGCCCGATCTCATATTCGGCGGACAATCCCGCGCGCAACGCGTCGGAATCGAACAAGCGCAGACGCACGGCAGGCGCGATTGCGTTTAACTTCGCGGCGCTGCTCGGTTCCTTTGCGACGTGTGCGTGAACCTCGGCCGCTATCCGATCCGTGACG
>JBGPFD010000031.1:0-23281 GCA_041483175.1 Thermoanaerobaculia bacterium | reverse complement strand
GGCTGGGCGTACCGGCCTTACCAACGGGCAGGGTTCGATTTCGGCTTCGGCTTCTACGGACGGGTGCGCGTTGGCGAGATCGATCTGCGCCCGTGGACGTTCGTTTCGCCGCACAACATTATTTCTGCGCGTGTCGATCAGGCAGCGCTGACCACCGACGCGATCCGGCAGCGTCTGCTGCGCGATCCGGGCGCCGGTCTGGCCACTGTCGGCGCGACGCCCGCGCGTTTCACCCGCTCAGAAATCAGGGATCCGGCCACGGCGATCAATACCATCGCTCGCCGCGGGATCGGAAGTGGTACCGGCAGAGAAGGCTCCGGGCCCGTGACGGATATGACTCCGTTCTTCCGGCGCGACCCGGAGCTTTCCAATTCGATCCGAGAGCGGATCGTGCGCAGCGGCGGCGCAGTCGTGCCGCCGAGTAGTGGAGGGATCGCCGCGCCACCGAGCCGCTTCCAACCGTCGGGCGTGCCTTCACCCGGAACGCCCGGCACGCTCGAAGGGCGGATCCCCGCGCGCGGTGACAAGGAGGAAGGCGGGCGCATCGATCGCAATACGGGCGGACGCTCTCCAGGCCGCGATGACGTTTCGTCGTCCATCCCGCAGCCGTCTCCATCGACGATCGATCGGGGCAGCACGCCGAGAGGCAGCGGTTCGAACTGGCGCAATCGCATCGAACGGCCGGCGCCGGCGGCTCCGCCCGCCGAGCGGCCTTCGATCGACCGCACAGCGCCGCCGGCCGACCGCACCGTGCCACCGCCACCGTCCCGCGATGAATCGTGGCGTGGGCGTGTGACGGGACGCCGGGATGTGGAAACGCCGTCACGGGAGTCCATCCCGCGCAAGAACCGCGCTCCGGTCGAGCGTGGCGCGCCGGCCGATCGAGGCAGCGACATTCCGCGCCGGATCATCGATCGCATTGGCGGCGCGCGGATCTACGGCGAGCCGTCGCGCGAGAGCGCGCCGCGTGAACGCGCCGCGCCCTCCTCGCGCGAATCGGCTCCGTCGCACATCGAGCGTTCCTCCCCGCCTTCGCGCGAGCACTCCTCGTCTCCGCCGCCGTCGCGGTCGAGTGGAGAAGGAGGGCACGTCAAGAGGAATTAGGGTTCACGGCGTGTAGCGTTCAAAGGACCTCCCGGGCGGGAGGTCCTTTTCTTAAGGCAGAAGGCAGAAGAGGCAGAAGGCTGTCGTTTCTCACCTCTGCCTTCTGCCTTCTGCCTTCTGCCCTTACAATTCGACCAGATGTCGGTCCCCCTTTTCTTTGCCCTCTACTGCCTCGAGGCGGGGCTGTTCTTCGCCATCGTTCCGTGGACGCGCTTGTGGACGCTGAATCCGTTGCTGCAGAGCAACCTGACGGTCAGTCTGATCGCGGGGAATCCGTTCGTTCGCGGCTTCGTATCGGGGTTCGGCGTGGTGCACATCCTGATCGGAATCAATGATCTGATTCAGATTGCGCGCGCGCGCCGCCGGGAGGAATGAGCTGATCATGCCCGCTACCCGCGTCGATCCCTCCCGCCTTTACCTGCCGCTGATCCTCAGCCTCATTCTGTTTGCGGCCTATCTTCCGTTCCAGAACGCGCCGTTGGATGTTCCCGGGTTCGGTGACATTCACGCCTACCTGCAATTCGCCGCGTACGCAGCGCTCATCTTCTTCGGCGTCCGGGCGATCGACCTGGTCGTTTTCGATGTCGTCTTTTCACGGCGCCGGAAGGTGGCTGCCCCGCAACTGCTGCGCGGGATCGTTTCCATGGTGCTGTACGTCCTGCTGTTCGCATCCGCGTTCTCCACGATCTTTCCAAGGTTCGACGTTCGTGGGGCGCTGACGGGAACGGCGGTTGTCGCCGCCGTCATTGCGCTGGCGCTTCAGGACACGCTCGGGAATCTGTTTGCCGGAATCGCCTTGCACATGGAGGGGACGTTCGAAGTCGGCGATGTAATCCACAGCGGCGAGCATGTGGGGATGGTTGAACAGGTGAGCTGGCGCGCCACGCGAATTCGCGGTTACAACAATGAGGTGGTGGTGCTCCCCAACTCGCTGATCTCACGGGAGCGGCTGGAAGTTTATCCCCGTAACAATTTGAATGCGCGCGTGCTCCAGGTGGGCGTCGACTACCATGTGGCGCCGGCGACGGTAATCGGAATCCTGACGCAGGTGGCCGCGCACGTGGACGGCGTGGCGCGTGAGCTTCCCGCGCTCGCGCGGGTCGCCGCGTTTGGCGAGTCGTCCGTGCTGTACGAAATCAAGTACTACACGCGCGACTATTCCGCGCGCGATCGGATCGACGCCGACATCCGCAAGGCCATCTGGTACGCGCTGCGGCGGAACGGAATCTCCATTCCCTTTCCGATTCGCGCCTATCAGCCGTACACGCCGCCCGCGGCCGATCATCAGGGTACGCCCGAAGAGATTTTCGACCGCCTTCGCGCCGTCGACATTCTCGAGCCGTTGTCCGATTCTGCGCTGCAAACGCTCGCCGCCGCCGCGCGCATGCACTTCTACTCCAGAGGCGAGGCCATCCTTCGCCACGGCACTGTCGGCGATTCGATGTTCGTCGTTCACTCCGGCAACGTCGTCGTTCGCCTGCCGGACGATTCGATGACCGGATGGCATCAGGTTGCGCAGATCGGTCCGGGCGGCGTTTTCGGTGAGATGGCGCTGCTGACCGGCGAGATGCGCACTGCCGACGTCGTGGCCACGACCGACGTCGTCGCGGTGGAGATCACCAAAGAATCGCTGCAGCCGATTCTGAACGGACATCCTGACATGGCGCGCGCGATCTCGCACCAGATCATGCAGCGGAAGGAACACCTCGAGGCGATCCGTGGCACGACGCCCGAGGAGGAAGAACTGACCCTGATGTCGCGAATCCGGTCGTATTTCGGACTATGAACCGCCTCCTCATCGTCGAAGACAAGGAGTCGCTTGCGTTGATGCTGCAGGAGAGCGTGCAGTCCGACGGTCTCGACGCCGACATCGCCGCGACCGGAACGGAGGCCATGCGCCGGCTCGCCGAGGGGCGGCGGTACTTTGCGGTGCTCACCGATCTGCGCCTTCCCGGCGCCGACGGAATCGCCGTGCTGCGGCAGGTGAAAGAGAGCGATCCCGACTGCCCGGTGATCGTGATGACCGCCTTCGGCACGATCGAGGACGCCGTGAAGGCCATGCAGCTCGGGGCCTTCGATTTTGTCCAGAAGCCGGTCGACGTCGATCACCTGCTGCTGCTCCTCCGGCGCTGCCGCCAGCAGCGCGAGCTTCGGTACGAGAATCTCCTGCTCAAGGAAGAGTTTCAGCGCCGGCACGGCCTGCCGGCGATTGTCGGTGAGTCGGCGGAGATCGTGGAGATTTCGCGCGCCATCCAGAAAGTGGCTCCCACCGCTTCTACGGTGTTGCTGCAGGGAGAATCGGGCACCGGAAAGGAGCTGTTCGCGCGTGCCATTCATCAGCTTTCTCCGCGCGGCGACCGGCCGTTCGTTCCCATCAACTGCGCGGCGATCCCAGACACGCTCATCGAAAACGAGCTGTTCGGTCACGAGAAAGGGTCCTTCACCGGAGCCAGCGCCCGGCAACTCGGGAAATTCGAAATGGCCGATGGCGGGACGATCTTTCTCGATGAACTGGGCGAGCTGGGCCTCGGCGTGCAATCGAAAGTCCTCCGCGTCCTGCAGGAACGGCGATTCGAACGCATCGGCGGTTTGGCGACGGTGGAGGTCGACGTGCGCGTGATCTGTGCCACGAACCGCAACCTCGCCGAAGAAGTGAAGCGGGGGCGGTTCCGCGAGGACCTCTTCTTCCGTGTCAACGTGTTTCCGGTGACCATCCCTCCGCTCCGCGCGCGGCGCGACGACATCGATGCCCTGATCGACTTTTTTCTGCAGAAGTTCGCGCGCGAGCTGAAGAAGCGCGAGCTGACGATCACCCCTGAAGCTCGCGCGATGCTGCGTTCCTACGAATGGCCGGGCAACATTCGCGAGCTGGAGAACAGCATCGAACGCGCGGCGATCCTCTGCAATGACGGACGCATCGAGCCGGGCGATCTCAATCTTTCCAGCGGCTCCGGAGAGAATCTGCTGCGCGAGGCGCTCGACCTCTCCGGAACTCTGGCCGACGCCACCGAGCGTGCCACGCAAAGCGTGGAGAAGATCAAGATCGCCGACGCCCTGCAGCGCACCACCTCGCGCAACGCCGCCGCGGAGCTCCTCGGGATCACCGCGCGAACGCTGGTTGCGAAAATCAAAGAGTACGGAATTGAAAGTGCCGAGTCCTGAGTGTCCAGTGCCGGGACTCAGCACTCAGGACTCAGGACTCAGGACTATGCCGATTCCCACCTCGAAAGACGTCATCGTGTACTTGAACGCGCGTTTCGAAGCGCGACGATTACCGTATCGCCTCGAGCGCATCATCGTGCTGCCCTACGTCAGCCCGAGGTGGATGGCGAACTGGGGCGCGCCGCAACTCGACCACGCGCCCGAGCGCGACATCATCGACGAAGAGCTGCGCCAGGCGCGATGGTACTTCCCGCAGGTGGTCGACGAATGGTGATCACAGCCAGCGCGCCCGGGACGCGCGCCGCGCGCGCCGGTATTTCAAGCGGCGCTGACGGCCTATCGCCGCCATCCAGTCCGCCTTACCGCGACGCTACGCGCTTTGCCGGCGCGAGGTGGAGATCCTGCAGGTCGGTGGCGCTCATGATCTCGCCGCGCAGCAATTGCGCCCCGGCCGCGGTGATTGCGCGCACCACTTCGCTTCCCGGACCGATCTGTCCGACCACCGTGCAGTGGCTGTCGAGTCCCGGCGAAGTTCTGGTCGCGATGACGAAGGAAGCGTCGGCCTCCGTGGTGCACAGAGAGATCGCTCCAGGATGAGGCTCGCCCCTTGTTTCACCGGCGACCGGCCGCAGAAGCCTGCGAAAATCGTCGTTGAGCGCGATGGTGAAGGCGATCGATGAATCGTTCACCGTCCCGGCCGCTCCGCGGAATGCGCCGGCGCTGATCAACCGCGCGAACTGCAGAACCGTCTGCGGCGCCTGATCGCGCAGCAGCATCGCGCCGATGTCGCCGGCCGACGTCCGGAGGATCACGGCAACGGCATCCGCGAGGATCGTCGCGCGTTCCGCAAGCTCCGCGGGCGTCGGGGCGGCGAATTCCGGATCGTCGACGGCCAGGAACATCGAGGCCATCGAGTCTGCGTTCTGCTTCGTCGGATTGTCGTAGACGCTGACCATCTCGTACTTGTGATCCCTGTACATCGGCACGCCGTCAATGCTGACGAACGCGTCGACGTGCTCCAAGCCGACACGATGCTTCGGATTTGTCGCCCGCGCCTTGAACAGATCGAGGCCCGCTGTGGTGTCGCGCAGCGTCAGCGACTGCGCAAACGGATGGAGATGCACCGCCGCGTAATGCAGCTTCGTGTCGTAGGGGAGGTTCATGAACCAGGTCGCGTCGCTGGCGTTCACCTGTTTGCCGGGCGGGACCACCCAGTGGCCGGTCATGTGCCGCCCTTGCGGATCGACATAGTCGGAGGCCATCCCCATGGCATTTGGAGCGCGCGTGCCGACGAGACAGCTCGCACCGGCGTGATCCATCCCTCCCATGCCTGCGGCCCGCGCCAGCGGGTTGCCCGACATCTGCACCATCCCGGTGACCGGCAGATTGAAAAGCGGGACCGGCCGCTTCTGCAGGTCGCGGTCGCGCACGAACTCGAAGGTGACCCGATGCCGCACCTTCAGGCTCTGTGGATGTTCGATGTTGTGATTGAGCACCTGCGTCATGACCAGCAGCGGCTCATTCGAAGCGATCGGGAACCCGAACCCATCCGGCAGGCGGGCTTCGAATCCGCCGCCCGGAACGCGCATGCCCTGTGAGATGGTCATCAGCCGCGACGGCGGAAGGCGCTGCAGATTGAAAAGTGCTTTGTGACGCGCCGGATCGATGTCCACGTTCATGTGGCACATCAGCTCCGGCGACTTCTTCGTCTTGCCGTCTTCGCCCACCACCTCGGTTCGGATCGCGGTGAGCCACAGCAGCTCCGGGTTGTCGCGGTCGCCGAGGTAGACGACCTGCGAGCCGTACGGACCCTCCATCGATTTGTACTTCTTGACGATGGGGTAGACATTCGAGAGGACAACGCGCTGCTCCGTCGCCAGGAGAGTCGTCGCGGCCAGCGACAGAACGAGGATCAATTGGAGAGCGCGCGTCACCGGGACAAGAATAGCATTCAACGCGACGCCGGCCCGCTGCGGAACGCTTCGATGCGCCTGATAAACGCGCTCACGCCGGCCGGGGCGTCGTGAATGGCGCGGATGACCGGCGTTCCCTCCTCCAGCCTGGCGAATCCGACGCAGCTTGCATCGGAACCGGGAGCATCAGCAGCGAGGATGCGGAGCGTGACGTCATTCGCGTTCGCCGACGGGCCGCAATAGGCGACCGTCCCCGCTTCGGGCGGCAGGCCGCGATCGACGCCCGCCGGCTCCAGCAATTTGCGAACGGCATCGGTCGCCGGCACGCTGATGCGGATCTCTGCTCCGTGCGTCGCGGTCACCGCGTTGTCGAACACGCCCGCCAGGGCCAGTCGCGAGACCTGAATGGACGTCGCCGGCGCCGCGTCGCGCGCCAGCAGCGCCGTGAAGTCTCCGGCCGTCGTGTGGACCGCGAGTTCGTCGCTGTCGAAGAGTG
Source organism: Thermoanaerobaculia bacterium (assembly GCA_041483175.1). Taxonomy (GTDB): domain Bacteria; phylum Acidobacteriota; class Thermoanaerobaculia; order Gp7-AA8; family Gp7-AA8; genus Gp7-AA10. Next base: position 16,606 of record JBGPFD010000031.1, on the reverse strand, counting down.
CCGCGGAGCGGCGCGCGAGCTCGCCAGCCGCCGGATGGACGAACTCCGGATCGTCGAGGCCCAGAAACACGGAAGCCATCGAGTCGGCGTTTGATTGCGTCGTGTTGTTGTAGACGCTGATCAATTCGTACTGATGGTCCTTGTGAAGCGGTGCGCCTTCGATGCTGCTGAACGTATCGACGTGCGTCAGTCCGATCCCCGACTGCGGATTCGTGGCCTTGGAAGTCAGAACCATCTCGCCCGTGGTTCCGTCGCGAACCGCGAGCGACTCGGCGAACGGGTGCAGATGAACCGCGGCGTAGTGCAGCCGCGTGTCGAACGGCAGGTTGAGAAACCAGGTGATGTCGCTCGCGTTCACCTGACGTCCCGGCGGTACGATCCAGTGACCGGTCAGATGCCGGCCGGCGGGATCGACATAATCAGCGGAGCTGGACATCGCCTGCGGTGCACGCGCGCCGATCAGGCAACTCGGGCCGTGCTGCGGTGTGGCGGCGGGCGTCCCGCCCGTCGAGAGGCGGCCGGGGGCGGCCGCTTCCACACCATTCGCATCGAGCCGCACCATCCCCGACGCGCCGAGGTTGAACAGCGGCTTCATCGGTTCGTGCAGGTCGGCATCACGCACGTACTCGAACGTCACGCGATGCCGCACGTTCAGGTTTTTCGGGTGTTCGATGTTGAGGTTGAGGACCTGCGTGAACAGCGTCAGAGGCTCATTCGAGGCGATCGGGAAGCCGTAACCGGGCGGCAGTCTCGCTGCGAGCATTCCCTGCGACAACGTCATCAGACGCGATGCGGTGGGGCGGGAGAAATTGAACAGCGCCTGATGCATGGCGGTGTCGAGATCGACGTTGACGTGGCACATCAGCTCCGGAAGCTGCGGCGTCCTTCCGTCGGCTCCCATCATTTCCGTCCGAATGCCGGTGATCCAGAGCAGCTCCGGCACAGCGGGGTCGCCAAGGAAAACCTTCTGCACGCTGAAGGGGCCTTCCATCGAGTGGTACTTGCGATCGATGGTGTAGACCTTCGACAGCACGTGCTTCTCGGCCGCAATGCCGTTGATGGCGACCAGCAGCGCCACGCAGGCAGTGACCGCGTGCCTCACGGGCAGAAGAATAGCACCACGCGAATGATGATTTGCGCCAGCGCCGCCCCGCCGCTGTCGATCAGCACATCCCACGGCGACGCGGTCCGCGAAGGGACGAACATTTGATGCCACTCATCGAACGCGCCCACGGCCGCGGCGAGCGCGATCGCCGCCGTCGCCCACCGCCCGCTCCAGCGCAGAGGTCCTTCGCCGCGGAGGGCGCGGAAAAGAAGCGCGCTGAGGATCGCGTATTCGGTGACGTGGCCGGCCTTCCGGATGAGGAAATGCAGCTCCCCGAACTGGGCCGCGGGCAGTGGATGTCCGACAAGGACGCGGACCAGATCGGCCAGCCAGGGGCCGCTGTTGGCCGCGGAGAGGTAATCGGTGGAGGCGGCGAGAATCACGCCGGTCCAGAGCAAAGGCGGAAGCCAGAATCGGAGGACAGTTCGGGCCGGCACGCGGTGCGAGTATAGCCGCCGCGCTCGCTGAAAGGCGCGCCCAATAACCCTCATCCACTCGTATAATCGACCCCTCTCTGATGACCACGGCAGCGCACGAAACAAGATCGCGGGTGCGAGTCACGCTCTATCAACCGGGCATCGCTCCGCAGCAGATTTCCATTCCGGGCGAGTTGATCACTCTCGGGCGCGCGTCCGACTGCACCATTCCGATCAAGGATCGCTTTCTGTCGCGCAAGCACGCGGAGATTGTGCTCGATCGCGGCGCCTGGTATGTCCGCGATTGCGGCAGCGTGAATGGCACCCTGGTCAACGGCGTGAGGATCGGCGACCCAGTTCCGCTGCGCGCCGGCGACCGCATCACGCTCGGCGACAGCGAGGTGGTCTTCCACGCCGATGAGGCGGCCTCGCAGATCATCCCCATCGACAGCGACTCGCACTCGAAGAACCTGGCCATCAAGATGGACGAGGAGGAGCGCGGAACGCAGCGGACGCGGATCATCAGTTCGCTGGCGCTGGAGTTCCTCGCCGACCGTCCGATGAGCGAGCTGTTCGAGTTCATTCTCGATCGGGTGGTCGGCCTGCTCCATCCGTCGCGCGCCGCGCTCGCGCTCTTTGGGGACGATCGGGAAACCTTCGTCAACGTGCGCCTGCGCCGGCAGGATCCCAACGAGTCGAACGATCTGCTAATCAGCCGGACGCTGCTGCACGAGGTGGTCGAAGGGCGCCAGGTAGTCTCATTCTTCGACACCAGCCAGGACGATAAGCTCGCGCGCGCGCAGTCGATCATCGCCCAGAACATTCGTTCCGCGGTTTGCGCGCCCCTCCTTGTCTCCGATGTGGTCCTCGGCGTGCTGTACATCGACTACACCTCGACGGCGGGAACGGTGAGCGAGAGCGACGTCCGCCTGATGGCGCAGATCGCTCGTTTCGCCGCGGTGACGCTGGAGCGCACGCGCCTGCGCGAGGAAGCGGTGGCCAAGGCGAAGATCGACGAGGAGCTGCGCACGGCGTATGTCATTCAGAGGCGCCTCCTGCCGGCGTCGCTCCCGGTCATCGAAGGCTACAGGTTCGCCGCGTCGAATCGTCCGGCGAAGTCGGTCAGCGGTGACTACTACGACGTCGTGACGAGGCCCGACGGAAGGATCTACTTCGTCATCGCCGACGTCAGCGGCAAAGGCATTACCGCCGCGCTGGTGATGTCCAGCGTGGCCATGGCATTCAATATTTTCACCCGGACCGATCCAACTCCCGCCGATCTGCTGCGCGAGCTGAACGCCACGCTCGCTCCGAGGACCGCGCCGACGAAGTTCGTGACCCTGGTCGCGGGCGTGCTCGATCCCTCGCGTGGGGCGATCGAATTCGCCAACGCCGGACATGTGCCGCCTCTGGTCATCTGCGCGTCGGGGGTCAATGCGCTGCGATCGACAGATCTGGTGGTCGGCCTTTTCCTGAACGCCGAGTATCACAATCAGACGATCTCGCTGATGCCAGGCGACTCGCTGGTCCTCTTCACCGATGGCGTAACCGAAGCCGAAAATGCGGAGGAAGTGCAGCTCGGATCGGCGACCATCGTGGAGATGCTGAAGCCGTTGCACGCGGCCGATCCGTCACGCATCATCGCGGCGATCGACACGCACGTGCGTGAGCACATCGGCGACACGCCGGCCGGCGATGACGTGACCATGCTCGTTCTAACGCGCAGCGTTTAGAACCGCCGCGCGATTCCCCAGGCGAATCCGGCGTCGGCGCTGTTGTCGTAGCTGAAGAGGTTCTCGATGAATGCCGCGTAGGCCACCATCGAGCGGCCCATCCTCCTCTGAATCCCGGTGGACAACTGGTACGAGCGGCGGTCGAACTCCGGCATGCCCAGGTTGCGGAAGGGACTCTCGGAGACGGTGAGCTGCACGGTTGCCGAAGTTCGCGCATTGAGCAGCCGCGACACGCCGACCGTATCGGTGATTATGACTTGGCTGCGGGTCCCGAGCGGTCTGTTGGCACCGAGCCGAAGCACGCCGAGGCTGGCGTCCACGCGGAGCGTGCGGAAATCGCGCGAGGCGACCAGCTGCAGACCCGCATCAAGCGATCCGGAACCGTCGAGCGTGCTGGCGTCGCCGGTCGGCAGCTCGACCGCGCCGGAGACTGCCAGCGACATGCCTTTCTCTTCGAACGGAGCGAGCTCGTATTTCGCTGAGAGCGCGATGTCGCCGACGGCATATCCGGCCGATCGTGCGCGGATGTAATCGACGCCCGCGGCGCGGAAATAGACGATTTCCGAGTTCTGGCGGAGCGACTCGCGTTCCGCATTGCCGACTCCGAGGGCGTGATGCACGCCCTCGATCAGCGCGTCGGACGATCCGCCGCCAATCGTCAGCACCGGCACGCTGGCACCGAGTTCGAAGTGATCGCCGAAGCCGTGGCGAACGCCGAATTCCACCCGGTGCGTTTCGCCCTGGACCAGAAAAATCGCCGGCGTAATCGAATAACGCGATTGTGACAATTCAGTGAGCGCGTCGGCCCGGCTGGTTCGTCCCTCCAGGCTCCGGCTGATCCATGCCGATTTGGCGAATGTGTTGGCATCCGCCGCGCGGACAGTGACCACCGACGTGCCGGGATCGAGCACCCGCGCGGTTTCCGGCTCGAAGAAAAGGAATCCGGTGTTCAGCAGGAATTGATCGCGGATCGGCAACGGCTGCAGGAGGGCGTTGCGGTCGTTCTCCTGCGCAAGCAGGCTTTCGCCGACCGCCACCATCAGGACCACAATGAGCGTCAGCCTGCGTGAATTCATTGCCGTGCGCTCCTATTGTGCATCACAACCCGGCGTGATGGTGTCGACGGCAATATTTTCATGACCGCGCCGGACCGCCGCCAGGCCTGCCGCCGCGGCGATCGCCATCTGCGGAATCACCGGCACGCGGAATCGTGACTCCGCTTCGGCCCCGGCGGAGATGACGATGAAATACGCAACGGTCATACCGATCAGCAATGCCATGGCCCGGTCCGTTTTCCATAGAGCGATGATTCCGATGATCGCCAGCACGAACTCGATCACCGGAAGCACACCGACGGTTAGCTCGACAATTGGCGGATAGATACGACTCACTTCCTGCATGGCGTCCCAGTCGCTGTCGAAGAAATTCACGAGCACACCGCGCACGGCGAGCCCGGCGGATCCGCGCGGATGCTGTGCGATCACCCGCCATGCGAACCGCGCGTAGAACCGCGCCCGCACGGCGCTCGACAGCTCCTGGGCGTCCGCAACGTGAAACTGCCGCTGGATCGCATCGTCGGCATCCCCGATCAGGCCACTCTGTTCGTCCTTCAGATCGGAGCGAAAATCGCCCGCGTCTTCCATCGCCAGCGCTCCGGCCGCGCGACAAATGAGCATGTTGATGCCGCCGATGGAGGAAATCGTGAATACGCCGGTGCGAGTGGCGTTGCGGGCGGCCCATCCGACCGGCAGCAACAGCGCGGCGACGATGAAAATGGCGATCTGCCGGAGGGAAACGCGCCGGATCACCAGGAAGATCGCCAGCACCGCGAACCAGGCAACGGCGATCGGGCGCACCAGAACCAGCATTCCGCTCAGAATCCCGAGCGCGACCGGCCTCGGGCGCGCAAGGGCAAGAAGGAAGGCGGCGAACAGCAGAAGGGTGAAGACGGTTTCTGTCAGCACCTTGTTCGCATAGTGAATCGTCGGCGTGTCGATGGCGAAGAGCAGCGATGCCAGTAGCGCCGCGAGCCGAGTGCCGCCGCGGCGTCGCATAACCATGTAGATCGCTGCGGCCAGCGCGGCATTGAGCAGATGCTGCAGGATGATGACCGGCAGCGTTGCCGCCCCGAAGAGCACGAGCAGCAGCGGGTAGCCGGGCGTGCGCAGAGTATCGATGGCTCCCGTTGAATCGAGGAATCCGCGGCCGTGGAGCAGGTTCCGGGCGGGCGCCAGGTAGGTAAACGAATCGGGATAGTAGAAATCGCCGTTGCTGGCAAGGAGATAGGCGAAGTTCGCGGCCAGCGCGACGGCGAGCACCATGGCAAGATCGAGACCGGCGCGCCGCATTACGCTGATGGAGAGCGCAACAGACTTTCCAGCTCTTCCGGCCTCGCCGAGCGCATCCGGGCGTCGTCGATGCTGATCAGACCCTGCCGCACCAGCCGGGCCAGTGAATCTTCGATGGAGATCATTCCCTGCCGCTTTCCGAGCGTGATCTCGCTGATCAGATGCTGCAGCCGCTCGTTGCGGATGTGATTGCGCACGGCGTGCGTCGCCAGCAGTACCTCGACGGCGACGCAGCGCCCCTTCCCATCGGACCGCGGAACGAGCTGCTGCACCACGATGGCGTTGAGACTCAGCGTGAGCTGCTGCCGGATCTGCGTCTGCTGCGCCGCCGGGAAGACATCGACAATGCGGTGAATGGCCTGCGCCGCGTCGCTGGTGTGCAGCGTGGAAAGAATCAGATGCCCCGTTTCCGCGGCGGTCAGCGCCGTGGCCATCGTTTCCAGATCGCGCATCTCGCCGACCAGAATCACGTCGGGATCCTGGCGGAGCGATGCCCTAAGCGCTGCGGCGAACGATGGAGCATCACGCCCGATCTCCACCTGCTCGATCACCGAATGGATGTTGCGATGCTCGTACTCGACGGGATCTTCGATCGTGATGATGTGGCGCGACTCGTTGGCGTTCAGCACCCCCAACAGTGCGGCGAGCGTGGTCGTTTTTCCGGCCCCCGTCGGTCCGCAGATGAGGACCAGCCCGCGCGACGGTTTGACCAGGTCCGCCAGCGTCAGAGGAAGATTCAGCTCTGCCAGCGTCGGAATGCTCGTGGGCAGCGCGCGGATCGCGGCGGCCAGCGTGCCGCGCTGTCGATGGAGGTTGACGCGGAACCGGCAGGTGCGCCGTTCTTCCTCCTCCGCCTTCGGCAGGCGAACGGAAAAATCGGCGCCGCCGCCCGCCTCCAGCCGTTCGCGAACGCGCGGGGTCAGGAACGAGCCGAGGAGCGCGTGGACGTCGTCGAGCGTGAGGGGAGGGCGGTCGGCGGCGGCCAGACGTCCGGAGAGCCGGAGGATCGGCGGTGCTCCGGCGAGGATCATCAGGTCGCTCGCACCGCGTTGAGCCATCTCCACCAGCAGCTCTTCGAGCGGATTGCCGCTAGGGATCTGCAGCGGTGGCCAGGACGTGTTCGAGCCTTCCTTGTTCAGCTCCTTGACCAGCTCGTCGAGCTGCGGATCGCGGATCAGCTTGGCCACGTCCTAATGCTGCCACAACCGCCACTGATCTGTTGCAGGGGGGGCGGTTTCTCTTGGAAACGTAGAGCCGACTCTTGGTCGGCTTGCGCCGGCTGGAGAGCCGGCGCTACGTGATGGTCAGCGCGCTTGCGAGCGCGGTGAATTGCTGAAGACGTAGAGCCGACTCTTAGTCGGCTTGCGCCGGCTGGAGAGCCGGCGCTACGTCAGACCTCCGGAACGACTTCGTCAGCCGCCTGGCGCTTGCCGAACGAGGTCACATACGTCACTCCAATGACGCCGGCGATGGTCAGCGCGCTTCCGAGCGCGGTGAGCGCCGTGATCCTCTCCGCGAGAAAGGCGGCGCCGAGGACCATCGAGACCAGCACCGCGAGCTGCGAGATCACCCCGACGGTCATCGCATCGACCCAGCGCAGGCTGAAGGTGAGCAGGAGCTGGGCTCCGATGGCGAAGAACGACGTGCCGGCGAGCGCGAGCCATTCGCCCCCCGCGGGCAGCTTCCAGCTCCGCAGCGCCAGCGGCATGTTCACAAACATTCCGAGCAGGCAGAAGCTGGCGTAGACCGACCACGAATTTTCCATGCGCCGTGCGGCGCGCATGGCCGTCACCGCGGCGCCCGACGCGACGGCCGAGAAGAGGCCGACGACTACCCAGACGTTGAAGCCGAAGGCGCCCGCGCGAACGACGAGGAAGACGCCGAGCAGCGCGATCGGAAGCGGCAGCAGAACGCGGGCGCTGATGCGCTCGCCGATGAAGAGCATCGAAAAGAGACCGCTCCAGATCGGAGCGGTGTAGTTGAGCAGCGTGGCGATCCCGGCCGTGGTGTGCTCGATGGCCATGAAATAGAGCATCACGGCGACGCCGCCGAAGAATCCGCGATAGAAGAGGAGATCGAGCCGGTGGAATTGCAGCGCGGCGCGCCGGTAGCGCGGAATGAGGACGCACGGCGTCAGGCCGACGGCCATGCGGATCATCGCCACTTCGGGACCGGAAAGGCGCGCGGAGGCGAGCTTGGCGAAAAAAGCCATGGCGCCGAACATCGTCGCTGCCGCAGTCATGGTCAGCAGCGCGCGGTGCGTGGCGTTTTTTGCTACTGTCACGGAAGGCAAAAGCGTAGCAGATGGAAGTTCGATACCGTGGTGCGACGCGTCACGATGCCGGGGTCATCGTCGATTTTCAGCTGGCGATGGCGCGCGAGACGGAAGGGGTGACCCTCGATGGCGCGATCTGCACGCGCGGCGTGGAAGCCGTGTTCGAGGATGCATCGCGCGGGCGCTACTTCATCGCCGAGGCGGCTGGGCGGGTAGTGGCCTCGCTGCTGATCACGTACGAGTGGAGTGACTGGCGGAACGGCGTGGTGTGGTGGATCCAGAGCGTTTTCGTCCGTCCCGAAATGCGCAAGCAGGGTGTGTACGCCGGCCTGTACGAGCACGTCCGCGACATCGCGTCGCGCGACGATTCCGTGAAAGGCATCCGCCTCTATGTCGACCGCCGCAACACGCTCGCGCAGGAGGTGTATCGGAGGCTGGGGATGAATGGGGAGCACTACCAGGTGTTCGAGTGGATGAAGTAGGGCACGGCTGCGCCTGCCGTATCCCCCTGAATTAAGAATTTCGAATTTCGAATTTCGAATTAAGAATGAAGAATCAAACGATTTCTTAGTTCTTAATTCTTAATTCGAAATTCTTAATTCGAAATTCTTAATTCTTGCCTTCCACCGCCACCGCCGCAAGTCGACGTGTCCCCCCGCATCGAATTCGATCCCCTCCGCCTCCAGCAGCAACCTCTGCAGCTCCCCCCAGTCGGACCCGCCAGGCGCGCTGATTTCGCCGCGTGAATTGATCACCCGGTGCCACGGAAGGCCGCTGCCGGGGGGCAGGGCATGCAGCGCGTACCCCACCTGTCGGGCGTGCCCCTCCAGCCCCGCCAGATCGGCCACCTGGCCATACGTGGCCACCCGGCCGCGGGGAATGCGGCGGACGACGGCGTAGATTTTCTCGTAGTCCCTGGAAGTCACGAGAAGTTCACTGCACAAACTATTGGGCAATTCCGGTAAAATAAAGGTTCTCTTATGCCACGAGCATTCGCATCCGCGCAGATTTCTTTCGGCCTGGTGTCGATCCCGGTCCGGCTGTTCACCGCGACCGAGGCGAGCGAGAAGATCAATTTCAACATGCTGCACCAGGATTGCGGCACCCGCATCCAGCAGCAGCTCTACTGCCCGAAGGACGAGCGGACCATCGACCGCACCGAGACGGTCAAGGGATTCGAATTCGCGCGCGGGCAGTACGTCACGTTCACCGAGGAGGAGCTGAAGACGCTCGAGGAGAAGGCGACGCAGACGATCGAGATCAGCGAGTTCCTTCCGCGCGAAGCGATCGATCCGATCTACTTCGCCAAGGCGAACTACATCGCCCCCGACAAGGGCGGCGCCCGCGCGTATGCGCTGCTGGCGAAGGCGCTGGAACAGAACGGCCGCTGGGCGCTGGCGAAGTACGCCGCGCGCGGGAAGCAGTACCTGGTCGTCCTCCGGCCGCTGGGAAAAGGGCTGGTGATGCAGCAGCTCTTCTATCCGAACGAGATCCGCTCGATGGACGAGCTCGACCTCGGCGACGCCGTGATCAAGGACAACGAGCTGAAGATGGCCGTGCAGCTCGCGGAGATGGGAGCCACCGACGAGTTCCATCCCGAGAATTACCGCGACGAGGTCGCCGAACGGGTCCGCGCCATGATCCAGAAGAAGATCGATGGCGAGGAAATCACCGCGGCCGAGGCGGAGCAGCCGCGCGCTCAGGTGATCGATCTGATGGAAGCGCTGAAGGCCAGTCTCGAGTCGCCGCGCGCCCGCGCCAGCAAGCCGGCGGCGCGGATGCCGGTCAAAGCGGAATCGAAGCGGAAACCGGCAAGAGCCGCGCCCACCAAGATTGCTGCTGCCCGTTCCCGCACACGCTGACCATCTCTCGTAATAAAATTTGTGTATGTCCTACACGGTGCGGGAGGTGTCGGCGATGCTCGGCCTTTCGGCCGCGCAGATCCGATCGTTTGCCCACGGCGGAGTCCTCCGGCCGGAGCGCGGGCCGAAAGGCGAGCTCCGCTTCGGCTTTCACGATCTAGTCATCCTCCGCACCGCCGGCGAGCTGTCAGCGGCGCACGTGCCGCAGCGGAAGGTCCGGCGCGTCCTGGAGCGCCTGCGCGAGCAGCTTCCCGAGGGGCGCTCGCTCAGCGGGATGCGCATCGCCGCGGACGGCGATCGGGTGATCGTCAGCGACGGCGCCGCGGTCTGGAATCCCGAGTCGGGGCAGGTGCTGTTTGATTTTTCGGTCGACGAGATCGCCGCGACGACGTCGATCGCCCAGCCCGCCGCCGAGGCCGAAGAGCTGTACGCCGTGGCCTGCGAGATCGAGAGCTCCTCGCCGGAGCAGGCACGTGAGGTATATCAGCGGTTACTACAGCTCGATCCCGATCACGCCGACGGGCACGTGAACCTCGGCCGCCTGCTGCATGAGGACGGCGCGCCGGCGGCCGCCGAGCAGCATTACCGCCGCGCCCTGGAGATCGACCCCGAGCACGAGACCGCCGCGTTCAATCTTGGCGTGGCCCTCGAGGACCTCGGCCGGTTCCGCGGCGCCCTCCAGGCATACGAGCATGCTCTGGAGATCGATCCGCAGAACGCCGACGCGCACTTCAATCTCGCAGGACTGTATGAGCGAAAAGGGGAGAAAGCGGCGGCGGTGCGGCATCTGAAGATGTATCGCAAGTTAACAGTTAACAGTTAACAGTTAACAGATGACAGTGTTGTTGCCGCTCGCGCCCTGTTAACTGTTGACCGTTAACTGTTAACTGTTAACTGTTAACCTAGAGGTAATGTCCACGCTCCTGGAGGCTCCCCAGGTAGAGGAAATTACCTCGACCGCCGCCCCGATGCCGCCGCCGAGCGAGCGGCTGGTGGCCCTCGATGTCTTCCGCGGGCTGACCATCGCCGGGATGCTGCTGGTCAATAATCCAGGGACGTGGAGCGCGATCTACCCGCCGCTCGAACACGCGGAGTGGAACGGCTGGACGCTGACAGATCTGATCTTTCCGTTCTTTCTGTTCATCGTCGGCATCACGACACATCTGTCGCTGCGCAAGCGCGCGCCGGACGAGATGCTTCCGAAAATCCTCCGCCGCGGGCTGATGATCGTCCTGGTCGGGCTGCTGCTGAACGCCTTCCCCTTCTTCTGGTGGGGGAAGATTGCCGGCAATCCCGATCCGACGTTCTGGCAGCGCGTGGTCTACCGCTCGCAGCACCTCCGCTTCGCCGGCGTGCTGCAGCGGATCGGCATCGCCTACATGGCGGCCGCGCTGCTGACACTGCGGACCACGCGCCGGCAGCAGATCGCCATCGTCACCGCGATCCTGATCGGCTACTGGGTGGTGATGATGCTCGTTCCGGTGCCCGGGACCGGCACCATCGGCGCCTTCGTCTTCAACCAGCCGGACAAGACCCTCGCTGCGTGGCTCGACCGGGCCATCCTCGGCGTCAATCACATCTGGGCGCAGAGCAAAACGTGGGATCCGGAAGGGCCGCTCTCGACACTGCCGGCGATCGCCACGGCGATGCTCGGCATCTTCGCCGGCCGCTGGATCGCCGACAAGCACCGCCCGCTGTTGGAACGGATCACCGGCCTGTTCGCCGTCGGGTCGCTGGCGATGGTGGGCGGCGCGCTCTGGAGCTGGGTCTTTCCGATCAACAAGAATCTCTGGACCAGCAGCTATGTCGTCTTCACCGCCGGCTTCGCCTGTGTCGTTCTGGCAACGTGTCTCTGGCTTGTTGACGTGCATCACATTCGCGGCTGGATCACACCGTTTGTGATGTACGGCGTGAATCCGCTGATTGCCTTCGTCGGATCGGGGCTGATGGCGCGGGTCATCGCCTCGCTCTGGAAAGTGCATGTTGGCGGGAAACTGATGTCGGTGCAGCAGGCGAGTTATGAGCTGTGGTTCCAGCCGTTCTTCGCGGAAAAATTCGCCTCGCTTCTCTGGGGACTCTGCTTCGTCGCACTCTGGTGGGGCATCCTCGCGCTGCTGTACCGCCGCAACATCATCGTCAAGCTGTAAACAATCGCCCAAAGGAAGGCGTCTGGTGATCATGCGTAAGGCCGGTGGATTTGTGTTGGCGCTGTTGCTCGCGGCGTTCCCGCTCGCGGCGGACGAACAGGCGGAGCATCTGGAACATCTGCGGATGATGATGCGCGCCATGTCGAGTCATGGGGTGGTGATTCCGCAGCCGGAGGCGATTGGCCCCAATGCCTCGGTGCCGATCCCCATCTCGGCGCACGCGACGCCAAGCTTCGGATTCACGCCGAACTCCTTTTCTGTGAACCAGGGCGACATAGTCACGATCAGTTTGAGCGTTCCCTTGAATGACGGCTCAGCTGTAAACAATCCGGCCCATGCACTCATCATGAACACCTACGTCGAGCAACCCCTCAATTGCAGCAAGGGGCAGACGGTCACGCGCACATTCGTCGCAACAACACCAGGAACATTTTTCTTTGCTTGCAATCAGCCTTCATGCGGCACTGGCCACAGCAGCATGACCGGCGCGATGGTCGTCAACGCCGTCTCGAATCCCGCTCCGGCGATCTCCAGCGTCTTTCCGGTCAGCGGCTCGACCGCCGGCGGGACGACGGCGACCATCAGCGGCTCGAATTTCCTGACCTCCGGCATCACGACGGTGACGTTTGACGCAGCAGGGGCGACGAATGTGAACGTCACCAGTTCCTCGAGCATCAGCGTCACCACGCCCGCCCACGCGGCCGGCACGGTCAGTGTCACGGTGAAGAATCCCGACGGCCAGAGTACAACCGCCTCGAACGCATTCACCTACAACGTTCCGGGCCCGTCCATCACAGCGATCAACCCGACCACCGGCTCCACCGCAGGCGGGACGCCGATGGCGATCACCGGAAGTGGATTTCAGAACGGCCCCACGGTGACCATCGGCGGGATCGCGGCGAAGAATGTCGTCGTCGGCAGTTCGACAAACATCACCGCCACCACGCCGGTCGGACCGGCGACCGAAGAAGCGGGGTTGCCGATGGACGTCACGGTGACCAATCCGGACGGACTCTCGACGACGAAGGCGGGAGCGTTCACCTATTTCGTCCCGTCACTTTCGGTCATCAGCATCGCTCCGGCGGTCGGGCTGACGGGCGGCGGCACCATGGTGACCATCACCGGAACGGGCTTCACCACCGCAGTGCAGTCTTCGGTCACCTTCGGCGGCGCCGCGGCGACGAGCGTCCAGGTGCTTGATGCCGTGACCCTGCAGGCAATCGCGCCGGCTCATGCCGCGGGGACCGTGGATGTCGTCGTCTCGGTGGGGAACAGCTCGGTGACGAGGCCGGCGGCGTTCACGTTCGCGGGCGCGCCGTCACGCCATCGCGCGACACATCACTGATCCCGAAATCTACCGCGTAAGCAACGCTCGCGCCGGCACGGTGGCCTCGGCGACGCTCGGCGGATAGACGAAGAACAGCTCGTTCTTGCGCACGAACGCGTTGCGGAGGAGGAAGACGTACGGCCGCTGGCTCTTGTAGGTCATCAGCAGATGCGTCTTCAGCTCCTGCACGTGGGGGGAGAGCGGGTAGGTGGCCCACGAAAAGGAGCGCATCCTGTTCGGCGGCAACAGCGCGCGCGCGGGCGTGTTGACCAGCGCCGTCGGAATGCGCTTCGTGTGCACGAGGTATCCGAGCCGTTCCGGCTTGCAGCTCACGTTCTCGAGCGCGCGGTCGACGATCTCCGCGGTCGCGGTGTGATCGGGGTGCAAGTCGAACGGCACCGGCGCGATCACCGTGGTCGGATTGACGATCTCGATGACCTGCCGCAGGTCGGTGAGGATGCTCTCAATGTTGTACTGAGAGCCGGGCGAGAAGGCGTCCTCGTACGGAACGAACTGCGCGCGCGTGCCGGGCGATCGCACGATGGCGGTGGGGTTGTCGATCATCGCCAGCAGCCCGCGATCGGGATAGCCGAGGACGAAGAAATGATCGGGCGAAATGCCTAGGAGGCGCATGGCCTCGTGCGCTTCGGCGATGCGCGTCCTGCCGACCGACAGGTAATTCAACGCGGTCGGCTCCAGCGTCTTGTGCAGCAGGCGCACGGAAAAACGGTTGCAATCGCCCGCCGTCAGAAAGACGACGTAAACCTCGGCGCCGTTTGCCAGCGCGTCGATGGCATAGCCGCCCGCGCCGATCGACTCATCGTCGATGTGCGGGGCAACGATCAGCACACGGTCCCGCCGTCCGGCGGCCTGCAGGCGCGGATAGGGACTGCTGTGGCTGGAATGGGTCGGATGCAGCATGACCATCGCGACAAACGTGAAGAGTGCGAGCCACATTGGGGATTGATTCGGTGGCGACCGCGGCGATTATCAGGGGAACGCTCGAAAACGGCAAGTCTAACGTAGAGCCGACTCTCAGTCGGCTCGGCGCCGGCTAAGAGCCGGCGCTACGTGCCCACGGAAAAACGGTTGCAATCGCCCGCCGTCAGAAAGACGACGTAAACCTCGGCGCCGTTTGCCAGCGCGTCGATGGCATAGCCGACCGCGGCGATTACCAGTGGAACGCTCGAAAACGGCAAGTCTAACGTAGAGCCGACTCTCAGTCGGCTCGGCGCCGGCTAAGAGCCGGCGCTACGTGCCGGCGCTACGCGCCCGGGCTACATCCTTGGGTCACGCCACAGCCCGACCTCATGCTTCCCGTAGTCGATGGTCACCAGGAACCTGGAGAGGAGCCGGTTGCCGAGACGCACCGCGGAGACGTCGCCCAGGCCGACATCGACATTGCCGAACTCGCTGCCGGCGATCTGCACGCGCACCGTTCGCCGCCCGCCCGGCCCGCCGAGGCGCGGCAGTACGAGCGTGTCGGGAGAGGTGGTGTCGACGATGGCCTGGATGGTGCGCCCGTCGACGACGACGTCGACCATCGGCTCGTCGCCGTAATGGAACAGACGCATCCCATCGGGATGGATCCCGTCGCGCTGAAAGGTCAGCAGCCCCGCACGATAGTCGAGGGTCACGGCGTGATTGCCCCAGACGTCCGCGCCGATGATGGCATCGGCGATTCCGTGGAGGTCGGCGAAGAGCGGCACCATGCGCAGCGACTGGCGCTGGTTCAGTTGGAGTGTGTTGGAGTTCGTCCGGTCGAGCGTCTGCGCGAAATGATTGTCGAGGATCGTTCGGGGCGCGGAGGAGCCGATCAGAAAACGTCCCTGGAGCCCGTCGATGGCCGCCGACGAAACGTAGAGCAGATTGTTTTTCATCACGAACGCAACGTTGACTTCCTCACCGACGGGCTCGTTCCGCCACGGCAGCGCCGAGCAGGCCGCGATTAGCAGCGCGACCGCACACGTTGCGTGCCGTGAGAATTTCGAGTACATACCGGCTCCGCTGCAACAAGGACGCCCGGGGAGGTAACGACAATGACAACCGAAGTCACCACCGAAGCGGCTTCGCGCCATCGGGCGCTTTCCGAATTCCGGAACGAACCGCTGACCGACTTTAGCAAACCCGAGAACCGCACGGCCATGGAGGCCGCCCTGGAGAAGGTGAAAACGGAGTTCGGCCGGGAGAATCCGCTGGTCATCGGCGGCCAGCGAATCAGCGGGTTGAAGACATTCGACTCCGTGAATCCGTCGCACAAAGGCCAGCTCCTGGCGAAGTTCCAGAAGGGGACGCGTGCGAACGTCGAGCAGGCTATCGACGCGGCGTGGAAGGCGTTCGAGAGCTGGAAACGGGCGCCGGTTGAGGTCCGCGCCGGCCTGTTGTTGCGCACCGCGGAGCTACTGCGCAAGCGGAAGCACGAGTTTTCGGCGACGATGGTCTACGAGGTCGGGAAGACGTGGCCGGAAGGCGACGCCGACACCGCCGAGGCCATCGACTTTCTGGAGTTCTACGCGCGCGAGGCGTACCGCTACGCCGGAGAACAGCCGATCACCAGGATCCCGTCGGAAGAGAACGCGCTGGTTTATCTCCCGCTCGGAGTCGGCGCGGTGATCCCGCCCTGGAACTTTCCGCTGGCCATCATGGCCGGCATGACCTCCGCAGCGATAGTAACGGGCAATACAGTGATCCTGAAGCCGTCGTCCGACTCGCCGTGGGTCGCGTACCGCTTCGTGGCCTTGCTCGAAGAGGCAGGCATGCCGGCCGGCGTGGTCAACTTCCTGAGCGGCTCCGGCGGCGAGGTCGGCGATCCGCTGGTGCAGCATCCGCGCATCCGCTTCATCTCCTTCACCGGATCGAAGGAGGTCGGGCTGCACATCAACGAAGAAGCGGCAAAACCGCGCCCGGGACAGATGTGGATCAAGCGCGTGGTCGCCGAAATGGGCGGCAAGGACGCCATCATCGTCGATCGCGAAACGAAGAACCTCGACGAGGCCGCATCCGCCGTCGTTGCCTCGGCATTCGGATTTCAGGGGCAGAAATGCTCCGCGTGCTCGCGGGTGATCGTCGACCAGGCCATCTACGACCGATTCGTCCCGATGATCGTCGAAAAGACCAAAGCGCTGAGAGTTGCCCCGCCCGAGACGCGCGAAGCGCAGGTCGGACCGGTGGTCAACGAATCGGCCATGCGCAAGATCAAGGAGTACATCGAAAAGGGGAGCCGCGAAGGGAAGCTCGTCGCCGGCGGAAAGGTGCACGTCGAGGATGGCTATTTCGTCGAGCCGACCGTCATCGCGGACGTCGCTCCCGACGCCACCATCGCGCAGGAGGAGATCTTCGGGCCGGTGCTCGCGGTGATCAAGGCGAAAGATTTCGACGACGCCCTGCGCATTG
>JBGPFD010000030.1:0-23567 GCA_041483175.1 Thermoanaerobaculia bacterium | reverse complement strand
GGCCGCGCCTCGCGCAAGGCGGCGCGGGAGAGCCATTGGCCCGACATCTTCTCCGTTTCGCGCACAACCACGCTCTTGGTCTCCACGTCCAGCCGGTACGCTGCGCCGAGGTGCACGCGGCCGACGTCGGTGCTGTCGTCGTTGAGAATGCCGACGAAGTTCAGGTCGTACGTCGTCTCGATGCGCACCTCTTCCTCCAGCTCTTTCTGCATCCCATCGACCAGCGAGTGGCCTGGATTGATATGCCCGCCGATTCCCAGCGACAGTTTGTGATGCAATCTGGCCTCGGTCTGCTTCGTCGTGCGCCGCAGGACGAAGTAGTCTCCGTCGTTCCGGATCAGCACGTAGGGGATGATCTGACGGTACTGCGGCGACATCTCAGCGATTTTCCGATCGATAAAGAAGTGTTTCGCGGCGATGACGTCGAGGATAGGACGCGTCTGATTGCGGATCAGACGCGCGGTGAGGAAAGGCCTTAGATTGGCGGTTGGCACGACCATCACCTGCTCGCTCATCGCAGCGCCGCCAGCGTCTCGTCGTGGAGACGCCCATTGGTCGAGACGCCGCTGCCGCCGTCGGCTCGGCGCTGCCCGTCGAGGGTGGTGAATCGCCCTCCCGCCTCCTCAACAATGATCTGCACCGCGGCCATGTCCCACCAGGCGACGCGCGGCTCGACGGCGATCTCGATCGCCCCTTCTGCCACCAGCATGTGCGTCCAGAAATCTCCGAAGCCGCGCGCGCGCCCGCAGCGCCTGACGAGCGCGAGGAACTTGGCGCTCATGCCGGCAGAATCGAAATCGCTGATGCTGTCGTATCCGATTTGCGCCTCTCCGAGCGATTGTATCGAAGAGGCGCGGATCGCCTGATCGTTGCAGAACGCTCCCTCCCCGCGCGCGGCGTGCCAGCGCCGGCGCAGCGCGGGGGCGGAGATGACGGCGATGGCGTCATGCAATGCGATGAGCGTGGCGAAGATCGGAATTCCACGGATGTAGTTTTTCGTCGCGTCGATCGGATCGATGATCCAGCGCCGCTGCCCCTCGCCTTGCGTTCCGAATTCCTCGCCGATGATGGCGTCATCCGGCCGTTCGCGCTGCAGCCGCTCGCGAATGGCACGCTCCACCGCCTCGTCGACCTCGGAGACCGGCGTCCGATCCGCTTTCGTGCGCACTGCGAAGGGAGTGCGGAATCGCCGCAGGGTGATGGCGTCGCTGATGTCCGCCAGCTCGAAAGCGAGCCGCAGGTCGTCTGTCAATCCCTTGTAGTGTAGCGACAGGCGTCCTCGCCTGTCGCCCCGGCGGACGAACCCGCCGCACCCCCGTCAAACCTTCGACTGCCCCTCGCACCTCTCACGGTCGTGATTCTGGCAATCGCTCTCTCCGCCTCGCTTGCCCACTCCGCGTTCCGCTCGCGATCGCGACGAGGTCGTGTCGGGCGCACGCGTGCGGGATGGCAGTTGACAAACGATGGGCGATGAACGATGAACGATGCGCGATGCTCGCGTTCATCGTCCTCGCTGCCGTCGCGGTCGCGCCTCCGCCGCCCGTCTTCCGCTGGGGCGGCGATGCCGAGGGAGGCGCGCCGTATGTGGAGGCCGATCCGAACGACCCGTCGAAACTGCGTGGATTCGACGTCGAGGTGGCGGCGGAAATCGCCCGAGGGCTCGGGTGCCGGCCGGAATTCGTGCAGGTCGCCTTCAACGGCATCGATCAGTCAGTCGAGCGCGGCGACTTCGACATCGGGATGAGCGGCGTGGAAGACACGCCCGCGCGCCGCGCCGCGCACGCGGCGACCATTCCGTACTACGAGTTCCATGAGGTGCTGACGGTCCGCGCGGAAGACCGCAATCGCTTTCGGACGCTCGCCGATTTGCGTGGGCATCGCGTCGGCACCCTCGGCGCGACCATCGCGCACGAGCTGCTGCAGCGGCAGCCGGTCGAGGTGGTTTCGTACGACGACGACGTGCATCCTTACTCCGATCTGGCCGAAGGGCGTGTCGATGCCGTGCTGCTCGACAACATCATCGCCGCGCGGCGCGTGCGGCGCATCAGCGGCCTGGTCATCCAGCCGCAGCCGGTGGCCACCGGGCACTACGTCGGCGTGCTGGCGAAAGCGAATACCGCCCTGAGCGATCGGATCAATGACGTTCTGCGCGCGCGGATGCGCGACGGGACGCTGGAGCGGATCTACCGACGGTGGGGAATCTGGGATGCATATCAAGCTCCGTTCTTCTCAAGGGTGATGCATGCGGGGCCGGCGCCCCCGCCGCCCGTGGCCGCCGAGGGCGGCGGCCCTGCAGTACTCGCGTATCTCCCCGCGCTGCTCCGCGCATCCGTCGTCACGATCATTCTCTCCTGCGCGGCGATGGCGTTGGCGATCGTCGTCGGCGTCGGCGTCGCCAGCGGGCGCGTGTATGGCGGTTTGCCGCTGCGCTCGATTCTCACGACGTACGTCGAAGTGATTCGCGGCACGCCGGTGTTGCTGCAGCTCTTCGTGCTCTACTACGGTTTGTCGGCGGTCGTCCGGCTCCCCGCATTTCTCGCCGCGCTCCTCGGGCTGGGACTCAACTACGCCGCGTACGAGAGCGAGATCTATCGCGGCGCGCTGGAGGCGGTCTCGCGCGGGCAGCTCGAGGTGGCGCGCACGCTCGGATTGACGGAAGGACAAGTGCTGCGGCTGGTGCGCGCTCCGCAGGCGTTTCGGCTGGCGCTCGCGCCGATGACCAACGACTTCGTAGCGCTCTTGAAAGATTCGTCGCTAGTCTCGGTGATCACCGTCGTCGAGCTGACCAAGCAGACGCAGATCTTCGCCGCGAACATCGGAAGCTGGGTCATTCCCGGCGCGCTCTGTGCGGCGCTCTATCTGATTCTCTCGCTGCCGCTCTCGCGGCTGGCGCGAACTCTGGAGTTACGGTGGAACGCCCCGACGTCCTGACCGTCAACGGCCTGCGTCTGACGCGCGGCCCGCGGGAAATCCTCCGCGGCGTGACTTTTTCCGCGCATCGCGGCGAGCTGGTCGCGCTGATGGGGCTCTCCGGCGGCGGCAAGACCACCGTGCTGCGTTGCATCACTGCATTGGAGCAGTTCGATCGCGGAACGATCGCCCTCGATGGCGTGACGCTGCAGGCCGGCGCGCTCCCGGCGCGGCCGCTGATGCGCCAGTTGCGGCAGCGCGTGGGGATGGTGTTTCAGTTTCCGTCGCTGTTCGAGCACATGACGGTGATGGAGAACGTGACGCTCGCGCCGACGCAGGTCAATGGCGTTCCGCGTGCCGACGCCGAACGCCGCGCTGCCGCGCTCCTCGAATCGCTCGGCGTCGGACATCGGAGCCGCGCGTTGCCGCGTGAATTGTCGGGTGGCGAGGCGCAGCGCGTGGCCATCGCGCGCGCCATGGCCATGGATCCGCCGCTGCTGCTGATGGACGAGCCGACGGCATCGCTCGATCCGGCCCGCCGCGGCGAGCTGGGAGAGACGCTTGCGAAACTGATCGAGGGCGGCCGCACGCTATTGATCGCCACGCACGACGACGACTTCGCGCGCGACTTCGCCGATCGCGTGGTCATCCTGGCGGCGGGAGAAGTGGTCGAGGAAGGAGCGGCGCGCCAGGTGCTTGCCAATCCGAAACATCCCGCGACGAGGGCGCTGCTGGCAGCGCACTAAGAAACCGCGCCATGCTGACTGCACTGGTCTTCGCGGCCGTCGCCGCGACTGCATACCAGATCGCTACCGTTTCACGAGTAGCCTAAGGGTGAGGCGTGATCGCCACGATTGTGCCCGCAAGAGAATCCCGTGTGAACAGCAGCTCACGATTCATCGTCAGCAAAGCCGGCGAATGAACCGAGGCTCACCGTCTTGCCCTGCGTGGCGTCTTGGAGACCGCGAGCCAGAGCGCTCAAAGCTATCTTGTTTCGGAATAGCCAGGCTTCCGAAGCAGGGACTGAGATTCGCGGGTCGAGGATGATTCGACCGCGGCCATCGCGGTAAACGTCGAAGCTGGCATCGTCGAGGTTGTCAAGAGCAGGACCCAACGAAACACGTTTCCGCGCATCGGGCCGAATATCGCGGGCGACGAGTTTGAATGCGCCAGGAGAAGCCCTCTTCATGAGTTCATTTCAGTAGTTCGTGGGTTTTGTTACAAGTGGGTTTCGCCCACGAACACTCACTGCTTCAGGAATAGCGCGACGGTCATGGTCAGGCCGATGACCACCACCGCGCCGCGGACGAAGCGGCGGCCAAAGCGGTGGGCCAGCCGGGCGCCAACGAAGCCGCCGAGGATTGCAGCGATGGCCATGGGCAGCGCGTCGCCCCAATCGACGGCCCCAGAGATCGCAAAGTAGATCGCGGCGATGCCGTTGATGCAGATCGCCAGCAGATTCTTCAGGCCGTTCATCTGATGCAGATCGGTCAGGCCGATCAGCCCGAGCGCGGCGAGCATCAGGATGCCCATTCCCGCGCCGAAATAGCCACCGTAGACGCCGACGAGAAATTGAAACGCAAATACGAAGACGACCCACCCAGGCGTCGGCTTCTCGTGTCCGCGGGCGAGGAGTTTGAGCCGGTGGCTGATCACTTCCTGAGATGCAAGAAGGACCGTGGCGCCGAGGATCAGCCAGGGAACGAGCCGCGTGAACGTCCGCGTGCTGGTGTGCAGCAGCAGGATCGCTCCCGCGGCCCCGCCGGCGATCGACGGAATCGTCAGCAGCAGGAGCCAACGGCGCACGCTGGCCAGATCGCGGCGAAACCCGATCGCGCCGGCCAATGACCCCGGCCAAAGCGCCGCGCTATTCGTGGCGTTGGCCACGATCGGGTTGCGCCCGATCCAGACGAGCGCCGGAAACGACAGCAGCGTCCCGCCGCCGGCGATGGAGTTGACGATTCCCGCCAGAAAGGCAGCGCCGAAAATGACAAACGATGAACTCTGAACGATGAACGATGAACCGGCAGCCATGTTTATCGTTCATCTCTCATCGTTCATCGTTTATCGCAGCCCTTCGGCCACATACAGATCACTCGTCGTCCGCAACGCGTCGTAGGCATAGGACGACGCGTCGCGTGTCATGCAGATCGGTGCGATCTTGTAGACGCCGGCGGGATCAGTCGGGCTGAACTGCTTCCACATCTCGCGCGTTCCGGTCGCAAGCGTGATGCGGTAGACCTGCGCCGGAAGCGCGGTGGGACGGTAGACGTAGAGCATGCTGCTGTCGGGCGACCACTGGATGGGAACTTCTCCCTTTTCCGTTGCCGGTACCGGAACCGGCTTGCCGCCGTCGATCGGATAGAGGGCGATGGTTGCGTCCTTGGTCATGCCGGCGACGATGCGGCCGTCGGGCGACACGGCGAACGGCCGGTAGGCTTCGCCGAAGATGTTCTCCGGAGAGATCGGCTTTTCCGTTTCGTCGAGTGTGTCGATCAGGTGGAGCTGATATCCCTTTTCCGGAAGCGCACCGGCAAGGACCACGCGGCGCGAGTCGGGCAGCCAGACAGCGCCGTAGTCGAAGGCGCCGGCGATCTTCAGCTCGCGCGCCTCACCGCTCCCAGTCGGCAGAAGCACGAGTTTCGCGCCGCTGTGCGAAAGAACGAGTTTGCCATCCGGCGAGAGCGCGTCTCCGAAACCGTCGCCGATCTTCACCGGCGTCGCGGCGTCGGTGCGGCGCAGGTAAACCGAGCGGTTCGAGCCCCCGCCTTCGCGCGTTTCGTTGAAGAGGATCGTGCGCCCATCCGCGGAGAGGTCGGCGAGAATCGACCAGTCCAGCCATGACAAATCTCGCTCCGGCGTATCGCCAGGCGCCTGATACTCGAGTCCCGCACGCCACATGCCGTCCGACAGCAGCACGCGCCTCGCAGCCGAGATGTCATAGAGCTTCAGCGACCCGGTGAGCCGGGTCACCAGCCGCGTTTCGCCTGTGGCGACATTGATGGCGAAGAGGGCAGGCGGCGCGGCGGTGTCGGTGCCGCTGATCCAGATCTCTTTCGCGTCCGGCGTCCACGCCAACCCGGTGACGCCGTGCGCCCAGCCGCGGGCGATGGCCGCGGGCGTGCGCGAGGTTTTGTCCATGACCACGATGTCGGTCTGCTCGCCGTGCAGTTCGTTGAAGGCCACGCGATTGCCGTCCGGTGCTACGCGCAGATCGCGGATGGCGTGCAGAGTTTCGTAGAGCACCGATCCAATTGGATATTCGATGCGGTTCTTTCCTTCGGCCGCGCGGATGATGGCCAGGTTCGCGCCGTCCGGCGACCAGTCGGCCTGGAGCACCTGGTCGGCGAGTTCTCGCGGCGTGCCACCCCCGACCGGCACGCGCGCCAGCGTGCCGAGGCCGCTGAGCCGGTCTTTGTGCAGCAGGATGGCCAGCTCCGCCGCGCGCGACACTGACAGTAGGTCCGCCTCGGCGATGCCGACGGGGCGCGCGTCCGGGCTGTGGCGGTTCGCGGCGAAAATCTCCGCCGGCTGTCCATCCCACGACGCGCTGTAGACGATCGTGTCGCCATCCGAGGCGAATCGCGCGCCGCGCACTTCTCCGCGCCGGAAGGTCATGCGATGGAACGGAACATCGGGCCGTTCCGCGCGAATGTGATTTGCGAAATACCAGCCCCCGAGCGCGGCGCCGGCGATCGAGACGATGTAGAGGATCGCCAGCAGCGCCGGCGAAACCCGCGGTTTCGGTTTCGGAATGGCCAGCGTTCGCGGTCGTATCGAGGTCGGCGTTCGGGCCATTGCCGACGTGACCGGCATCTGCGCCGTCGCCGCTGCGGGATTGGTTGAAGTCGATGGTGGCACCTGCGTTCCGGTGCGCCGGAACTCGACCGGATTCGGTGCGTTGGACATCGTTCCGTGCGTCGAGAATGTCGAAAGCGTCTCGAGATTGAAGGCCAGATCGCGCGCTGACTGGAATCGCTGCTCGCGATTCTTTTCCATACAGCCGCGGACCAGCCGCTCCAGCGGTTGTGGAATGTTCGGATTGAGTTCGGTCAGCTCTTTCGGCTCTTCCTTCAGAATGGCGCTGAGCGTCTCGATGGACGAGTCGCGTTTGAACGCGCGCGCGCCGGCGAGCATCTCGTACAGGATCGCGCCGAAGGCAAAGATGTCGGAACGCCGGTCAACCTGCTCTCCACGCACCTGCTCCGGCGACATGTAGCCGACCGTTCCGAGGACGATGCCCGGTTCGGTGGCCGCCATCTGGAACATGGGGCCGTCGCCGGCCGCGTTGGGACTCAGCTTGGCGATACCGAAGTCGAGGATCTTCACCCGCCCTTCCTTCGTGATGTAGATGTTCTCCGGCTTCAGATCGCGATGGATGATTCCTTTGTCGTGTGCGGCGGCGAGCCCGTGCGCGAACTGCAGCGCGATATCGACTGCTTTGCGCGGCGGGATCGCTCCCCGATCGAGCCGTTCGCGCAGCGTCTCGCCTTCCAGCAGCTCGCTGACGAGGAACGGCGTGCCGTCTTCATTGCCGACGTCGTAGATCGTCAGCAGATTCGGATGGTTGAGCATCCCGGTGGCGCGGGCCTCCTGCTCGAAGCGCTGCAGCCGCTCGCGATCGCTGAGGGTGACTGCGGTCAGGACCTTGATGGCCACCGCCCGACCCAGCCGGGTGTCCTCGGCGCGGTAGACGGCTCCCATGCCTCCCTCGCCAATCCGCCCGGTGATCCGATAGGGACCGAGCATCGAATTTTCCTGGAGGAGCACGGAATCATGGTAGCAGGCGCTAGGTGTCAGGCCCTAGGCGTTAGGTGATGTGCTGACACCTCTCCTAACGCCTGATGCCTGACACCTAACGCCAGGTATAGATATCTACATTCGCCTGCGACCGGAGCTGCGCGGTCCATCGTTCTACGTCCCGTTGCTGTCGCGTCGCCTTGAGCAGCATGCGGATGTCATCCTGCACGGTGGCCAGAGGAGGGATAGTCAGTCCGCGGGCGCGGCGCTCCTGGCTCCACGGTCCGCGGTAGTACGTTTCGATTTCGTCGGAGGACACGAAGATCATCGGCGCGAAGCGCTCCTGGATGTAGCTCTCGACCTGTAACTGGCGCTTGATCAGCGCGCGCACTTCGTCGAGCGTCAGCTCGGCGCGCTGCACGGCGGCGGCGAATTCGGCGGGGGAGGCGAAGCGCCCTTCGATCTGCTGCAGACGCGCCTCGATGGCATCCTTGCCGATGTCTTCGGCCTCGAATCGCTGGACGTCGCGATAGCGGAGCGCCTGGGCGATCAGCGATTCGAGGATGTTGTGGCGGTAGTCATTGTCGCTCTGTCCCGCCTCCGGCGGAAAGAAGCGGATCTCCGCCATCTGGCTGATCTCGCTGAGGGTGATCACCTGCCGGTCGACGAGCGCTGCGATGCGGTCGATCACGGCGCCAGGCGCCGAGGCGGCGAGAAGAAGAAGGATGAGGCCGGTGTCGCGGAATCGCTTCATTTCTCAATCCGTTAACCTTGACACTCCCGAACGTCATTTCTATTGTGGGGGCTGGCACTCAGATCGCGAGACTGCCAGGGTGCATCGACGATGCAAAGACTGGATATTCACGGAGACGAGCTCGACAGTCGCGCCCGAGAGGTGCTGCGCGAGATTATCATGCAGCATGTTGCCACGGGAGAGGCGATCAGCAGCCGTTCGCTTGCGAAGTCGGGGCGGTTTCAACTATCGCCCGCGAGCCTGCGCAACGTGATGGCCGACCTCGAGGACCTGGGCTACCTGCAGCAGCCGCACACCTCGGCCGGGAGGGTTCCGACGGATAGCGGCTATCGCTTTTTCATCGACCATCTGATGCGCTCTCGCGCCCTCTCGTCCCGCGATCGCGAGGCGATCGATGATCAGGTCCGGCACGCCAACGAGATCGAGGAGGTTCTGCAACTCGCTTCCCGACTGCTGTCGAAGATGAGCGATCAGGTGGGAGTTGTCTTCATGCCCACGCTGCTGCAGTTCGCGGTGCGGAGCATGGATTTCGTTCTCATCGCGGAAAGCAAGATCATGTGCGTGATTGTCGGGACCAACGGCGTGGTGGTGAACAAGGTGATCGAGACCCGCCACTCGTTCATGCGCGAAGAGCTGGAGAAGATCAGCCGCTATATCACCGCCGAATTCGGTGGCATGACGCTCAACGCGATCCGGCGGCGCCTGATTCGCATGACCGAAGAGGAGCGCGCGTTGCAGGAACCGATGCTGCAGAAGACGATTTCTCTCGGCATCGACGCCGTCAACGATGTCACCCCGGTGGAGCACGAGCTGTATGTCGAAGGGGCGGCCTCCATTCTGAGCAAGCCCGAGTACGCCGACGCGGTGTCGTTGCGCAAGACGATGCTCGCGTTGCAGGAGCAGCAGAAGCTGATCGAGCTGCTGCATTCCTGCCTCACCGAGGATGGGCTGCAGATCCTGATCGGCTCGGAGACGGATTTTACGCAGTTGCACAACTTCAGCCTGGTGGCCCAACGCTACGGATCGCACGCGCCCATGGGCATGGTCGGTATCATCGGGCCGATGCGCATGGAATATGCCCGCATGGGGCCCCTGGTGGACTACCTGAGCCGCGCCCTTAGCCGGAAGATCGAGGAAGAACAGGAGCAACAGAGTGAGCGATGACCAGAAGCGTCCGCCCGGCGAGGGCGGCGACGACGACAGTTACGTGCTCGAAGACACGGGCGACTCCGTGGAAGACATCGAGCAGGAGATGAAGATCGCAGCGCAGGAAGCGGCCGACTCCACGGCCGCGCGGCGCGCGCGGCAGGACGCTCCGCTCACCGCGGAGAATCGCGATGTGCAGGATCGCTACCTCCGCACCCTCGCCGATTTCGAGAACTTCCGCAAACGATCGGAGCGCGAAAAGAGCGATTTCTACAAATACGCGCTCTCCGGCCTCCTGAAGGAGTTGCTGCCGGTGCTCGACAACTTCGATCGAGCGCTGGAGCACGCCGAAGAAGGGGACGACTTTCACAAAGGAACGCTCCTGGTCTACAAGCAGCTTTTCGGCATTCTCCAGAAATACGGGCTGCGTCCGATCGAGCAAAGCAGCGTTCCGTTCGATCCGAAGATTCACGAGGCGGTGGTGCGCGAGGAAAACTCTTCGGTGCCCTCACACACGGTCGTCGCCGTTTTGCAGAAGGGATATTTCCTTCATGACCGTGTCCTCCGGCCGGCGATGGTGAAGGTTGCAGTGGGCGGGCCGGAAGAGCAGGGTTAGAATTTTCGCACACAGACTCAATGTCGAAGATCATCGGAATTGACCTGGGCACGACGAATTCGTGCGTGGCGGTGGTCGACGTGACCACGCCGCAGGTGATCCCTAATCGCGAGGGGAGCCGCACCACGCCATCGGTCGTCGGATTCACCGAAGATGGCGAACGCCTCGTCGGCCAGATTGCCAAGCGGCAGGCGATTACCAATCCTTTCAACACCGTCTTCGCCATCAAGCGCCTGATCGGACGGAAGTACGAGTCCGATGAGGTCACGCGCGCCAAGCAGGTCCTGCCGTACCAGATGGTCGCCGCGTCGAACGGCGATATCAAAGTCCGCGTGCGAGACCGCGAATACTCGCCGGAGGAGATTTCCGCCTTCGTGCTCATGGAGATCAAGTCGTTTGCCGAAGAGTTCCTCGGCGAGCCGGTGAGCGAGGCCATCATCACCGTGCCGGCGTACTTCAACGACTCACAGCGTCAGGCCACGCGCGACGCCGGAAAAATCGCCGGTCTCGACGTCCTGCGCATCATCAACGAGCCGACCGCCGCCGCGCTGGCCTACGGCCTGGACAACAAAGAGAACCAGTTGATCGCCGTGTACGATCTCGGCGGCGGCACCTTCGACATTTCCATCCTCAAGCTGGAGGACGGTCTGTTCGAGGTCCTCTCCACCTCCGGCGATACCTACCTCGGCGGCGAGGACTTCGACAAACGGATCATGGACTGGATGATCGCCAATTTCCGGCGCGACACCGGCATCGATCTGACCCAGGATCGCATGGCCCTGCAGCGCCTGAAAGAAGCCTCCGAGCGCGCCAAGCACGACCTCTCGTCGGCGGATGAAACCCGCATCACGCTGCCCTTCATCTCCTCCGACGCCTCCGGGCCGAAGCACCTCAACAGCGTGCTTGCGCGGCGCGACTTCGAGCGGATGGTCGAAGATCTGATCCAGCGGACGATCGATCCGGTCAACGACGCGCTCAAAGCCGCGGGGCTGCGGCCGAACCAGATCGATGAAGTCGTTCTGGTCGGCGGCCAGACACGCATGCCGAAGGTCATCGAAGCGGTGCAGCACGTGTTCGGCAAGGAGCCGAACCGCAACATCAATCCGGACGAGGTGGTGGCCATCGGCGCGGCGGTGCAAGGCGGCATTCTGCGCGGCGACATCAAGGACATGATCCTGCTCGATGTCACCCCGCTGTCGCTGGGGATCGAAACGCACGGCGGACTGTTCACCAAGATCATCGAGCGCAACTCGACGATCCCAACCAAGAATTCGCTGATCTTCACCACCGTGGCCGACAACCAGAACAAGGTCCAGGTGCACGTCCTGCAGGGCGAGCGCGAGTTCGCGCGCGAAAACAAATCGCTCGGGAAGTTCGACTTGGTCGGGATTCCTCCCGCGCCGCGCGGCGTCCCGCAGATCGAAGTCATCTTCGCCATCGATTCCAACGGCATCGTCAACGTCACCGCTCGCGACCAGGCTACCGGCCAGTCGCAGGGCGTGCAGATCAATCCCGCGGGCGGGCTGTCGAAGGACGAGATCGAACGCCTGGTCACCGAGGCCGCCGAGCATCAGCGCGCCGATTCGACGCGCCGCGAGACGCGGCTGCTGCAGAACAAGCTCGAGGGAATGATCTATACCAACGAGAAGGTTTTCCGCGAATTCGGGAAGCTCCTCAATGACCAGGACCGCGACAGCGTGCAGAAGATCATCAACAAGGCGAAGGAAGCCGCGGCCGGCGACGAAAAGCAGAAGCTCGGCGACGCCATCTTCGCGCTGCAGGGAGCGTCGCGCATTCTGACCACCGTGATGCTCTACAACCCGACGAGGATGGGCGTGCCCAACGACACTCCGCAATAACCCGCATGGCCACCACGGAAAAACGTGACTACTACGAGGTCCTCGGTATCTCTCGCGGCGCGACGCTCGATGAGATCAAGAAGGCTTATCGCAAGATGGCCGTCAAGTACCACCCCGACAAGAATCCGGGCGACGCGGACGCGGAGGAGAAGTTCAAGGAAGCGGCCGAAGCGTATGGCGTGCTGTCGGACGAAGAGAAGCGCGCGCGCTACGACCGCTACGGCCACGGCGGAGTGAACGGGATGGGCGGCTTCGATCCGAACCAGTTCGCCGACTTCGGCGACATCCTCGGCGATCTGTTCGGCTTCGGCGACTTCTTCGGAGCCAGCCGGCGCCGCAGCACGCGCCCGGCCCGCGGAAACGATCTCCGCTACGACCTGACACTGGCGTTCGAGGACGCCGCCTTCGGCAAAGAGGTCTCCATCAGCGTTCCGCGCGTGGTCACCTGCAGGGCCTGCAGTGGCAGCGGCGCGAAGCCGGGAACGTCGCCGGTGGCGTGCAGCGGCTGCGGCGGGCGGGGGCAGGTCAGCTACTCGCAGGGCTTCTTCGCCGTTGCCCGCACTTGTCCGCAGTGCGGTGGTGCGGGAAAGGTCATCAAGGATCCCTGCGCGAACTGCGCGGGATCGGGACGGATCCACGAAGAAAAAACACTCTCGGTGAAGATTCCGGCGGGCGTCGACGAAGGATCGCGCCTGCGGATTCCTTCCGAGGGAGAGGCCGGCTACAACGGCGGGCCGCCTGGTGATCTGTATGCCTTCATCTCCGTCAAGGATCATCCGACGTTTACGCGCCGCGACTACGACATTCATTCCGAGCAGGTCCTTTCGCTGGGCCAGGCGGCGCTCGGCGCCGACATCCGCACAACGACGATCGACGGCGACGAGACGCTTACCATTCCGGCGGGCACGCAGCCGAATCAGGTGTTCCGGCTTCGCGGCAAGGGCGTGAAGTTTCTGCAGGGCTCCGGGCGTGGCGATCACTACGTGCACATCGCGGTGCGCGTTCCGACCACGCTGACGGACGAGCAGCGCGCCCTGCTCGAGCAGTACGCCGCGCTGGAAGGGGAGCTCTTGCCCGAGTCGCGCGGAGTTTTCGAAAAAGTCAAAGATTTCTTCGGCGGGTAGAGCGCGAATCGTTTACGATTCTTGCGACGTCCAGAGTTCCTTCATGAATGACCATGACCGCGACGAGCTCACGGAGAATGTCGTCCGCTATCGCATGGCGGCGCTGCTCTGCTTCGGAATCGCCGTCCTGCTGTATGCCGTCGTGGCTTCGCTGCACCTGAAGCAGCCGCTCAAGGACCAACTCGCCTTCTTCGGCGTCGCCTGGTGGCTGGTGGGCTGCGGCCTCGTGCCTCTCACCTGCTACTGGGTCTGGCGCCGCGCGCAGGTCGATCGAGCGGAGTGATCGACTACATCCTGGAGATCTCGTTTCATCCCGATCTCGAGGAACTCATTCACGGACGTCTGTTCTTCACGCGCTCGACCGGCACGGTCTCGACGCGCGACGGCGCACTGGTCGCGTATTTTGCAAGTTCCGTCGACCGCGATGCTGCCGCGGCTGCCCTGAGCGGGCTCAGCATCGATCTGCGACCGGCCGACCAGCCGCGCCTGGACTGGCTGCAGCTTTATCAACAATCACTACAGCCCCTCGTCGTCGGCCGTTCGTTCGTCATCGCTTCCGATACGTCGCTGATTCCGCCCGACACCACCCGCCACCGGTTGGTGATTCCGCAGGAGCAGGCCTTCGGCACCGGCTCCCACGAATCGACCGCGCTGACCATCGAGCTTCTCGAACGGCTCGACCTGCGCGGCCGGCGCGGCCTGGACATCGGCGCCGGCAGCGGAATTCTCGCTCTGGCGATGTTGCGGCTCGGCACGCGCAACGTCATGGCCTTCGATGTGGATCCCGAGGCGTTCCGAGCCTTGCGGGAGAATCGAACACGCAACGGCGTCGCCCCGGCACAGATGCCGGTCTTCATCGGCACTATCGACGCATTGCGCGGCGGGCGATTCGACATCGTAACCATGAACATCCTGCCGGAGGTGATCGTCGCCCTTCTTCCCGCCGTCAAACGCCACCTCGACCGCACTCTGATCGCCAGCGGAATCCTGCACGTGCAGCGCGAGTACGTCGTCGAAGCATGCGGGCGCCAGGGCCTGCGGCTGGATGACGAGGCCGGGAAAGGGGAGTGGTGGGCCGGATCGTTTGTCATCCCGAGCGTCAGCGGATCGGGGCCGTAGGTGCGGCGGCGCGCCTCTCCCCGGCCAGGCCCCTCGCTGACGCTCGGGGTGACACCGCGTACGTTAGACTAGTCGCTTCATGAATCAGATTAGCGACCGCCTCCGTGGCCTGGTGCAGTCCGACATCCGCCGCATGTCGCGCGAATGCGAGCGCGTCGGCGGCATCAACCTCGGCCAGGGCATCTGCGATCTGCCGACGATCCCCGAGCTGGTCGAAGGGGCGTGCGACGCCATCGCCGGAAACAAGGCCACGTACTCGAAATTCGAAGGCATCGACCTGCTGCGCGAACGGATCGCGCGAAAGATCGAGCGCTTCAACGGATTCCGCGTCGACGCCGCGAAAGAAATCGTCGTCACCGTCGGATCGACCGGCGGCTTCGCCACGGCGGCGATGGCCACGCTCAATGCCGGCGATGAAGTGATCCTCTTCGAGCCGTACTACGGCTATCACCTCAATACGCTCAAGATCCTCGGCGTCGTCCCGAAGTTCGTAACCTTGCACGCCCCCGACTGGTCGATCGACTTCGACGAGCTGCGCGCCGCTTTCGGTCCGAACACACGCGGCATCGTCGTCTGTACGCCGTCGAATCCGTGCGGAAAAGTCTTCACGCGTGACGAACTGGCCCGCATCGCCGCGCTCTGCCGCGAGTTCCACGCCTGGGCCTACACGGACGAGATCTACGAATACATCGTCTACGACGGCCGCCACCACGTGTCGATCGCCTCGATCGATCGCGACATCGCCGCAACCATCTCGGGCTTCTCGAAGACATTCTCAGTGACCGGATGGCGCATCGGGTACGTCGCCGCCGATGCGCGCGTGGCGCAGCCGATCGGGCTGGTCAACGATCTCTTCTACGTCTGCGCGCCGACGCCGCTGCAGTGGGGCATTGCCCGCGCGCTGGAGATCGGTGAAGAGTACTACCGCAATCTTGCCGCCGACTACCAGAAAAAACGCGACATGCTCGCCGCGGCGCTCGAGGAAGCCGGCTTTCGCGCGTCGATTCCACAGGGGGCGTACTACATGCTGGCGCGCATCCCCGACGAATTCCGAGACGACCGCGAAGCCGCGCAGTCATTGCTGGAGAATGCGCGCGTGGCGTCCATTCCCGGCTCTGCATTTTTTGTTTCCAGCGCCGGGAAGAAACTGCTCCGCTTCTGCTTCGCCAAGGACTTCGACGCGCTCGAGGAGGCGTGCCGGCGGATCCGCGCCTTTCGGGCTGTGAAGGCCGGCTGAAACCCCAGGAGTGCGGCGGCTGCCGCCGCCTTCAAGGCGCTGGCAAGCCAGCGCACTCCAAAGACTCACTTCTTTTTCGGCGCCTGCATGTCCGCCAGGATCTCCTGGGCATGTTTCGCGGGGTCGACCTTTTTGTAGATCTTCTTGATCTTTCCGTCCGCCCCGATCCAGAACGTGGTCCGCGCCACGCCCCATGAACGCCGGCCGTAAAGGTTCTTCTCTTTCCACACGCCGTACATCTTGGCGATGTCGGCGGTGGCGTCGGAGAGAAGCGGGAAATTCAGCTTGCACTTGTCGCGGAACTGCAAATGGCTGTCGAGCGAATCCGTCGATACGCCGACGACCACGGCGCCGGCTTTGGAGAGATCGCCTTCGTGATCGCGAAAGGAGCAAGCCTCGGCGGTGCAGCCGGGCGTGTCGTCCTTTGGATAGAAGTAGAGGATGACGTCCTTTCCACGAAACTCCTTCAGCGTCACATCCTTGCCGCGTGTGGAGGGAAGACGGAAATTGGAGGCCGGATCGCCAACCTTCGGCTCGTAATAGTCCTGCATGGCGCGGGAGATTATCGCAGATCGGTTTTCGGGCGCCCGACCACGTTTGCGGCGACGAGGATCATTTCCAGCGGGATCAGCGGAACGCGATAGCGCCACTGCTCGTGCTCGGGCCCGGAAGAGACGGCGACGAAATAGAGCAGCATCGTCGCCAGCAGCCATGCGACAGGCGCGTTGACGCGCCGCAAAGCCACGAATCCGGTGATGGCGAGAATGAAGCAGACGACGGCGCTGACGACCATGAGCGTAATGGCCACGATTCGGATCGTGCCCCCCCAAAGCGTGTCGGCGTACATCCACGTCGAGTCGAAGACGAGGTGCAGCGCGCCATTGATCGTCAGGAGCACGAGCGAGCCTGGATAACGCCGGAAGATGTCGCGCGCCATCGTCCCTTCGAACTCCGAGACCTGCACCTCGGAGAGCATCGCCGCCCGCGCTCCGAACCGCGCGTCGAGCGCGCGCGTCGCCGTCTCGACGAACTCGTGCTGCGTGACGCGGAAGAACTGCCGCCGGAATTCTTCTTCTCCGCTGAACGGCAGCGGCGAGTATTGAAAGCCGCTCCGGTGCATGGCCACCGCGCCCGCGGCGCGCCAGTAGTAGAGATCTTCCCCGGCGATCGAGGAGAGCGACGCCGTGCCCGCCCGCACGTCATTGCGCCACATCCAGAGCAGCGGAAGCGACGCGGCGCAGGCGAGAAATGCGGCGAGCACCGCGGCGCGGCGTGCGGGCACCGACAGTACGATCCACGCCGCGAGCGGCAACCACAAATACATCGCCACCGGTCGCACCAGGACCCCGAGCGCGACGAGCAATCCCGCGAGCGCGGCGAGTGCCGCGCTGCGCGACCGGCTGAATCGCGCCAGGACGAACACGATCGCCACCAGGATCACCGACATCAACGTCTCGGTCATCACCATGTTGGCCATGTAGATCTGCCCGCTGTCGATGGCCAGAAGAAACGCGGCGATCGCTCCCGCCAGCAGATCGCCGGTCAGCGCCGTGGTTCCATAGAAGATCGCCACCACCAACCCGACGGCCAGAAGATGCTGCACGGCGGCAATGACCGCGGAACGGAATCCGACGGCGGCGAAGGGAATGAGAAACGCGGGATAGCCGGGCGTCCGGCGGGCTTCGATCCGGCCGTCGAGCGTGAAGCCGCGGCCGGCGACGAGATTGCGCGCCGTCTCGAGGTACTGCGAGCTGTCCCATCGCTGATGCGCGTCGCCGGCGGCTACGAAAAATTGCGCGTGCATCGCCAGCGCGAGCGCGGCGAGAGCCAGCGGGACGGCGCGACGGTGTGCCTCGATGAAGGAACGGAGCCGGGCCATTTCAGCGTGCGCCGCCCGGCCCCAGTAGGGCTTTTTCCGCGACCAGCACCGCGTTCAGCGCGGAGCTGCGGCGGAGATTGTCGGAGACAGCCCACAGCCAGAAGCCGCCGCGGATGGCGGGGTCGCGCCGCACCTCGGCCACCAGCACTTCGTCCTTTCCGGCGGCGTCGATCGTGCCGAACGACTGATCGCCCTCGGGAAGAACGATGGCCGGATTATCGCGAAGCCGCGACGCGATCCGATCGACTTCGAGATCCTCGCGCGTCTTCACGAAAAGCGAGAACGTGTGGCCGTGAAAGATCGTCCCCTGGGTCACCAAGAGCGCGAGCTGCGCCTCGGGGTCGGTCAGCGCGCGGATCTGCTCCACGATGAATTCCTCGTTGCGCTCGAGCGCCGGATAGAGGTTGAACGCGAGCTGCCGATCGAAGATGTCCTTCGGCACGCTCTTGATGTTCAGGACGCTGATCGTCTGTTGCGCCAGCTCCTCGACTCCGGCCTGCTCGAATTCCGACGCCGGCTGCACCACGTTGGCGATGCAGCTCTCGACCGGGCTGAGCATGGTGATCTGGTGGAGCATCAGCGCGATCGGGATGGCCACCGGATGCGGCGAGATCAGCAGCGTGTCCCCGGCGCCAATTTCTTCGAGATTCACGCCGGCCACAGCAAGTTTTCCCTTCTCGGTTGCCGAAGGCTGCGAGGCGTCGACGGCGATGAAGTCGTCGTCGCGGTAGCGATCGATCCATTCCCGATTTGGCGCCGGCGGGCCGCAGAAGAACACCAGATCGAGATCTTCCAGCTCGTCGTCCGATGCAGCCGCCACGACCGTCGGTTCGGCATCGATCTCGGTCAGCGCGCCGGCCGCCTTGCCGCCGCTGTCGAGCAGCACGATCTTGGCAAACGGAAACGAACGTTCACGCAGAATCGTCTTGATCTCGTTTCCGACGAGCGTCAGCGGGTTGACGATCCCGAGCCGGTACCCGGCGGACGATTTCGGATGGGGCATCGTCAATGAGTCTCGATCGGCTGGAGCAGTTCGTCCGGCGTCTGGCGCGACGGGAAGGCGATCGACCACAGACGTATCACCGGTCCCGAGGCGAGATAGAGGATCGAGCCGATGAAGAGAAACTCGCGCGGCCATTGCCGGAAGATGCCGAGGATGAGCGCCAGAACGACGATGTACATCAGCGAGCGCTCTTTCTGCAGATTCAGCCCTTTCTGGCTGCGATAGCGGATCGGCGAGACCATGGAGAAAGCCACGGCCACGGTCATCAGCAGCATGATCAAGGCGAACTTCTCGTCGGTCACCGGTGTCGGCGCGTAGTAGATGATCGATGCAAGCGTCAGCGCACCGGCAGGACTGGGCAACCCGACGAAGTAGCGGTAGTCCGTCTTGCCGGTCATCACGTTGAAGCGCGCCAGCCGGAGCGACACACTGACCAGAAACAGGAAGGCGATCGCCCCGCCGAGATTTCCGAGAACGTGGAGACCCCACGCCCACACCAGCACCGCGGGAGCCGTGCCGAAGGTGACCACGTCGGCGAGCGAGTCGTACTCCTTGCCGAACTCGCTGGTGGCCGAGAGCTGTCGCGCGAGCAGGCCGTCGAAGGTATCGAAAATCGCGGCGAAGAAAAGCGACAGGCAGGCGACCTCGAAGAAGTGGATGGCCAGATCGGTGCGGCCCTGGCTGATGGCCTCCATGCCCCGCGTACTGTTCACGATGGAGCGGAATCCGAAGAAGAGATTCAGAACAGTGAAGGATGTGGGAATGATGTAGACGCCGCGGCGAAGATTTTTCCGGACGTCCGGCCGCTTCATGGACGTTCCTCAATCTCGGCGATGATCGTCAGCCCGACTTTCACCTTGTCGCGCATCGTCACTTTGATCGCCGCCACCGGCGGCAGGAAGACGTCGACCCGCGATCCGAATTTGATCATGCCGATCCGTTCCCCGCGAACGACCTCATCGCCCTCTTTCTTGTCGAACACGATCCGCCGCGCGAGCAATCCGGCGATCTGTTTGAAGGCCATGGTGCTTCCGTGTCCATCGTCGATTACGATCAGGTTCTGCTCGTTCTCCGTCGACGATTTCTCCGCGAACGCGGCGATCTTCTTCCCCCGATTGTACCGGTAATGCACGATGCGGCCGCTGACCGGCGCCCGGTTAACATGAACGTCGAACACCGACATGAAGATGCTGATCTGCCGCGTCAATCCCGGCCACACAGAGCCGTCGGCGACCTCTTTGATCTGCACCACCGTGCCGTCGGCGGGAGAGAGGACATCGACGTGCCGCTCCGACCCGCGGCGATGCGGATCGCGGAAAAAGTTCAACAGGAAGAGAGTGATGAATCCGAAGGCGATCGCCGCGATCCACCACTCGGTGAGCACCGCCGCCGCGGTGAGAATGGCCGCCGGAATGATGAACAGCCATCCCTCGGGGGCAACGCCGATGCGCGACATCGACGCAGTGTATGCAAAAAGGGCGTTAGGTGTCAGGCCTTGGGCGTTAGGTGGAAGCGGACCACCTAACGCCCAACGCCTGACACCTAACGCCCAAGGCTTGATGCTGTTTACGCGACGTTGCTCGTCTCGTATGACCGAATCCGCGCTGCCATCTGATCTTTCAGAAGGAGTTTGCGCTTCTTCAACGTTTTCTCTTCCAGTTCCTCGTCGAGCGTGACCTGGTTCTTGGTGGCTAGTTCGGTGAGGCGCGACTCGCAACGGTGATGCTCTTCGATCCATTGACGAAACTCATCATCCTCGGTGCTGAGAATCCGCTGAATGTCTTCGGTACGATTCGACATCCCGTTTCCTCCTTGAACTCGATTCTAGCACTGCAATCCGAAGGCCCTCTGAATATTTCGTGAACCCTTTAACCGTCATATAATCAGAGAGTTGAGTCCGCCTGCTGAGATCGCCCGCCGCAGCGTCGGCGCTGCGCTGGGATTCGTCATTCTAGCGGCATGGATCACCCCGTTTCAACGCGATCTCTTCATCGGCGATGAGACGAAATACGCGCAGGTGATCCGCGAAATGCGCGCCACCGGCGCATTTTTTCTCCCTACCCTGAACGGCGTGCCATTCACGCACAAGCCGCCGCTTCATTTCTGGCTCATCGACCTGCTGAGCATTCCGTTCGGTCTCTACTCGATGTGGAGCTTCGTTCTGCCATCGTTGATCGCCTTTCTGTTTCTTCTGTGGCTCATGTGGCGGATCGGCGGGCCGCTCGCGGCGTTTGTCTGCGGATCGTCGCTGATGATCTGGGGCTCGGCGCAAACGGCACGGATGGATGTCGCCTTCACCGCTCTGATCGTCCTCGGCGCGTGGATGATGCTGCGATCCTTCGAAGGAGACGACAGACGCGCGATGCTGCTGTGCGGCATTGCGCTCGGCGTGGCCACGCTGGTCAAGGGACCGATGGCCCCGGTGATTGGGATCGTACTCTACGCCATCGAGTCGTGGCGGAGGCGACGCCGGCCGCACGGGGCGGATTTCGCCGCGCTCGCGGCGATGATCGTCATCCCGCTGCTCTGGTTCGTGCCGGCGATGATGCTGGGAGGCGCGACCTACACGCGCGAAGTAATCGTCAAGCAGACCGTCGGCCGCGCGGTCTCGGCGTGGGTGCACAGCGCGCCGCCGTGGTTCTACCTGCTGCACATGCCGGCGATCCTCGTTCCGTGGTTTTTTCCGGCGCTCGCCGCGTTGCGCCGCGCAAATCGCTTTTATCTGAGCTGGATTCTCGCCGTGCTCGTTCCGTATTCCCTGCTCAGCAGTAAGCTCGACGTCTACATGATGGCGCTGATTCCGCCGGTGGCGCTGATGATCGCTGATTTCGTTCGCCGCGATTCCGGCGGAAAGATCGCCAACGCGCTCGCTCTGCTCGTTCTACTGATCGTCGGGTTGGCCGGTCTCTTCATTCCCGCTGCTCGCCTGAAGAGTCCCGAGGCGTCGCTGTTGACGCTTTCGTCGGTGCGCATTCTCTTCGTGATCCTCGCGGCGTGCGCGCTCATTGCGTTGCTTGTTACATTTCGATCGCTTTTCGCATCGACGATCGCCGTCGGCATCGTGCCGATCGTGGCCATGGTGTACGTGGCGATCGCGCTGATGCCGCTGGTCAACGATATCGGCAGCCCGCGGCGATTGATCGATGCGTTGGAGCGGCAGCACGTCGTGCCCGAGGACATGGCGCTGTACAGTTGTCCGTACCTCTGGAGCCGCGACTTCCCGCGGGCGCTGGAGCGGGTACGCTACGTCGATGCGAAAAACGTCGGAAATCCCATGGTGATCGCCACCAGCCGCGTGCACGGAGGGGAGATCGCCGGCGCGCTTCGCGGCTATCAGCGCGTCGAAGAGCTACGCATGATCGGAAAGTGGTTCGATGTCCACCGGCGCTAAGCGCAACCTCGCCTCGGCGATCTTCATCGCGCTGCTGCTGCTGTCCGTCTTTTGGCCTTCACCGGTCGTGTCGATCAATCGCCTCTGCTGGAACGCGCCGCTCGCCGTCGACGAGCTCTCATTTCTCGGCCGCGAGGCGCCGTCATGGGACGTCGTCTACTGGTGCCTCGCCGGCCTGTTCGGCATCGTGTTGCTGCAGCAGGCGCGCGACTACGCCGGCGTGCGCGAGGAGCTTCGCCGGATGCGCGTTCGCGCCACGCTGCCGATGGCGGCGGCGGTGGTCGGTTCCGCGGTTGCGGTTGCCATCATCTGGATCTTCGCCGACGCGGCGGTGACTGCGTGGGCCGAACGCGTGGCATCGGAGGATGTGCAGGACTGGATTCGGATCGCCAACCGCTTCGGCGGCGGCTTCAATCCGGTGATGATTGTCGTCTTCTTCCTGCTCGCCGGCATGGCCCATACGGAGCGGCCGTGGATCGGCGTTGCCATTCGAATGGCGCTCGCGGGAGCCGCGGCGGGCATCGCGGTGACCATCGTGAAGTTCGCGGTCGGCCGCGCGCGCCCCGAGTTGTGGCTCGGCCCGTTCCAGCACGTGCGCGCGGCGGCGACGTCCTTTCCCAGTGGTCACACCGTCGGCGCGTTCGCCCTGGCGGGAGTGCTGATCTTCGGCGCGCGCTCGAAGTCGCTCCGCGTCGCCGCGGCGCTACTGGCCATCGCCGTCGCCGTCTCGCGCGTCCTGGCGTTTCGCCACTGGGCCTCCGACGTGACCGCTTCCGCCGCGATCGGGCTGATCGCCGCTGCTATGATTCGAGCACCGATCGATCGTCAATGACTCTTGCCCCGGGTACCCATCTTGGGCAGTACGAGATCCTGTCGCCGTTGGGCGCCGGCGGGATGGGCGAGGTCTATCGCGCTCGAGACTCGCACCTCGGCCGCGAGGTAGCCATCAAGGTTCTACCCGCGGATATGGCCGGCGACCCGGTAGCGCGCCGCCGTTTCGAGCAGGAAGCGAAAGCCGTCGCTCTCCTTTCGCACTCCAACATTCTTTCGATTCATCACTTCGACACACACGACGGGATCAGCTTCGCCGTGACCGAACTTCTGGAAGGAGAAACACTCCGCGATCGAATCGCCCGGTCGAAGATTCCAGCGAGGAAAGCGTGTGAGATTGCAGCGGCGATCAGCGATGGGCTTGCCGCCGCACACGAGAAGGGGATCGTCCATCGCGATTTGAAACCGTCCAATATCTTTCTGACTTCCGGTGGGCAGGTGAAGATCCTCGACTTCGGCCTTGCGCGCGTGACAGACGACCGCACGGAGCCGAGCGACACCACGGATGTGATGACCTCGCCCGGAAAGGTCGTGGGAACCCTCGGCTACATGTCGCCCGAGCAGATTCGAGGTGAGACCGTTGACGGCACGACGGACATCTTCGCGCTTGGTTGCATCCTGTACGAAATGCTCGGCGGCAAGTCTCCTTTCGCACGATCGACGGCGACCGAGACGATGGCCGCGGCTCTGCGCGACGAACCGCCGGATCTGTCGCCAAACGAAGCGCCGCCGGCTCTCATGCGTCTCATCCGACGATCTCTGGAGAAGGACCGGAGCGCGCGCTACCACTCCGCTCGCGATCTCGCCTTTGATCTTCGGGCGCTCGTCAGTCCCGCAACCACCATCCGCCGCAAAGGAGTGATGTTCGCCGCCGCCGCACTCGTTCTTCTGTCCTTCGCGGTGATCGTGGCAATGATGCTACTGCCGAAGCATCCTGCTCCTGCTCCAACCGAGATTC
>JBGPFD010000029.1:0-24145 GCA_041483175.1 Thermoanaerobaculia bacterium | reverse complement strand
AGAGGCGTTTCTTTGGCGGATCGACTTCGCGCACCCATCCGGTGACCGTGGTTCCGATGGCAATCGAGGGATCGCTCTGTTTGATGCCGTACGGCAGCTGCGAAGTGTGCACGAGGCCATCGACGCCGGGCTCGATTTCGACGAACAGCCCGAAGTCGGTGGTGCGCACGATCTTGCCGCTGAACTGCGCGCCGACCGGATAGCGATCAGCGACGTCGGCCCAAGGATCGGGTTCCAGATCTTTCATCGACAGCGAAATGCGCTTGCCGCCGCTTTCGACTTTTAGAACCTTGACCTGGACCTGCTGGCCGACAGAGACGATTTCCTTCGGATCGCTGACGCGGCGACGGCTCAATTCCGACACGTGCAGCAATCCATCGATGCCGCCAAGGTCGATGAACGCGCCGAACGGCGTGATCGTCTTGACCATGCCGGTCAGCTCCGCGCCGGGAACGATCGTCTTGCGCGTCTCTTCGGCGCGCGCAGAGGCCTGCTCTTTCAGGAGGACGGCACGGGAGACGACGATGCGCCGTCCGTCGTCGGACAGCTCGGTGACTCGAAATTCGAACGACTGGCCGATGAAGGCATCGGGATTTTCGACCCTTCCGAGGGCGATCTGGGACAGCGGGCAGAAGGCGCGCAGGCCGCTGATGTTGACATCGAAGCCGCCTTTGTTGCGCGCGGCGACCTTCGCTTCCACCGGAAGGCGGTTCGCGTACATCTGCCGGAGCAGATCGAGGCTGGCCCTGCCGCGGGCGAGCTTGCGCGAGATGCGGATCTCGGGCGCGGTATTTACGACCGTCCCCTCGACGGTGTCGCCGACACCGAGACCGTCCAGCTCCGCGGCGGCCATCACCGCTTCCGACGGGCCTCCGTAGGAAACGAACGCGTCGTCGCCGGAGATGGAGACAATCTGCCCGCGCAGCAACTCACCCTGCTCGGGGGTTTTGAAATTGAGACTGGCTTCGAACGCCTCCGCAAAGCTGCTCGCTTCGGTGGCTTCTCTCGACTGGGTCATGAAATACGCAAGTGCCTTTCGCGAAGTCTCACGAGATCAGGGGCGGGTATCTTACTCGATCTCATGGAGGAACGTGCCATTGGGGGCAACGGTGGGCAACGCGGCGAGAGCGCCGTTTGTTCCGTGCTATCGTCCGGCCGTGCATCCCTGGCATGACGTCGCGATCGGCGACCGCGCGCCGGAGATCGTTCCGGTGGTGATCGAGGTTCCCAAGGGCTCGAAGACCAAATACGAGCTCGACAAAAAAAGCGGGCTGATTCGCGTCGATCGCATACTCTTCAGCTCGGTGCATTATCCGGCCAACTACGGGTTCATTCCGCAAACATACTGCGGCGATCATGATCCGCTCGACGCACTGGTCCTCGGGCAGGAGGAGATCGTCCCGCTGGCCATCATGTTCGCCCGGCCGATCGGGGTGATGAAGATGACCGATCAGGGCGAAGAAGACGACAAGATCATCGCCGTGCACGTCGACGATCCGGAGTACGCACACTACCGGTCGATCCGCGAGCTGCCGCCGCACCGCATGGAAGAGGTGCGCCGCTTTTTTCTCGACTACAAGAAACTGGAGAACAAGAGCGTGGTGGTCGAAGATTTTCTCGATCGCCAGCAGGCGCTGCCCGTGGTGCAGCAGGCCATCGAGCTCTACGCGCGCGAGCGAACACGGCTGCGCGCGTAAATTTTTTCCACAGCCTTCGATATTTTTTCCGCGATTTCCACAATCACGAGTAGAGTTTTTCCGCAGTTCGAAATTTCTTTTCCACATCGTCGAAACCGCCCAAAAAAATCTTTTTTCACCTATTGCATCTCCACGATCGCGGACCTACATTGCAATCCTTCCTGCCGGACGCTCCATGGCAGATGTTAACGGCGGGAAGGAAAGCTTCGAGACGCGATGGGTCACGAAGCGGACGCGGCGCGAATGCTCCTTTGCAGATGTCAACGCGTCGCAAGGTGTCGAGAGGCAGAGGCTCTCGAGGCCAAGTCGGTTCGAATGCCCTCTGGTGGATGTTAACGAACCGAGGATGGACCCGCGAGATCAGAGATCGCGGGTCTTTTACTTTTCGGGCAGAATGCGCGCGTGACCACGCGCGTCTTCCTCATCCGCCACGGCTCGACCGAGCTCAGCGCCGAAGATCGCTTCGCCGGCGCCATCGACGTCCTTGTCTCCGCGGCCGGCCAAGAACAGGCCCGCCGCCTCGGTCATCGCCTGCGTCAAGA
Source organism: Thermoanaerobaculia bacterium (assembly GCA_041483175.1). Lineage (GTDB taxonomy): Bacteria > Acidobacteriota > Thermoanaerobaculia > Gp7-AA8 > Gp7-AA8 > Gp7-AA10. Next base: position 21,906 of record JBGPFD010000029.1, on the reverse strand, counting down.
GACGATCACCGCTGCCTTCGCCAGCCCGATGCGCCGCACCATGGAGACGGCACGGCTGGTCGTCGAGCCGCACGGCATCGCGGTGACGCCGGTCGACGGAATCCGCGAAATCGCGCACGGGCGGTGGGAGGGAAAAAAACGCGATGAGGTCGAGCGCGAGTTCCCCGAGGAGTACAGCCGTTACGAGAACGATCCCTTCTCTTTCGCTCCGGTCGATGGTGAAAGCGGACTGCAGGTGACGGCGCGCGCGCTCCCCGCGGTGCTCAAGATCGTGGAGGAGCATTGCGACGAGCGGATCGTGATCGTCTCGCACAAAGCGACCATCCGCCTCCTCCTCAGCACGCTCCTCGGATTCGATCCGCGCAAATATCGCGACCGGCTTGATCAGGCTCCTTGCGCGCTGAACATTCTCGATTTCAAAGACCTCGCCCACGCGCGCCTGACGCTGTTCAACGACACCTCGCACTACACCGTGGACGTTCCCGAGATGCCGCACGGACGTCTGTCGAAGGTGTGGAATGAAGACGATCAGCGGACGTGAAACACGCCGTTCTGCAGCAGCGGGTCGTTGGCGTAGTAGATCCGCAGGTTGTAGCCCTGATCGGTCAACTGGATGGAATTGATCCGCCACACGCCGCGGGCGGCGTGCGGATCGAGCTGGATGTGACCCACCCACGTCCCCTCGCCGGTGCGCTGTAGCGGAAAGACGCCGCCGCTCCCGGCGCCCGGCCCGCTGAACTGCCCGCTGGCACCGGAGACGCCGCAGAGATCATCGGAGACAGCTATGGTAACAGCTACCATAGTTCCGTTCGCGCCCATGGTGACATCGTTGTTGTTGAGCGTCAGCGACTGCAGTGTCGGCGCCGTGCTGTCGCACGAGTCGCCCTGGATGTTGATCTTCACTGCCTGCACGATCGGGTTGTCCTGCCGGAAGGTCGCCAGGTTGTTGGCCTTGTCCTGAAGCGTCACCTGCTCGAGCTGCCAGTCGCCGCAATCGAGACAGGCCGGCGCCGCCAGCTCGCAGCGCCACACATCGCCGTCACCGCGCTGGCAACCCGCGCCGATACGCGCCAGCTTCGAGGGGCTCTGAAACACCGCGCTGACCAGATTGACGCCCGAATTGTCGTCGACCGCCTCGACGTACACGATGTTCTTCTCCCCTCCACGCATCGCGCGACGGTCGACCCAGATGTTCTTCAGCGACGGCGGGGTCGAATCGGAATCGGAGGAGACGACGCGCAGAACCGCCGAGGGCGGGATCGTTCCCTGCCCATCGCTGAGGGTTACCGAATTGCTGGCGTTGTCGCTGAGGTTCAGGAAACGGACGTGCCACGTTCCCTGCTCCGCGTTCTTCGGAATGAATACCCGGCCGAGGTAGCGGTTCGACTCCCCCTCGTGCTGGGTGGCGAATCCCTGCAGCGCTTTCCCGGTGGGGCTGCTGATGGTTCCGGAGATGCCGCGCACGCCGGAGAGGTCGTCGGTCGCGGTGATTGCCACCGTCGATTCTTCGCCGTCGTGGACCTGCGGCGGCACGAACTCGATCGACAGAAGCTGCGGCGGCGTGGTGTCGGAGTCCGGATCTTTCGCCCCCTGCTGGTCGTGACCCCGCGACGAGCCTCGCGCTTCCGTCAACGACACAGGCTGGGATTGGGATGGCCGTTGCGGCGGTGGCTTTGGCGCCGGTGGCGCGCTGCTTCTTTTACCGCTCAACGCGTGCACCGGCGGCGCCAGCGCACGCGCGATCGCCGGCTGCTTCGGCGGCGCCGGCGTTGTCCGCGCCACGCCGGCCTCCGGCCGGCCTTCGACGCCCGCCGGGCCGGCCGCGATACGAGCGGGGGAAGACGCATTCTCGCTCGTGCTGATCACCAGCCGCGGAGGAGAGGGCGCCGCCGCCGGGTTGCTCGGCGCGGTTGTCGCGGTCGGAATCCCCTCCTGCGCGTCACGCCGCAGGCGGAGGGCCAGCACCACGACGAAGGTGACCGAAAGCCCCAGGAAGAACAGCGGGAGAAAAGAGAGTCGGCGCATGAGTTCCGCCGATATCATCGCACGCATGGAAAGCGTGCATCTCGGGCGGTCCGGCCTCCGCGTCTCCCGTCTCTGCCTCGGCGCGATGACCTATGGCTCGAGCAGGTGGCGCCCCTGGGTCCTCGACGAGGAGCCGGCGCGGCCGTTCTTCCGGCGGGCCATCGAAGGAGGCATCAACTTCTTCGATACCGCTGACATGTACTCCGCCGGTCTCTCGGAGACGGTCCTCGGCCGCGCGTTGCGCGAGTACACGCGCCGCGACGACGTGGTGATCGCCACCAAGGTTTACTTCCCGACCGGCCCGGGGCCGAACGATCGCGGCCTCTCACGAAAGCACATCATGCTGGCGATCGAGGCGTCGCTCCGCCGCCTGGCGACCGACTATGTCGATCTCTATCAGATCCACCGATTCGATCCCGAAGTGCCGATCGAGGAGACGATAGAGGCGCTGCACGACGTGGTGAAATCGGGAAAAGCGCTGGCCATCGGCGCGTCGAGCATGCACGCGTGGCAATTCGCGAAGATGCTGCATGCAGCCGATGCGAACGGCTGGACGCGATTCGTGTCGATGCAGAATCACTACAACCTCATCTACCGCGAAGAAGAGCGCGAGATGATTCCGTTCTGCCTCGACCAGGGCGTCGGCGTGATCCCCTGGAGCCCGCTGGCGCGCGGATTTCTAGCCGGCAACCGCGCGCGGCAGACCGAAAGGGCGAAGACCGACGAGTACGCGCACCGTTATTACGGCGACTCGGATTCCGTGGTCGCCGATCGCGCGGCCGAGCTGGCGAAGCGGCGAGGCGTGTCGCCGGCGCAGATCGCGCTCGCCTGGATCCTGCACAAGCCGGGCGTCACCGCGCCAATCGTCGGAGCGTCGAAGCTCGAGCATCTCGATCAGGCGCTCGCCGCGATCGAACTCCGGCTCGAGGAATCGGAGATGAAGTTCCTCGAGGAGCCCTACCGGCCACACGAGGTGCTGGGACACAAGTAGGGCACGGCTGCGCCGTGCCGTTCTCCCGGAAAGCGGCACGGCGCAGCGGTGCCCTACTCCCCTCGTATCTCCTGAAAGAACGCCTCGCTCGAAACGGGCCGGCCGAGGAAGCGCTCGACGAGATCGCGCGCGGGCTCTTCGCTGCCACGGCAGAGGATCATCTCCCGGAACCGCCGGCCGACGGCGCTGCTCATCAGATCGTCACCGAACGCCGCGACGAGATCGAGAGCGATGACCTTCGCCCACATGTAGCCGTAGTAGCCGGCGGCATATCCGCTGGCGATATGCTCGAACGTTCCGGGGAACGCCGTTCCTTCAACGTGGCCCATCGGCATCGACGCTTCCATCGCCCTCCACACCTCGAGGCATCCGCCGGGATCTTCGCTCGACAGCGCCATGTCGTACGCGGCGTAGAGGTGCTGCCGCCCGTAATCGATTCCGGCGCCGAATTTCTTCGCTGCACGGATCCGCATCACCAGCGACTGGTCGATGAGTGGACAGTCCGGACAGTGACCGCGCAACAGCGACAGGCTCTCCATCCGGCTCCCCCACTCCTCGTACATCTGCGACGGCGCCTCGACGAAGTCGCGCTCGACGCTGGTGCCCGAATGCTGGTTGTACTCGGTCTGCGAGAGCACGCCATGCAGGACGTGGCCGAATTCATGGAGCAGCGTCTCCAGCTCGTTGTGCGTCAGGCCGTCGCGGTTGAAGTTCGTCACCAGGGCGCTCACCGGTTTCCGTCGGGCGCGCCGGCTCACGCCGCGCACCGGCCACGCCGCCGCGTGCTTGTACTTGTCGGCGCGCGGGTAGAGATCGAGGTAGATGCCTCCGATCAGCTCCGCCGTCTCCGCATCGCGGACGTCGAAATAGACGACGTCTTTGTGCCAGAGCGGGACGGAGGCTTCCTCAAAGCGGATGCCGTACAAGCGCTCGCTGATGTCGAGCATCCAGTGCAGCGTCGGAACAGTCGGGAAGTATTTGCGAAGCGCCTCTTGATCGATCGCATAGCGGCGTTCGCGGAGGCGCTCGCGGTAGTACAGCAGATCCCAGCGAGCGATCGCCGTGCCGGCGACATCGATGACCAGCAGTTCCGCCTTGATCTCGCGGAGCTGCTGCAGGTCGCGCACCTCCGCCTCGGTGACCACGCTCTTCACTTCGTCGAGAAATCGCGTCACCGTCTCCGGGTTTTCGACCATGCGCCGCTTCGTGACGTAGTGGGCGAAGCTCGGGACCTCGTAAAGATCGGCGATCTCCTTCCGCAGCGCCACGATCTCATCGAGGATCTCGACGTTCCGCGGCGTCCCGCGATTGGTGTACTCGATGTAATAGCGCTTCCGGGCGCTCTCGCTCGCCGAATTCATCATGAAGGGGATGTAGTCGGGAGCGTCGAATCCGACGGCGATGGTTCCGCTCTCGTCTTGCGGCACCCGATCGAGATAGGACTGCGGCAGGCCTTTGCACTCTTCGGGCGTGAAGCGCAGGACCGTCTTGTTTTCCCGAATGTTCTTGGCGAACTCCTGAGCCAGCTCCGTCAGCCGCTCGGAGATGGCGCGAAAGCGCTGCCGTTTCTCCGCGGGCAGCGCCACGCCACTGTCTTCGAACGACTCGATCAGGTCCTTCTGCAACTGCTTCTGCGCCGCCGTGGCCGGCACGATGCCCCGCACGCGCTCGAAGAGAAGCTCGTTCTGGAACACTTTCGTGGTGAAGGCGGACTCATCGATGAGCGCGCGGTCCGCCGCGTCCCGGACGGACGATTCCGGATGCACGCTGTTGAGCAGGGAGATCGGCCCGAAGGCGTTCTCCATCGCAATCGAGGTGTCATCCCACGCGTCGAGCACAACCTGCGCCGTGAGGCCATCGAGAGGCAGCCGCTCGATCTGATCGAACTGACGCCCGGCCTCCTCCAGGGCGGCACTGGCACGACCGGTAACTTCTTCTGCCGTCAGAATGGGGATGGCGGCGCGCTCTGCAGTTGCGACGCTGTCGGTCATCAGGGAGCGGAATTCTAGCTTCCTGCCAGCCATCCCGGATGAGGAAAAACGATGAAATTTGCCGCGATGATTCTCGCGGCCGTGCAGCACCCGGATCCACGAAGCACGGCGGACACGCTGACTCTCGCCGGCACGTAGCGCCGGCTCTCAGCCGGCGTGGACCGGCTGAGAGCCGGTCCCACGTACCCTCACCGCCCGCCGGCGATCGCGCGATCGGCACTGACGGTAGTCCCGCGGTCGCGCAGAAGCGGAAACGGATCGATCGGGTTCCCCGTCCACCATTCCTTCGACACCGGAAGTCTGGCGATGGCGAAATGCAGATGGGGCGTGTTGGGCGGCGCGTTTCCCGTCGTACCGACGTAGCCGATCACGTCGCCCTTGTGCAATGACATTCCTTCTTCGAGCCCGGCGGCGTAATGATCGAGGTGCGCGTAGTAGTAGATCATGGCCTCCGATTCGTCGGTCTCGTAGATGGTCAGCCCTCCCGCCTGGCTGATCAGAAGTTTCCGCAACTTACCGTCGACCGCGGCCAGCACCGGAGTCCCGCGCGGCGCGAGGATGTCCAGCGCGTGATGTCGATGGGTCCCACGCCACTCGTTGAAATCGCTGTGAAGCCCCTCCATGCTCACGCCGGCCACAGGAATGATGAGCCCTTCCGGTTGCAGAGCCGGCGCAGCAAACGGCCTCTGGCCGGCGGGCACGGTGGCCAGCGCCATCAGAACGAGGACGGCTCGCAGAATCGAACGCATCAGAACGGATAATGGACGGCGATTGCCCGAACTTCCCGACGTCACAGTCTATGTCGAAGCGCTGCAAGAGCGAATCGGCGGCAAGTCGCTGACGCGTCTACGCCTTGCAAGCCCGTTCGTCCTGCGTACCGTCGAGCCTGCTCCTGCCGCGTTCGAAGGCAAACGGGTGCTCGATGTGCGCCGCGTCGGAAAACGGATCGTCATCGAATTCGGAGGCGGGCTCGTCCTTGTCATTCATCTGATGATCGCCGGCCGCTTTCGGTGGCTGGCGTCCGGCGCGAAGATCCCGGCGAAGCTCGGCCTGGCCGCCTTCGACTTTCCGAATGGCACGCTGCTGCTGACCGAGGCGGGATCGAAACGGCGGGCGTCGCTGCATCTGCTGCGCGGAGAGGAGGCGCTGCGCGCGCTCGATCCCGGCGGCATCGAAGTGCTGGAGAGCGATCTCGCCGCGTTCCGAGGAGCACTGACGGGCGAACGTCACACGTTGAAGCGGGCGCTGACCGATCCGCATCTCTTCAGCGGCATCGGCAACGCCTACTCCGATGAGATCCTCCATCGCGCGCGCCTCTCGCCGGTGCAGATGACCACGAATCTTTCCGACGAAGAGATTGCGCGCCTGTTTGACGCCACGCGCCAGACGCTCATCGAGTGGACCAACCGCCTCCGCGCCGAGGCCGGCGGCGCCTTCCCGGAGAAGGTCACCGCGTTTCGCGAAGGGATGGCCGTCCATGGCCGCTATCGCGAGCCGTGTCCCGACTGCGGGGCGCCCGTGCAGCGCATCGTCTACGCGGAAAACGAAACCAACTACTGCGCGCGCTGTCAGACCGGCGGGCGGCTGCTCGCCGATCGCGCGCTCTCGCGGCTGTTGAATGTAGATTGGCCGCGGTCGATTGAGGAGCTATGAGTTGCACGGGAGTAGCCTTTGGAGTGCGGCGGCTCGCCGCCGCCTTTGAAAGTGCGTTACGCCCGTTCCGCGGCGATCGGCTCGCGATCGACGATCACTTCCACTTTCGGCGTCGCAACTGCGACGCTGCCGTACAGCGGTCAACGCTTCTTGAAGCGCTCGACGAGGTCGACCGCCTGCTCGCGCGTCACGCCGCCGACGGCAAATCGCAGCCGCACTTCATTGAACAGCGTCACGTCGGGGCGCACCGGATGATCGCGGTCGACCTTTCCGTCGATCTGCACGTGCACTGAGGGCACCGGCAGGTTCAGCTCCCGCGCGATCACCTCCAGCAGCTCGACCCCGCAGGCTGCCACGCTCGCCAGAAATGCCTCGGGCGGCGTTACCGCTTCGCCGGGACATCCGTTCTGCACCGGCCCGTCGTTGATGAAGAAGTGATTACGCGCGCTGCAGAGCACCCGCCCGAAGGTATCAGTCGACTGCGCGGCGGCGGCGTATTCGCGGATGTTCATCGGCAACATGTGTGGCCGCGGGCGCCCCCGCCCGCCGCCACACTCACACTCCTAGGAAACCTCTGCACAAGTGTAGGGGCCGGCGTCCTCGCCGGCCCGGCGGGCGGGGACGCCCGCCGCTACACGACCTGTTCAGAGGTTCCCTAGAACGACCTCTTATACGTGAAGATGAACGGCTTTGCCACGCAATTGCGGATCGGGGCGATGAATTTGGCCTGGCGGATCTCGCGTTCGGCAAGCAGGCCGAGGGAGTCGTCGCCGGTGGTGTTCGTGATCGCGTGCGTGGAGGTGACGTTTCCCTTCGCGTCGACGTTCGCATCGACGGTCACGATCCCGTGCGCCGTGCTGCTGTCGGAGAACGACGGCGTCGGCGTCTTGGCAAACCTGAACTCGGCGTCGGCCGGACAGCCGCGGCGGGAGCGGCTTTCCATGCGGATCACATGCAGCACCGACACGTAGCCGATCGTCCCGTCGGCGAGCCGGATGCGATCCCACTCGTCGCCAAACGAGAGGAGATCGAGGCGATCGCCCTTCTTCGCGTGCGCGATGACCTCCGACGACAGCACCGCATCCTTGCGCACGTTGAGTGTCGTGGCGGTCACGCGGACCTTCGCGATCGCCTTTTCCTCCGCGGGCGGCGGCGCTTCCCGCGGCGCCGGCTGCGGCGGTGGGGGACCGGGCGCGGTACACGCCGCGGCGATCAGAAGAACGATCGAGAAAAATCGCCTCACGATGCCAACCGTTTCACGAGCACGTACAGAAACTGCAGGCTGTCGTAGAACTGCGACACCGCGACGCGCTCATCGCGTCCGTGTGTGCGATCGTCATTGAGCTCGGAAAAGAGTCCCGAGACGCCGTACGTCGGCATGCCGGCGTTGCGCAGATAGAGCCCGTCGCTCGCGCCGGTGGACATCAGCGGCATCACCGGCACGCCGGGCCAGAATTCCTCGGTCACCTGCTCGATCGGCCCGAGGACCGCCGGATCGAGCGCTGTCGGCGCGCTCGCGTTCGGCTTGTCGATCCACGTCACCTCGATGCCGGGATCGTTCAGCACCTTGACGACGCTGTCGCGCACGGCATCCGCCGAATCGCCGGGGAGCACGCGGCAGTTCACCGTCGCCCGCGCCGTCTGTGGCAGCGCGTTGTCGGCATGGCCCCCTTCGAGGCGCGTGGCCACGCACGTCGTACGCAGCAGCGCGTTGTAGACCGGCGTCTCCGACAGGCGCGCCGCCGCCGCGGCGTCTCCCTTCGCGACCGCGGCCATATCCGCCGCCGTCGCTTCCGTTTCGAGCTTCGACATCCGCTCGAAATAGGCGTGCGTCACGCCATTCAGCGCGACCGGAAAGGCGAACGCCTCCAACCGCGTCAAACCGTCGGCCAGCTCGTAGATCGCGTTATCCTTGCGCGGTATCGAGCTGTGCCCTCCCTTGTTGCGCGTCTCGAGAGCGAATGTAACGTAGACCTTCTCGCTCGCGCCGACTCCGTTGTAGATGCGCTTTCCGTCTATGAGCTGGCCGCCGCCGCCTTCGTTCAGGACGAAGGCTGCATCGATCAGCGGCCGGTGCTCGCGCAGCAGCCACGACACGCCGTTGAAGTTGCCAGTCTCCTCGTCCGCGGTGAGGGCGACGATCAGATCGCGCTTCGGGACCCATCCTTCCTGCTTGTAGCGGATCAGATTGGCGATCCAGATAGCGGCCATCGCTTTGTCGTCGTCGGTACCTCGGCCGTAGAAGTAGCCGTCTTTTTCCGTGAGCACGAAGGGATCGACCGACCAGTCTTCGCGTTTCGCCTCCACAACATCGAGATGCGCGAGCAGGAGGATCGGCTTCGCGCTCGTCGACCCGCGCAGCCGTGCCACGAGATTTCCCTTGCGCGGATTCGGCGACAGCACCTGCACGTCCCCCGCGGCAAATCCCGCCGCGCGCAGCCGCACGGCCATCGCCTCGGCGGCCGTCGTGGTGTTACCGGTCGAGTCGGTGGTGTTGATCTCGATCAGTTGCTTATAGATGTCGTGCGCGAGCTGCCGCGTCGCATCATCGAGCGGCGGCGGCGCAGCGAGCAGAGCGGGAGCGAAAGCGAGCAGAAGAATCAGGCGCTTGAGCATGCGCGCGGATTGTACACAAGCCCTTGGATTTGTGTCGCTTAGCGCAGCTGTCCTCAGGATTGGGCTGCTGCTTCCTGCTGACGCCGCCTTCGCGGCGGTGCATCACCGTCATCCGCTCAAAGGGGCGCTGATCGGCGGCGCGCTCGGCGAGGCGGTGCAGCACGGGCGCAACGTGCACGAACGACACAGGTACAAACGCCACTAGCGAACGTAGAGCCGCCTCTCAGGCGGCTCATGCCGGCTGGAGAGCCGGCGCTACGTCCTAACGCCCGACGGGGGAGAGCGCCGTGGAGCGCACCACCTGCGCTCCCGCGGTGCGCATCTCCGCGAGCGCCGCGGCGGAATCGTTCGGTTTCAGATTCACCCCGCGGCAGGCATCTTCCACCACTGTCGTCTTGAACCCGAGGCGCAGCGCGTCGAGCACGCTGTATTTCACGCAGTAGTCGGTCGCCAGACCGGCGATGGTCACATCGGTGACGCCCGCCGAACGGAGATACTCGGTGAGTCCCGTGCCGCGGCGATGCCCGTTGTCGTAGAAGCCGCTGTAGCTGTCGATCTCCGGATCGACGCCTTTCTGAAAAATTGCCGCGACGCGGCTGCGATCGAGCGCGCGATGGAATTCCGCTCCCTTCGACTGCTGCACGCAGTGATCCGGCCACAGCACCTGCGGCAATCCATTGAGGTCGATCACATCCCCCGGCTTCTTTCCGGGATGCTGCGAGGCGAAGCTGCCGTGGTTCGCCGGATGCCAGTCCTGCGTCGCGACGACGAGATCGAAGTGCCTTCCGATCCGGTTGGCCACCGGCACGACCTTGTCTCCCTCGACGACGGGGAGCGCTCCTCCCGGCATGAAGTCGTTCTGCATGTCGATGAGGATCAGCGCTTCGTTCATGGGCCTTCCCTCCCGACGAAGGGAACAAATACGGGGGCGACAGATTGCACCCGGAGGATCGGATGGCGAATCTCGCGGGCTCGCGGGTGGCTGTCGGTGCAAATGATGTTCTCGATCAGGCCGCTAGCGGCGATGTTCTCGATCGCCTGGCCGGGAAATTCGCCGTGGGAAGCGACGGCGGAGACGCGCGTGGCGCCGGCGTCGCGATAAGCGTGCGCGGCGTGAAGGAGCGACGAGCCGGTGCGGATCATGTCGTCGTAGATGATGACCGCTTTTCCTTTCACGTGTGCGCTGACGGCGGCGACTTCGGTTTTCTCGCCGCTGATGCGCCGTTTGATGACGAAGGCAGCAAGGACGCCGAGGTCGTTGGCCAGCGACTCGACCCACTGGGCACGGCCGGCGTCGGTGGAGGCGAGGACGAAGTCGCCCGGTTCCAGCTCGCGGCAGGCCTTGAAGACGAACTCCTTGCCATAGACGTGGTAGGGGCGGAGGCTCCCCTCGAAGTAGTGCGGGATGCCTTCGCTGTGCAGATCGAAGAGGACGACGCGATTGCCCGATCCCGCCGGCGGAATCGCGGAGAGAAGCCGCGCGCGAGTCTTCGCGGTGACGACCTCGCCGCGTTTGGTTGCGCGCTCCATCGTGGCGTAGCCGTACCACGGGATGATGACCGTGAGCGTGTGCGCGCCATACTCGATGCAGGCGCAGGCAAGGTCGAACAGCTCGAGCGTCGCATCATCGGAGATCGTCCCGCCGACGAGGACGACATCGCGCTTTTCGATCTCGCTCTCGATCCGAAGGTATCTCTCACCGTCCGGAAACGTCTCCCGCGTCACCTCCCCCGCTTGTGCGCCCGCAAGCCGCACGAGATCATCGCGGAGGTAGCGATAGCTGGAGATCGCGAGAACGACGGAGGAAGGCGGCACGAGAGGATCTTATCCCGTCAGTCCACGCTAGGTGACGATCGTCTTCTGCGTTTCCTGGCGTTTCCATCGCCCGCTGCGGAGGATCTCGTCCACGACGACGAAGGCTTCATCGATTTCTTCATCCGTCGTGTAGAAGTGTGGTGAGAATCGGACGCCGGAAGCGGGGCGATAGTCGCAGGCGATATCCTCGGCGTTCAGCTGCAGCGAGACTTCCTGGCCGTGGGGAATGCGCATCGATACCGAACCACCGCGCCGGGCCGGCTCGCGCGGCGTGCGCAATTCGAATCCGCGCGCGTCGGCAAGATCGATCAGCTTCTGCGTCTGGCGCAGCGACTTCTCACGGATCGGCACGGCGCTTCCGCCGCCCGCCTCAGCGATGATCTTCGGCCCCTCGCGTGCGGCGTAGAGCGCCGGAATCGGAGGCGTGCCGAGGGCGAAGCGGAGCGCGTCGTCGCGAAAACGCATCGGCGGCGCTTCGAAGCCGAACGGATTCGCGTGCGCCATCCAGCCGGTGAAGCTCGGCTCGAGCTTCGAGCGCAGGGCGGGGTCGACATAGAGAAACGATCCGCCCGGTCCGCCGCACAGCCACTTCAGAACGCCGCCGACGGCGATCGGTGCATCCCACTCCTTCACCTTCACGGGAACGATGCCCGCCGATTGAAAGACATCGAGCACCAGCGTCGCTCCGACTTCACGGCAGCGGCGGGCGATCGCCTCCACGTCGATCATGAAGGATGACTCGAACAAGACGTGCGCCAGCGGAACGATCTGGACCCGCTCGTCGATCGCGGCGAGCATTCGATCGAGATCGAATCCGAGCCCCGACGCATCATGCGGCACGGTGACGATTTCCGCGCCGAGGCGCCGCGCCAGACGGTCGTAGATGTAGCGGACCGAAGGGAATTCGCCTTCCACGATCACCACGCGGTTGCGCGGCGGCGTGTATTCGAACGATGACAGCACGACCGCCTCGGCCGTGGTGACGTTCGGCAGCATGACCACCGAGCGCGGCGGGGCGCCGATCAGCGGCGCGATGATGTCGCCGATGTCGATCGACATCATCCACCACGTGTCTCCCCACGCCTGCACGCCCCGCGTGGCCCACAGCTCCGCGTACTCCGCGAGCGCCTCGCGCGTCGCCTCCGGCATCGCGCCGAGCGAATGCGAGACGAGGTACTTCGTCCGCTTCAGGATCGGGAAGCGCTCGCGATAGCGGAGGAGCGAATCAGCTCGCAGCTCTAAGCTCTCAGCTCTCAGACGACTCGTCCTCCTGAGAGCTGCGACCACTCATCGTTCCGAGATGGCAGCGCAGGCCGGTGAGCATTGGGAGAGTATGTCATCCCGAGCGGAGGGAGGGATCCCCCTGCGGGCTTGCGCGGGGGATCCTTCGCCGTCTGCGCGGCTCAGGATGACAGGCGTTCCACATACTCGCGAATCCGCTGCGCCTGGCTGGCGCCGTCGAGCCCCGCCTCGGCGATCACCGCGCGTCCCGATCCGCTGCCGGGATAGCGCCCGTGCATGAACGGATGCATGGTCATCTCGCGGCCGAGATCGGATCGGATCCAGCGATACATCGTCGGCAGCGTGAATCCGGTGATGCCCATCGCCTCGTTGCCGACCTCCTCGGGGAAGAAGCCGCCGCGCAGATCGAACAGCTCCGTGCTGGCCACGTAGTAGACATCGAGATCGATCCCCTCGTGCTCCAGGATCGGAAGCGCCTCGGTGACGAACGCGTAGGTCACCCCCGACTCCTGCAGCACGATCGACCCGTGCCGTTGTCCGCGCGCGGCGCGCAGCCGGTAGACGCCGAACAGAGCGTCGGAAGCCGGTGCCAGACCGAGTGCCTCGCGATCGACGACCGATTCAGGCGGCCGGGTGACGAACGGCGCGATGATCGACGGCCGCCGCACCAGCGCCGCATTCATGAGATACCAGATTTCCTGCGAATCCCACGGGGTGAGCGTGATCATCGCTCCGGTCGGGAAGTTCTCCTGCAGCAACTGCAGCGGCTGTGGATCGGCGTGCGTCGGCCCATCCTCGCCCGTCTTGAGGCCGGCGTGGCCGCAAACGAGGATCATCGGCCGGCCGTCGCCGCCGCGCGCCTGATTGCCGATGGCGTGCAATCGCGAAGCGATGTGTCCCAGCGGCGCAATGAACGCCGCGTACGACGAGCCGACCCCGATGTGATGTCCGAACGCCGAGAGGCCGGACAACACGCCGCTGATCGCGTCCTCGCAGATGCCACCGACGGCGAGCGTCCGCGAGTCGCGATTTTCGCCTGCATCAAAATAACCCTGCTCGAAGTCCTGCGTGGCGTCGGAGATGCTGGTGGAGTTGAGCAGATCGGCCGCGCAGACGAACATCGCGCCGCCGCTGAATTTGTTCAGATAGCCGAGGACCTTCCCGAGCTGCGCGCGGAGGCTGGTCCGCGTTCCCGGCGCGAGATCGAGCTCGCGCGGCAGTTGGCTTTTCGCCGCCAGCGCGTACACGTCCTCGACCACCGGCGCAAAGCGGCGCGGCTTGCGATCGGCCGCGTTGAGCCGGTCGCGCGCCGAGGCCACACGCCCGGCGACCAGTGCCAGAACGTCTTGCTGCGCGGAAAGCCAGCGGCGCAACGCCGAAAGCCCATCCCAGTAGCAGTGCTCCAGCACGATGCCGTTCGATCCGTTCTGACAGACGGACGGTCCCTCGCAGCGCGGAATGTCCGCGGTGGGAATCGAGAGCGCCTTGAAGAACGCCGGCGAGCAGAGCTTGTGCCCCGCGCCGTGCGACGCCCGCCCTTCAATCCCGTAGCGCCACCCCTTTTGGGTGCGGTAAATGATCGCCGTCGGTTGCGTCGTCTCCAGTTGCAGCGCCATTTGCTGCGCTGCGGCGATCTGCCGGAAATCGCTGCCGTCTCCGACCGAGATCACGTTCCAGTCGTGCATGGCGAACAACTCGGCCGGATCCCACTGCACGTAGTCGCCACGCTCTTTCCCTTCGCGCGTGACGTGATCCGAATCGATCGACGATTGATTCCAGTCGACGTGCACGATGACGTTGGTCAGCGACGCCGTCCCGCCAAACGCCAGCGCCTCGGAAACGCGCCCTGGCGTCAGGCCGCCTTCTCCTTCGATGATGTGCACGCGGGGCGACGCGGTGCCGAACCAGTCGGTCATCGCCAGCGCGAGCCCGAGCGACGAAGCCATCCCCACGCCGGAGGCGCCGGTGGCAAGCTTGACGAACGGCGTTGCCGGCGTTGGATGGCCGTCAAGGGCCCTGGATGCGAAGAGGCGAAACAGCGGCGTATCGTTGCCCGGATTGCGCCGGAAGCCGAGGAGGTCTTCGAGGCGCAGCTGCTCGGCGGTCTCGGGGAGAAGATCGTGACGCACGAGGCGGACGATCTCGTTGCGCAGCGCCCACATCGAGTACAGGCCGAGGGCTTTGTGCCCGGCGGCATACGAGAGAACGTCAGCATCATCGCGATCGGGATCGCTGATGTCGTAGTCCATCGCGCCGAACAGAAGCGACGAGACGATGCGGCCGGAGGAAATCGATCCGCCCGGATGCCCCGACATCGGCGCGTAGTTGTAGAGCATCGCGCAGAGCGTGCGGTAGGCCGCGTCGAACGACTCGAACGCGTGCAACTCGGTCTCGGCGAGCGGCAGCGGATCGACGTGCTCGATCACTTTCGAGCGCAAGGTGGTCATGACAAGCGTCCCTCAGCGACAAAGCGGCGGAATCCGGCGCGGTCGCGCGCGGCGCTCTCGATGCGCGCCACCCCGGCGCGCAGATCGTCGTACGCCGTGGCGATGGAGATCCGAAGATAGTGCTTCCCTTCCGATCCGATCCGGCCGAACGACTTCCGATCGAGCGTCGCCACGCCGTAGTCGAAAAGAAGGAACATCTGGAACAATGTCGACGGCGATGTCTTCGCCTTCAGCGCCTCCGGGAAACGATCGAACGCGTCGATCGCGCCGATCCGTTCGCAGACGCCGCTGATGTTGGGGAATACGTAGAACGCGCCGCGGGGCATGGCGCAGGTGACGCCGTCGATGGCGTTGAGCGCGGGGACGATGAAGTCGCGGCGACGTTGAAACTCCGCCACCATACGGGCGATCTCCGGCGCGCTCTCCGGCGACTCGATGGCCAGCGCGGCCCCGAGCTGGTTATACGCGGGGATGCAGGAGAAGTAATTAATGTTGAGATTGCGGAAGACCGCCGCCTCCTCCGCGGTCGGAAAGACCGCCCACCCCACCCGCCCGCCCGTCCAGGCGTAACTCTTCGATACGCCGGAGACGAGGATCGTGCGCTCCTCCATGCCTTCGATCGAGGCGATGGAGTGGTGCTTCGCGCCATCGAACAGGATGTGCTCGTACACCTCGTCGGAATAGACGCGAACGTCGGGGGGCGCTTTGCTCAAGATCAGCCACGCGAGCTCTTCGAGCTGCGCGCGCGTGGCTACGCCGCCGGTCGGATTCGACGGAAAATTCAGATAGATCAGCCGCGTGCGATCGCTGATCAGCGGCTCGAGATCGTTTGCCGTGCAGCCGAAGCCGTCCTCTTCGCGCAAATGCAGCGGCACCGGAACCGCGCCGACGTATCGCGTGAACGATTCGTAGATCGGAAAGCCGGGACTCGGAAAAATGACCTCATCGCCCGGATTGCAGTAAACCTCCTGCGAAAATCCGATCGGCGGCTTGGCGCCCGGGAAGACGACGACGCGATCGGGCGTAATGCGCAGGCCGCGCGCCGCCCCCATGCTGCGGGCGACGGCCACACGCAGCGGCTCTACGCCCTGCGGATCGCAGTAGTGGGTCTGATCGCGATCGATCTGCCGCTTGACCTCCTCGGCGATGTGCTTCGGCAGCGGGAAGTCGGGTTCGCCGATATTGCAGCGAATGACCTTCGTGCCGCGCGACTCCACCTCGCGGATGTAGGGGCCGATCTTGAAGGCGTTTTCCGTACCGATGGAACCGACACGCGTCGCAAAGCGCGCCGGGGACGCTGCGCCGACAGATGCCATGGCGCGATTCTGCCCGCCCACCGCCCCGCCCGGCGCGACGGCGGTCACAGGGAGGAGTGATGGGGATCATGCCCGTCCGGCGATCGCGCATCGCTACGCAGGCATCGCGGATACCCGTGAGCGCCTCATCAGGGCCGAGCGCGAGGCGCTGTGATTACCTGCAAGCTCGCCCACCGCGGGTGCGAAGCAGTGCTGGACCGCCGGCTAGTCGCGCTGATCGGTCCCGACGAATAGCCGCGTGATCGTCTCGACGACTGCCTGCTCCTGAGACATCTACTGACTCGCTGCAACTGCTGTACGCGACGCCCGCCGCGCGCTTCCCTGCCGCCGCTCGGGGCGATGCTCGCCGAGTTTCGTCAGATGCCCGGCGAGATCCTCGAGGCTGGCGAGGTTGTGGACCGGGAGAAAATCATCGATGTACGGAAGGGCCGCCTGAATGCCCCGCGTGAGAGGCTCATATTCCGGCGAGCCGAGAAGTGGATTGAGCCAGATCAGTCGCCGGCTGGTCCGCTGGAGGCGCGCGATTTCGTCGCGGAGCACTCCGATGTCGCCGCAATCCCAGCCATCGCTGATGACCAGGGTCAGCGCTCCGCGCCCGAGGACTCGGCGTGCCCAGTCGAAATTGAAGGCGCGGAGCGCTTCGCCGATCCGCGTTCCGCCGGACCAGTCGGGAACCACCCGGGACACTTCGCGCAGCGCGCGCTCGAGGTCTCGCTCCTTGAGCTGGCGCGTGATGCGCGTCAGACGCGTGCTGAAGACGAAGGCCTCCACTTTCTGCTCCAGCGCTTTCGCCAGACCGTACGTGAACAACAGCAGCAGGCGCGTGTAGCGCTCCATCGAGCCGCTGACATCGGCGATGATCACCAGCGGGCGCGGCTTGACCTTCGGCTCGCGTTTGGCCCAATCGAGCAACTCGCCGCCGTAGCGGAGGTTGAGGCGCACCGTGCGGCGGAAATCGATGAGCCGCCCACGTCCCGGCCGACGGCGCCGAGTCCGCCGCTCGCGGACGCGCCAGACGATCTCCGCCATGAGCCGCTTGACCGCTTGCAGCTCCTCCTCGGTGAGATCGGAGAAATCCTTGTGCCGCAGCACCTCGCGCTCGCTGTAGGTGAGCGTGGCCTGGATCAGCGGCGGCTCGTCGCTTTCCGGCGCTGCCTCGGCGCCGCCAGAGCGCGGTTCTTCGCGCAGCGGCGGTGGGACGAAGCGCGGCCGGCGGAAACGTCGCCGCTCGCCGAGGGCGCGCAAATCGAGCGATGTCAGCTCGCGTCCGCGGCTGCGCCAGAACACCTCGAAGGCTTCGTCGAAAAGGGCAATGTCTTCGCGCCGGTGCACCAGCAACCCGCGCGCGGCGTGGTAGAAATCAGAGCGCCGGCCGATGGAGATGAATCCAATCGCCGTCACCAGATCGATCATGCGGCCGGGGTCGACGTCCAGGCCGAGCCCGCGCAACACACGGCCGAACAGAAGCAGATTGCGCAGCAGGACGCCGTTCATACCCCTCACCCGGCTCTCCCCGCTTCGCGGGGCGAGGGCCTTCTCCCCGCCGCGCGGGGAGAAGGTGCGCGAAGCGCGGATGAGGGGCGGCCGTTCATACTCCGGCGCGGACACGCGTGAGCATCGAGGTGACTGCCTCTCCCCGCACCTTCTCCACGTCATCCTGGTACTTGAGCACCACGCCGAGAGTCTCCTCGATGACGCTCTCGTCGAGCGCGTCGCGATCGAGCGCCACCAGCGCCGCGGTCCATTCCAGCGTCTCGGCAATCCCGGGCACCTTGTACAGCTCCGCCTGACGCAGCTCCTGCACGAAGCCGGTGACCTGCTGTGCGAGTCGCTGCGGCGCTTCGGGCACTTTCGCCAGAACGATCTGCAGCTCGCTGTCGAAGGTCGGATAGTCGATCCAGTAGTAGAGGCACCGCCGCTTCAGGGCGTCGTGCACTTCACGCGTGCGATTCGAGGTCACCACCACCACCGGAGGGTTCTCCGCCTTGATCGTTCCGATTTCGGGGATGGTGATCTGGAAATCGGAGAGGATTTCCAGCAGGAAGGCCTCGAACTCCTCATCGCTGCGATCGATTTCGTCGATCAGAAGAACAGGAGGTTTCGCGCGCGAAGTCTCGATGGCCTGCAGCAGCGGGCGGCGCAACAGGAAGTCCGGGCCGAAAAGCTCCGCTTCGGTCGGCCGCTCGCCGCGCGATTCCAGCAGCCGGATGTGCATCATCTGCCGCGTGTAGTTCCACTCGTACACCGCGTGATGAACGTCGAGCCCTTCGTAACATTGCAGCCGGATCAACTCCGTCTGCAGAACATCCCCGAGGACTTTGGCCACTTCCGTCTTGCCGACGCCCGCCTCCCCTTCCAGAAACAGCGGCCTGCGGAGTTTCAGCGCCAGAAAGATGGTCGTGGCCAGACCGCGGCTGGCGAAATAGCGCTTGCTGCGCAACGCGCTCTGGAGGTCGTCGATGGAGGAAAATGTCACGAAGGCAACTATCGCGCTTTCGCTGCCGCCTGTGTCAAGGCGCGCCTGGTCATCACCGTCGCCAGATGCGTTCGGAATTCTCCCGAAGCATACGAATCGCTCAGAGGCTTCTTGATCGCCTCGGCCACTGCCGCGGCGGCCCGCTCGATGTTTGATTCATTCACCGCCTGCCCGGTGAGAGCTTTCTCAGCGGCTTCGGCCCGAACGGGGATCGCTGTCACCCCGCCGACCACAATACCGGCGCGGTTGCATTTTCCATTCTTCGCGCTTATTAGGGCGGCGACCCCGACGACGGCAAAGCTCGACGCCGGATGCCGGTGCTTGAGGTAAACCGCCGCCGATTCCGCGGGGACGTGGATCGAAGTCAGGATCTCACCCGGTTTCAACGCAGTGGTGAAAAGGTCGACGAAGAAATCGTCAGCAGAAATCTCGCGCTTGCCCTTGGGGCCGGTCGCCGTGAACTTCGCGCCGAGCAGCAGCATCAGCGTCGGATAGTCAGCAGCGGGATCAGCGTGGGCGATCGATCCACCGATGGTTCCTCGGTTGCGCACCTGCATGTCGCCGATGTTGCCCGCGGTCTCCGACAGCACCGGACAGATCTTTCGCACCGCATCGGAAGCGGCGATGGCGGCGTGGGTGGTCATGGCTCCGATCTGCAGGCCGTCTTTCGCCGATTTGATTCCGCTCAGCTCTTTGATGCGGCCGATGTCAATCAAAGCGGCCGGCGAGGCGAGGCGAAGCTTCATCGCCGGCAGAAGGCTATGGCCTCCGGCCAGCAGGCGCGCGCCCTTGACGGTCTTGAGGAGCTTCAACGCTTCGGCGATGTTCTTCGGACGGTGATATTCGAACGCTGCCGGAATCATGATCAGCTCCTCTTCGCGTCACGGATGGCGCGCCAGACTCGCTCGGGAGTGAGCGGCATGTTGATCCGTTCGACGCCGAGCGGCGCGAGCGCGTCGGCCACGGCGTTGTAGACCGCCGGCGTGGAGGCGATGGTCCCCGTCTCGCCGATTCCTTTCACGCCGAGCGGATTGACGCTCGTCGGAGTCTCGGTCATGGCCAGCTCGAACTTCGGAAAAAACGCCGCCTTCGGAAGCGCGTAGTCCATCATCGAGCCGGTCAGCAACTGTCCGTCGTCGTCATAGACCGCCCCCTCCCACAGCGCCTGACCGACACCCTGCGCGATCCCGCCGTGAACCTGCCCCTCGACGATCATCGGGTTGATCACCCTGCCGCAATCATCGACGGCGATGTAGCGTTTGAGCGTGACCTCGCCGGTCTCGGCATCGACCTGCACCACCGCGATGTGCGCGCCGAACGGATAGACGAAGTTCGGCGGATCGAAGAATGCCGACGCCTCGAGGCCCGGCTCGAGGCCCTTCGGATAGTTCCACGCCACGTTCGCCATCAGCGCGACGTCCTGAATGGTTTTGAACTTGCCGGGTGATCCGCGCACGAAGAACTTTCCGTCGGCGTACTCGATGTCGTCCGGCGACGCTTCGAGCAGATGGGCGGTCACGATCTTCGATTTGTCCTTGATCTTCTGAATCGCTCCCATCAGCGCGCCGCTGCCGACCGCGGTGGAGCGGCTGCCGTAGGTGCCCCACCCCATCGGCGTCTGGTCGGTGTCGCCATGCAGCACTTCGACGTCCTCGACGGCGACGCCGAGCTCGCTGGCGACGATCTGTGCGAAGGTTGTCTCTTCCCCCTGGCCATGCGGCGAGATACCGACCATGACGTTGACCTTCCCGGAGGGATGGAAGCGCACGATCGCGCTTTCCCACAATCCGCCGCCGAAGCCGACGGCGCCGGCGACCTGCGACGGGCCGAGTCCACAGATCTCGGCGTAGGTGCAGAATCCGATGCCGAGGTATTGGCCTTTGGCGCGCATGTCGGCCTGCTGCTTGCGAAGGCCTTTGTAGTCGGCCATCTTGAGCGCTTTGTCGAGGGCCGCTTCGTAGTTGCCAGTGTCGTAGACCAAGCCGGTGGCGACGGTGTAGCCGTCCTTGAACGGCGGGATGAGATTCTTTCGCCGCAACTCCGCCGGATCCATCTTCAGTTTGCGGGCGAGCAGGTCGACCATCCGCTCGACGAGGAACGTCGCTTCGGGCCGCCCCGCGCCGCGATAGGCATCGACCGGAGTGGTGTTCGTGAAGACGCCGTACACGTCTTCGTGGATGTTCGGGATCTTGTAGGCGCCCGACAGCATCAGGCCGTGAAGGATGGTCGGGATGCCGGTCGAAGCGGTCGAAAGATACGCGCCGAGGTTCGCCCACACCTTCGCGCGCAGACCGACGATGGTGCCGTCTTTCTTCGCGGCGATCTCCACTTCCTGAATGTGATCGCGGCCGTGAATGGTGGCGCGGTAGTTCTCGCTGCGGCTCTCGGTCCACTTCACCGGCCGGTTCAGCGCCTTCGAGGCGAAGATCACCATCGACTCCTCGGGATAGTGCGGAATCTTGCTGCCGAATCCTCCACCCACTTCGGGAGCGATCACACGGATCTTGTGCTCGGGAATGCCGGTATCGAGCGAAAGGAGGAACCGCGTGATGTGCGGATTCTGCGTGGTGGTCCAGAGCGTGACCTCGCCGGCCGCGGAGCTGTACTGCGCCAGCGAAGCGCGCGGCTCCATGGCGTTGGGAATGAGCCGCTGGTTGATGATGCGCTCCTTGACCACCACATCGGCGCTTTTGAACGCCGCCTCGACGTCGCCGCCCGTGACGTGCCAGTGGAAGCAGATGTTGTCCGGCACATCGCCATGGAGTTGCGGCGCCCCCTTCTGCGTCGCGCGGAACGCGTCGACCGTGACGCCCAGTGGTTCGTAATCGACGTCAACCGCATCGGCGGCGTCGCGCACCTGATAGCGATCCCTGGCCACCACGATGGCCACCGCGTTCCCGACGTAGCGAACGGTGTCGATGGCGATGGGCGGATAGGGTGGCGTTTTCGTATTGGAACCTGGAACGACCCAGGCGCAGGGGATCGGCCCGAAGCCGGCATCCTTCATCTGCCGCCCGGTGAACACGCCGAGCACGCCGGGCATCGACGCGGCTTTTTTTATGTCGATGCGCCGGATCTTCGCGTGCGCGTAAGGCGAGCGCACTCTGCCATGTGGGCCATGTTCGGCAGCACGAAGTCATCCGTGTAGCGCGCCTGACCGGTGACCAGCCGCGGGTCCTCGCGGCGCTTGATTCCCGAGCCGACAATTCGCGATGCCATCGGATATCTCCTCAGCCCTTCATGCGCGCGGCCGCTTCCTGCACCGCCGCGACGATGTTCTGATAGCCGGTGCAGCGGCAGAGATTGCCGTCGATTCCGTGCCGTACGTCGGCTT
>JBGPFD010000028.1:0-24211 GCA_041483175.1 Thermoanaerobaculia bacterium | reverse complement strand
CTACAAAAGGTGTCCGGGTTCTGGACAGTCGCGCGGCGTCACATCGACGACATCGAGTTGAGGAACTCGGCATTCGTCCGGGTCTTCTCCAGCTTCTCGACCAGCAGCTCCATCGACTCGACGGTCGAAAGCGGCGAAAAGACTTTGCGAAGCACCCAGATGCGATTCAGCTCGTTCCGCTCGAGCAACAGCTCTTCCTTGCGCGTGCCCGACTTGTTGATATCGATCGCCGGGAAGACGCGCTTCTCCATGAGCTTGCGGTCGAGGTGCACTTCCATGTTGCCGGTGCCCTTGAACTCCTCGAAGATCACGTCGTCCATGCGCGAGCCGGTGTCGATGAGCGCGGTGGCCACGATGGTCAACGAGCCGCCCTCTTCGACGTTGCGGGCGGAGCCAAAGAAGCGCTTCGGCCGCTGTAGCGCGTTCGAGTCGACGCCGCCCGACAGCACGTTTCCGGACGGCGGCACCACGGTGTTGTAGGCACGCGCAAGACGGGTGATCGAATCGAGCAGGATAACCACGTCGCGCTTGTGCTCGACGAGGCGCTTCGCCTTTTCGATGACCATCTCCGCGACCTGTACGTGGCGCGAGGCCGGCTCGTCGAATGTCGACGAGATCACCTCGGCCTTGACGGAGCGCTGCATGTCGGTGACTTCCTCAGGACGCTCGTCGATCAGAAGGACGATCAGGGCGATCTCCGGATGATTCGTGGTAATGGAGTTTGCGATCGCCTGGAGCAGCATCGTCTTGCCGGTCTTCGGCGCCGCGACGATCAGCGCACGCTGTCCCTTGCCGATCGGCGCGACGAGATCGAGCACACGCGAGGAGACGTTGGTCGGAATCTCGAGCTTGATCCGATGCTCCGGATAGAGCGGCGTCAGGTTGTCAAACAGGATCTTTTCCCGCGCGCCGTCGGGATGCTCGAAATTAACCGCCTCGACCTTGATGAGGGCGAAATAGCGCTCCCCTTCTTTCGGCGGGCGCACCTGGCCGGAAATCGTGTCGCCGGTGCGCAGATCGAAGCGCCGGATCTGCGAGGGAGAAACGTAAATGTCATCGGGGCCGGGCAGATAGTTGTATTCAGGAGCACGCAGGAATCCGAATCCGTCCGGTAGGCA
The DNA here is from genome assembly GCA_041483175.1 of Thermoanaerobaculia bacterium. Lineage (GTDB taxonomy): Bacteria > Acidobacteriota > Thermoanaerobaculia > Gp7-AA8 > Gp7-AA8 > Gp7-AA10. The sequence continues at coordinate 23,093 of JBGPFD010000028.1, read as the reverse complement.
CTCCAGCACGCCCTCGGAGAAAATCAGACCGCTCTTCTCGGTCTGCGTCTGCAGGATCGAGAAGATCAGGTCCTGTTTGCGCATCCCGGTGGCGTTTTCCACGCCGATGTCTTTGGCCAGCTTCGTCAGATCGGGAAGCTTGATCTCCTTCAGCATGCGGATGTCGAGCGTCTCGGCCGCCTGCGCCTGCTCGGGACGCTTTTGCGGCCGCTGCTCGCGCGCCGGCGCCTCGGCCGGCGGCTCCGCCTGGACTTCGGCCACCGCGGCCTCCGCCGGCCGTCCGTTGCCTTCCGCGATCACCTCGGCAGGTGCAGACTCGGGTTCCGCGGCCGTTGCGGCCTCCTCGGCCGTGTCCGGCTTGTCAGCCTTCGCGCGGCGCGCCTTGCGGGCCTTCTCCGGCTTTTCTTCGAGCGGAGTCTCCACCGCCGCTGCTGTCGGCTCGTCGTCGAATTCGTGTTCGCTCATTTTGAAACCTCGTCGTCAGATGCGCGAGGCGATCTCGCGCCGGACTTCGTCAACTCCTTGTTTGGTCACCGCGGAGCAGGGAATGATCGCCGTTTCGTCGACGCCCAGCTGCCGCGCGATCGCGGTCTTGTTCTTCCCCAGTTGACCCTTCGAAAGCTTGTCGATCTTCGTCAGGGCGATCCGCTCGTCCACGCCGGCCGCGGAGGTCCAGGCGTGCATCTGCATGTCGGGATCGCCCGGCGTGCGCCGCGCATCGATGAGCAGGAACATCAGCCGCAGCGCAGAGGCCTCGCTGAGGTAGGCGTTGACCAGATCCCGCCAGGAACGGGAGACCGATTTCGGTACCTTGGCGTAGCCGTAACCCGGCAGGTCAACGATGTGAAAACGCTCGTTGACCAGGTAGAAGTGAATGGCCTGCGTCTTTCCGGGTGTGTGACTCACGCGCGCAATCGCTTTTCGCTTCAGGACGGCGTTAATCAGGCTCGATTTTCCGACGTTGGAGCGCCCGACCATGGCGAACTGCGGTCGCTGGTCTGTAGGAAAATCCGCCGGTTCATACGCCGCCCGATAAAACTGGACTGATCGAATTTCCAATTGATTTCTTGCTTCGGCGAGCGAAGCGGAGGTGCTACGAAGAAGTTACTGTGAAGGATGTAACGGGCCTGATTGTGCCGATATTCTCCGAGATGTCAAATGGAGGCGTTGGGTGTCAGGCGCTAGGCCTTGGGCCCTACCACCCAACGCCTAACGCCTGACACCCAACGCCTGAATCAGTGCGTCATCGGCTCCTCGCCGAGGGCCTTCTCGGCTTCGGGCAGTTTTTCCTTCGCTGCCAGCGGAACAATCGTGCCATCGAGGGCAACGCTGACCACTTCGTCCATCGACTCGACCAGATGAAACTCCATCTTGTCGCGGACGTCGGCCGGGATGTCCTCGAGATCGCGCTCGTTCTCCGCCGGCAGGACCACGCGGGAGATTCCGGCGCGTGCAGCCGCGAGGATCTTGTCCTTCACGCCACCGACCGGCAGTACCTTCCCGCGGAGAGTGATCTCGCCGGTCATGGCGATGTCGCGATTTACGGGAATCTTGGTGACGGCCGAAAGGAGCGCGGTGGCCATGGTGATGCCGGCCGAGGGGCCGTCTTTCGGAATGGCACCTTCAGGCACGTGGATGTGAATGTCGAGCGTGGAGTGGAAATCGGGATCGAGCCCGAATAGCTCCGCGCGCGACCGCACGTACGTCAGCGCCGCGCGCGCCGACTCCTGCATGACGTCGCCCAGTTTTCCGGTGAGCGTGAGATTTCCCTTGCCGCGCGAGAGGGCCACTTCGGTGGAGAGGATCTCGCCACCCACCTCCGTCCATGCCAGGCCGGTGGCCAGGCCGATTTCGCTCTTCTCGTGAATCTGCTGCGAGCGGAACTTCGGCTTGCCAAGCAGCTCGCGCACCTTCGCGCGATCGACAGTCATCGAGAATCCTTCCCTGCTCTTGACCACCTGCCGGGCGATCTTGCGCAGGCATGAGCCGATCTCGCGTTCGAGGTTGCGCACGCCGGCCTCGCGCGTGTAGGAGTCGATCAACTCCTCCAGCGCGCTGTCGTCGAATGTGATCTTCGCCTGCTCCAGACCCTGTTCGGTGATCTGCTTCGCCACCAGGAACTGCCGCCCGATGGCCAGCTTCTCCAGATGCGTGTATCCGGACAGGGAGATGATCTCCATCCTGTCCTTCAGCGGCGCGGGGACGGTGTGCGTGACGTTCGCCGTGGCAATGAACATCACCTTCGACAGGTCGTACTCGACGTCGAGATAGTGATCGGTAAAGGTGTTGTTCTGCTCCGGATCGAGCACTTCGAGCAGAGCGGCCGACGGATCCCCGCGGAAGTCCATCGACATCTTGTCCACTTCATCGAGGAGGAACACCGGGTTTACCGTGCCGGCCTTTTTCATCCGCTGGATGATCTGACCGGGGAAGGCGCCGATGTACGTGCGCCGGTGCCCGCGGATTTCCGCCTCGTCGCGGACGCCGCCGAGTGACAGACGGACGAATTTCCGTCCGGTGGCGCGGGCGATCGATTTGGCCAGCGAAGTCTTGCCCACGCCCGGAGGTCCGACGAAGCAGAGAATCGTCCCTTTGGGCCCCTTCACCAGTTGGCGGACGGCGAGGAACTCGAGAATGCGTTCCTTGATTTTTTCCAGCCCGTAGTGATCCTCGTTGAGGATCCTCTCGGCCAGATCGACGTCTCTGATTTCCTTCGACGCTTTTTTCCAGGGAACGCAGACCAGCCATTCGATGTAATTGCGCGAGACCGTTGCTTCCGCGGAGACGCCGGGCATGGCCTCCAGGCGCTTGAGCTCCTGGATGGCTTTCTCCTTGGTGTCCTTCGGCATCCCCGACTCTTCGATCTTCTGCTTGAGCTCTTCGATCTCGTCGGAGCGATCGTCCTTACGGCCGAGCTCGTGGTGGATGGCCTTGATCTTCTCGTTGAGGTAGTACTCCTTCTGGGCGCGCTCCATCTGCTTCTTGACTTTGGAGTTGATGCGCTTGTCGATGTTGATCTTCTCGATCTCGATCTCCAGAAAATCCTGAAGCTTCTGCAGCCGCTCGTACGCGGAGGTGGTCTCCAGCAGGTGCTGCTTTTCCGCGGTGGTGATCAGCATGTGTGAGGCGAGGGTGTCGGCGAAACGGTCGGGGTCGTCGAGCTTCAGCGTCGACATCACGCCCTCGAACGCCAGGTGGTGGGACATCTTCGCGTACTGCTCGAAGATCTCCACGAGCTTCTGGATGTACTGCGACAGCTCGGAGGTGAGCTCGACCTTCGTGTCGATTTCGCGCACGGTGACCATGGTGTAGCCGGTCGCTTCCTCGGAGCCGACGATCTCCGCGCGGGTGATGCCCTCGACCATGACCTTGACGTTCTGGTTGGGCATCTTCACGTTCTGCACCACGGTGGCCACGACACCGACGTTGTGGATCTCGGTCATGTTCGGGTCGTCGATCTTGGGATCGCGCTGCGTGGCCAGAAAGATCTTCTTTTCAGCGGTGGAAAGCGTGGCCTCGAGCGCCAGGATGGACGCGCGGCGGCCGACGACGAAGGGCGCCATCATGGAGGGAAAGACCACCATGTCGCGCAACGGGACGAGCGGAAGTTGCATTGTTTTATCGGGCATCTCGGAACTCTCTACCATCTTCAACAGCGGGCAATTCCCGCCCTCTCCCTACCCTGCCTTACGGTAGAGGGTAATCGGCTGGCTGCGATTCACTACGACCTCGCGGGTAATCACGCATTCGCTGATGGCGTCCTGCGAGGGAATCGTGTACATGATCTCGAGCATCAGCTCTTCGATGATGATCTTCAGGCCGCGCGCGCCGACGTTCCGCTTGAGCGCCTCCTCGGAAATCGCTTCCAGCGCGTCATCGGTGAACTTCAGCGTCACGTTCTCGAACCCCATGATCGTCTGATACTGCCGGACCAGCGAGTTCTTCGGTTCCTTGAGGATCTCGATGAGCGTCTGCTTGTCGAGCTCCATGAGAGTGGCCACCACCGGAAGCCGTCCGACGAACTCCGGGATCAGGCCGAACTTGATCAGATCCTCGGGATGGACCTGGGCAAGGAGCTCGCCCGTGTGCTTCTCGCGCTTGGAGGAGATCTTCGCGCCGAAGCCCATCGAAGTCGCCGAGAGGCGCCGCTCGATCACGTTCTCCAGTCCGACGAACGCCCCGCCGCAGATGAAGAGGATGTTCGTGGTGTCAATCTGGATGAATTCCTGGTGCGGGTGCTTCCGTCCGCCCTGCGGCGGTACGTTGGCCACCGTTCCTTCGAGGATTTTCAGCAGCGCCTGCTGTACACCTTCACCGGAGACGTCGCGGGTGATCGACGGGTTGTCGCCTTTGCGACAGATCTTGTCTACTTCGTCGATGTAGACGATGCCGCGCTGGGTCTTTTCCTTGTCGTTCCCCGCCGCCTGATACAGCTTGAGGATGATGTTCTCCACATCCTCGCCGACGTAACCTGCCTCGGTCAGCGTGGTGGCGTCGACGATGGTGAAGGGAACGGAGAGCATGCGCGCCAGCGTCTGCGCCAGAAGGGTCTTGCCGGTCCCGGTGGGACCGATCAGCAGGATGTTCGACTTCTGCAGCTCGACGTCCTGCCGCGAATTGCGCTGGTGATAATCGATCCGCTTGTAGTGGTTGTAGACGGCGACGGCGAGCTTCTTCTTCGCCTTCTCCTGGCCGATGACGTAGAGATCGAGAAACTCCTTGATCTCCTTCGGCTTCGGCAGGGCTCCGGTGCCTTCCAGCGTCCCCGGCTCGTCCTTGCGGTCCTCGGCGATGATATCGAGGCAGATGTCGACGCACTCGTCACAGATGTAGACCGTCGGCCCGGCGATCAACTTCTTGACGTCGCGCTGCGACTTATTGCAGAAGCTACAACGCAGTACGTCGCCGCTGTTGCCCTTCTTCGACATTCCGGCCGAGTCCCCTTTTCTTGCGGTCCTTAAATTCTTCTACGCGTGTCCAACAGTGTCAAGGAGCTGCGTCTGATGGAACTCCACGCAGCCATGTCAGCATTCCACTACTCGCGCTTGGCGATCACCTGATCGACGAGTCCGTAATCGACCGCGTCCTGCGCCTGCAGGATGTAATCGCGATCGGTGTCCTTGTCGATTTTTTCAGTCGACTGCCCGGTGTGCTTCGCCAGAATCTCGTTCATCCGCTGCCGCATGCGCATGATGTCCTTGGCGTGGATGTCGATCTCCGTCGCCTGGCCGCTGAGACCTCCCAGGATGAGCGGCTGGTGGATGACCACGCGCGAATTCGGCAGCGCGAAACGTTTGCCTTTCTTTCCCGCGGCCAGCAACACCGCGGCCATCGAGGCCGCCTGCCCGATGCAGATGGTCTGGATGTCCGGCTTCACGTACTGCATGGTGTCGTAAATCGCCAGACCCGCGGTGATCGATCCGCCGGGCGAGTTGATGTACACGGAGATGTCCTTGTCATGGTTCTCCGCTTCCAGGAACAGAAGCTGGGCGATGATCAGATTGGAGACGGTGTCGTCGATCGGCTGCCCGAGGAAGATGACGTTGTCTTTGAGCAGACGGGAGTAGATGTCGTAGGCGCGCTCGCCGCGACTGGTCTGCTCGACAACCATGGGAATGAGAACCATTGCTCGTGAGCTCCTTGCGCTCCGTTCAACCCGAAGTGTAGAGGGTTATTCCGAGAGATGGCCTGCCCGAATGGCTAGGGTGTCGCAGCGGGCGTCCCGCCCGCCGGCGCGCGGGGACGCGCGCCGCTACACAACTCGCGGCTTGGCCTCTTTGAGCACCAGCTCCAGCGCCTTCTCCTGCGCCAGCGAATCGCGCAGCGCCTCGTAGCCGCCGTCATTGCGGAGGCGATGCTTGACTTCGGCGAAGTCGCGTTCGCCCTCGCTGGCCGCTCGGCGGATTTCCGCATCGACTTCGACGTCGCTGACCACCAGCCCTTCGCGCCCGGCAATGGCCTCGAGAACGACGCCACGCTTGACTCGCTTGACCGCCTCGGGGCGGAAGTCTTCGCGGATCTTGTCCCAATCGAACTCGGCTTTCTTCAGGTCGACGCCCTGCGAGACGAGAAAGCGCGCATAGTTCTGCAGCGATTTACCGAGTTCCTCATCGACCAGCGCGTCGGGCACCTCGAAGTCGTGCACCGCGAGCAGGTGCTCGCCGATCTGATTCTTTTTCGTCCGCAGAGTCTCCAATTCGCGATGCCGCCGGATGTCGCCGGCAATCGCCTCCTGCATCAGAGCCACCGATTCCCACCCGCCGACGCTTCTGGCGAAGTCGTCGGTGACGTCGGGCTTCTCCTGCACGCGGATCTCCTTCAGCGTCACGTCGTGATGGAGAGTCTTGCCGCGGAACTGCTCGTTGTTCGCTTCCTCGCCGTAAGTGTGATCGAACGAGGCCGTCTCGCCCGTCATCTTGCCACGCAGCGCATCGTGCAACTCGGCGAGCGGCGTCTCCTCTCCGAGCCGGAAGTGGCCGGAGCGCGTTTCAGAGTCCAGCCCCTCGCCGGAGGTGATGATCTCCACCATGGCGAAGTCGCCGTCCTGCAGGCCGCGCTCGCTCTCCACGCGATACGAGCTCGCCTGATCGCGCAGCCGCTCGATCATGCTCTCGATGTCGGTGTCGCCGACCTCGATCTTCGGATCGTCGATTTCGATCCCTTTGTATTCGCGCAGCTCGATCTGCGGCTTGATCTCGAATTCCGCCTTGTACTTGACCGGCGCCCCTTCGATGAACGGATCGATCTGCTGCAGTTGCGGATCGCCGACCGGCTGGATGTCCTTGTCCGCAATCGCGTCGCGGAAGCTGCGCGGCAGCAGCCGGCTCATCACCTCGTCCTGGATCTCCTTGGCGAAGCGGGTCCGCACCACGCTCAGCGGCACCTTCCCCGGACGGAAGCCGGGCAGCTTCGCATGACGGCTGAATTCGTTCGTCACACGCTTGGATTCATTCGAAATCAGATCGGCAGGAATCTCGACTTCGACGGATTTCTTGATGGGCGAAAGATCTTCGTAGTTCAAGAGCATAGAAATGCAGAACGCAGAACGCAGAACGCAGAACGTAGAAAAGTGGCGGCGACGACAATTTCTGAATTCTTCATTCTGCGTTCTGCATTCTGCATTCCTGTGCTCTGGTGCGAAAGGGGGGACTCGAACCCCCACGGCTTTGGGCCACTGGATCCTAAGTCCAGCGCGTCTGCCAATTCCGCCACTTTCGCGCTTGCCCGCGGCAATTCGATTTGGTGCCCCCACCAGGACTCGAACCTGGAACCAACGGATTAAGAGTCCGCTGCTCTACCAATTGAGCTATGGAGGCGCGGGGTGTTGTTAACTGCTGCCGCTGCACAACTATTTCGCTAGGCGGCCGCGGATTCTAGCAGCATCCGCTTGCCGCGACGCAGGTAATCGGCCGCCGAAAAAAGAGTGACCAGCAGGGCGATCCGGAACAGCAGCTCAGCCAGCCACCTCATCCATGGAGCAATGCCATCGACGCCGATCACCGCAGCCAGCGTCACTGCCTGCAGGACGGTGGACATTTTTCCTGCCCACGACGGCGGGAAGCGCTTCACACGGACGCGGGTGTACAGGAGATAGGCGAATACGATGATCACGAAGTCGCGGATGAACACCACGAAGGTCAGCCACGCCGGAATACGCATCCCGACGTTCGGAGCCAGCGTGTAGTAAAGGTAGCCGGAGAACATCATGGTCTTGTCCGCCAGCGGATCGAGAATGGCCCCCAGGCGCGATCGCTGATTGAAACGGCGCGCGATGAAGCCGTCGAAAATATCCGTCACCGCGGCGGTCACGAACAGGACGAACGCGGCGACAAACATCCCGTGAAACGACGCCAGCAGGAAAAATGGGATCAGGAGCAGGCGCAGAAACGTTAGGAGGTTCGGAATTGTGAACATCAAACGTCAGGCCTTCGGAGTACGGCGGCTCGCCACCGCTTTGGACCAGGGCGGTGCCAGGGCACCGCACTCCGAAGGCCTGATTCTCACAGCTCCGCCCGGAACTGGTCGAGCGCGCTCTTCCGCAGGTAGATCGTCTTGCCTTCCGACAGCAGCAGGTTCTGCCGCATCAGATCGTGGATCAGCCGCGAGACCGTTTCGCGCGAGGTGCCGATCATGTTGGCAATCGCCTGATGGGTCGGCCGAGTCACGGCGACGTAGCCGTTGTCGAGCGTCTTTCCGCTCTCGGCCGCCAGATCGAGAAAGAAGCGCGCCAGCCGGCCGTACACGTCCATGGTGGCCAGCGACTCGATCCGATTTGACGCGCTCCGCAGCCGTCGCGTCAGTTCGGCCAGCACTTTGCTGGTGATGGAGAAGTTCTCGGCGAGGATCTGCAGGAAATCGTTCCGCCAGATGGTGACCACTTCGAGCGCCTCGGTGGCCACCACGGTTGCCGAGCGCGGCGCGTCGTCGAGCAGGGCCATCTCGCCGAAAAACTCTCCCGGTCCGAGCATCGACAGGATGATCTCCTTCCCTTCCGGCGAGATCATGGTCACCTTCACCTGTCCCTCTTTGATCAGGCAAAAGATGTCGCCGATCTCGTCGGCATGGAAGATGACGTCATCCTTCGCGTAACGGCGCACCTTGGCCACCGCGGCGATCGACCCGAGCTCGCGGTCGTCCAGCCCCGCGAAAAGGTCAAATTTCCGAAAAAACGATGGGGGCAGCACTGTAATTGATTATCGTATCATTGCGCCCTCCTTGAGAAACGCGACCATCGCCGACCTGCAGCAGGGCGACGTTCCCGGCAGGCCCGCTTCGCTCCCGTGATCTGGAGGGAACGCAGGCGCGTTAGGCCCAGAAGAACCGCGCGCGAAAGACCGTCCACGCGATCCTGAGCGTGTCCTTCAGCGGCTTGTAGTGGCTGGTCGACAGGCCATCGACGAATCCGAGCTCAATCGGCGTGGTGACCACCTTGAATCCGCCGAGTCCGGCGCGGACGATCACCTCGCTCTCCAGATCGAATCCGTCGGTGTGCAGCCGCACGTTCCGCAGAAGATTCGCGGAGTAGAACCGGAAACCGCTCTGCGAATCGGTGATGCCGGTTCTCGACGCCCGGGCGATCGACCAGGCGGAGAATCGATTGGCCATCCGGCGGCGCGGCAGCATCTCGCCGAAAAGATGCGCCCGCCCGCCGATGATCAGATCGGCGCGTGTTTCTTCGCGGCAGCGGAGAAACTTCGGAATCTCGCGCGGCAGGTGCTGCCCGTCGGCGTCGAGCGTAATCACCGCGTCATACCCGTGCTGCAGCGCGTACGCGAATCCCGTTTTCAACGCCGCTCCCTTGCCCCGATTGCGCGGATGGCTGACCACACCGGCGCCGGCTGTTTTGGCCGCGAGTGCCGTATCGTCGATCGATCCGTCATCGATCACGATGAGGTCGGGAAGGAATTCGCGGCTGGCGCGAACCACATCGCCGACGCTCTTTGCCGCGTTGAACGCAGGGATGAGGGCCAAAGTCTTCTCGCTCACGCCGCCTCCCGCGAGAAGACGGCGCTGATGATTCCGCCGCCCGCGGAGATCGAATTCACCAGGACGTGGCGCAACTCGCGCGCCACGCTCCGGCGCGTGGGCGTGAATCGCATTTCCTCGTCCCCCTCCGCGAATCCGGCTGATGCGGGAAGCTTCTGATCGCGCAAGGCGAGAATCGCCGCAACGATCTGCAGCGCGCCGCCGGCAGCGTACTCACCGAAAAAGCCTTTGGTGGCCACGACGGCCGGAACTTCGGAAAAGAGCGACTGAATGGCGCGAACCTCCAGCCGATCGGCGCGCCGCGTCGAATTGGCCGACGCATAGATCGCATCGATGTCGCGCGGCGTCAGTCCGGCGTCGTCGATTGCCGCGCGCATGGCCACCACAACGGCCTCATGACCGTCGCCCCAATCGGAGATCGATGCCGTAACATCGCGCGCGATTCCAAAGCCCGATGCATACGCGTACGGCGTGCGCTTCGGCGCGAGGTCCGCCACGATGATCGCACTGCCCTCGCCGATCACCATTCCATTGCGCCGGCGATCGAACGGGCGCGAAGACTCTTCGAGGCCATCCTCCGCGTGGGCCAGCGCGCCGATGGCATCGAGCACGCTGAAGACGACGTCGTTCATTTCCTCGACGCCGCCGATGACGGCCGAGGGGACGGAACCTTTGGCGATCTGCGAAGCGCCGTACATCAATGCCGCCATCGCCGACGACTCCCGCTGCGTGAACGTCACGTTGAATCCGCGAAAGCCGAACTCGATGGCCACATGGCTGCCCGGCGCGTTGGCTACCGACTCGGCGAACAGTTGTGGCGGCGCGAGCGCGGCCCCTTTCTCGACGTACTCGCGCATGTAGTCGACCGACGTCTGCACCGGGCCGAAGGCGGTGCCGATGGCAACACCGCCCGCGGCGGCCGCGGGCGAACGGGAGTCGTCGATGGCCAGCCGCGCCGCGGCGACGGCGTAACGCGACAAGCTGTTCATGCGGCGGAGTTTCATGGGAGCGATGAAGTCGCGCGGCTGAAAATCGCGAACCAGCGCCGCGGTGTGCGCGCGCAATCCCGTGGTGTCGAATCGATCGACGGCTGTCGCCGCGGTCCGGCCGCTGTCGAGCAGTGCCGCAAAGGCGTCGATCCCGATCGCCCCCGGCGCGACGATGCCGATGCCGGTGACCGGGATCCGCGTCATGCTCGCCGGAACAACAGCGACACGTTGCTCCCGCCGAACCCGAAGGTGTTCGACAGCGCGGTCTGCATCTTCATCGGCCGCGGAGTGTGCGGGATGTAGTCGAGCGTGCAATCGGCCGCGGGGGCCTGGAGGCGGAGCGTTGGAGGTGCAATCTGATGCAGCAGCGCGAGAACGACGACCACGGCTTCCACCGCGCCCGACGCGCCGAGGGTGTGGCCGAAGTACGACTTCGACGAGGAAACCGGCACGCCGCTTCCGATCGCGGCAACGATCGCTTTCGTTTCCGCCGAGTCGTTCAACAGCGTCCCCGTTCCATGGGCGTTGACGTAATGAATCGCCTGCGGCGCGATGCCCGCCTCGCAAAGCGCGCCGCGCATGGCCGCCTCCGCCCCCCGCCCGTCCTCGTGCGGCGCCGTCGGATGGTGCGCGTCGCACGTCGCGCCGTAAGCACAAAGCTCGGCCAGCACGCGCGCGCCGCGCGCGATGGCGTCGTCCCAACGCTCGAGGACCAGATAGGCCGCCCCTTCGCCGAGCGTGATCCCCTTCCGCTGCGCGGCAAATGGTGCGCAGGGCTCGGAATCGACCGCCTGCAGGACGTTGAAGCCGCTGTAGGTCAGACGGCAGAGCGCGTCGCTCCCGCCGGCGATGGCTACGTCGGCGTGCCGCGCGCGGAGATAGTCCACGGCGATGCCGATCGCCGCGCCAGCAGAGGCGCACGCCGTTGCGTTGGAGATGACGCCGCCGCCGGCGCGGAACGTGCGCGCAACCGCGTCGCTCGGCCCCGAGGTCGGCTGCTGCAGGACTGTGGAGGCAGGGGCGCGGGTCCGCCCGCGCGTGATCCGCGTGAAGTAGTAGTCCTCTCCTTCCAGCAGGCCGCCGGTCGAAGTTCCCGTGGAAACGATCGCCCGATCGAGAGTCTCCGGCTTCGCCTCGGCGATCGCCTCCGCGGCGGCAATCACCGCGAGCTTGTCGCTGCGCGAAAGCCGCCTCGCTTCGCGCCGGCTGAGGGGCAGCATGGCATCGAGGTTCTCTTCGACTTCCGCCGCGAGATCCGTGGGAAACGTTTCGCCCGGAAAGCGCGTCAGCTTGCGAATGCCGGCGCGCGACTCGGCAATGGCCCGCCAAACTTCGCTCTTGTTGCGGCCGATGGAACAGATGACACCCGCGCCGGTCACGGCGATTCGCGTGTTGCGATCAGGTTTGCGCATCCGGTCTTGCGAGGTAAAACTGCCCGCGGACGCATTCTAGTCCGCTGATCGATCCCACTCCGCGGAAGCGATAGACGCCCCCGAATTCGGCCTCCAGCCTGACGGTGAAGGCGACCACGTCGCCCGCTTCCATCGGCCGGTCGATCTCGCAACGTTCGATGCCGGTCAGAAAGCCGTATCGGCCGCTCTCGAACACCAGCCCTCCGGCGAGCTGCGCCATCGCCTCGGCGATCATGATCTCCGCCGGCATGATGTCGTTCGCCGTGCAGAGAAACGTTCCTTCGATCGTCTTGTCATCGACTTTGCGCGCCGTGGACGCGGCCCGGAACGGGATTTCATGAGGGATGGACTGAAGCCACATCCAAGGTCACTGCAGCTGCTGTTTCGCGATTCGCTGCTCGACGAAGTCGGCGAGCGCGGAGATCGAGCGGAAGTTGTCGCGGGCGGAGCCTTCGTTCTTCACGCGGATGCCGAATTCGCTCTCCAGCATCACCACGATTTCGAGAGCGTCGATGGAATCGAGCCCCAGGCCGCCCGCAAACAGCGGCGCGTCATCGTCGATATCGTCCGGAGTCATGTCTTCGAATTTCAGGCGTTCGATCAACATCTCTTTCAGCTTGCGTCTCATATCGGTCATGGCTCAGGGCTGAGGACTGGCACTTCGGAGGGCGCTGGCTTGCCAGCGCCCTCAAGGCGGCGGCGAGCCGCCGCACTCCAAAAGCGCACTCCGGCGCGCTCGTCATTGTCACACGATTACGCCGTGAATGGCATCATGCTATTCTCGATTCATCTCCATGTTTCAGGGGTTCCTCTCTCTTACGGCAGCGGCTCCCGATGCGCCGGCCATCATCGAGGCGAACGGCGGGCGCGTGATCTCGCGCGGCGAGCTACTCGCGCGCGCCGAAGAACTGGCCGGAAACATCCGCGAACGGGAACTGATCGCCGTACAGCTCCCCAACTCGGCTGAGTTCGTCGCCCTGATCCTCGCCGTCCTGAAGCAGCGCGCCATCGCCGTGCTGATCGACCGCGACGCTTCGGAGACGGAAGTGGCCGCCATCATCAACCAGTTCGATATCGGTCACCTCGCGCGTCCGACGCTTCCTGGCGGTGCACGCCTGATCAAGCTCACGTCGGGGTCGACGGGAAGACCGAAGGGCATCGTCACCACCGAGGCGAATCTGCTGGCCGATTCGAGGAACATCTGCGAATCGATGGACATCCGCGGCGGCGACATCAACTTCGGCGCCATTCCTCTGTCGCATTCATATGGATACTCGAATCTGGTTATGCCGCTGATCACGCAGGGCACAGTCCTGGTCATCTCGAACGACTACCTGCCGGCATCGATCATCGAATACTGCAATCGATATCGCTGCAGCGTGCTGCCGGGAATTCCAATGATGTTCGATCATCTGGCCTCGACGGATCGCGCCGAGGGGATGTTCGAAACCGTGCGGACGTTCATCTCCGCTGGCGCGCCGCTTCCGCCATCGACGTCGCGGCGCTTCCGCGAGCGCTTTGGCCGGCCGATCCATTCTTTCTACGGTTGCAGCGAATGCGGAGCGATCACCTACGACCGCGAAGGCGGCTCGGTGGAGCGCGGAACGGTCGGCGCCGCGGCGGAGGGAGTGACCATCTTCCTGCGCGGCTCGCGGCTCGTGGTACACAGCGAATCGGCGGCCCTCGGTTGTCTTTACGACGCCTCGGAATTCAAGCCGTTCGAGCCGGGCGAGTTCGTGACCGACGATCTGGTGGAGCTCCGCGACGGTAAGGTGGCGCTGATCGGACGGGCCAGCGATCTGATCAACATCGCCGGCAAGAAAGTGGATCCGCGTGAGGTCGAGCAGGTCATCCTGCAGATCGAAGGCGTGCGGCAGGTCAAGGTATACGGAGAACCGGCCGGCGCGCGCGGGGAAGTGGTCGCCGCGGCCGTGGTCGCCGCTCCCGATGTCTCGCGCGATCAGGTGCGCGCGTTCTGCCGGGAGCGGCTCGCGTCGCACAAGGTGCCGCGCATCGTGAAGCTCATCGAGCAGATTCCGGTCGATGAGCGGGGGAAGATCCGGCGATCGGCTCTTGCGGAGCTTTGACCGCTCGCGGGCGGCGCTTCAGCCTCAGGCGAACGTTGTCCAACTCCGCGATGGCCCACAGCCTCAGTCCGCGCGCCGCCATCCGGAACGGCGCGACGTTCAGGTTGTAGTACGCGGAGATGCGCCGACGGTCGTTCCGCCGCCCTTCCTCCCCTTTCGCGCGGCGCGTGGCGGCAATGCTCTTGAAGCGCCGGTTGTAGAGCGACATCAGGTGATAGCTGAAGAAAGCCGGCTTCGGTCCAAGGACCGGCATCCAGTGGAACTTCTTCAGCAGCCGATACGCGGGAATGACCACGAAGATGTAGTACTGCGCGGTGTCGAGAAGAAATGACGCCGACAGCAGATCGGCCTCGCCCATGTAGTAGTACTTGTCTTTGTAGACCGCGCGGAAAAATCGCCAGTACGAGCGAACGAACGTTTCGTTGTGCTCGGCGATGTGCGCGCGGATGTCTTCCCGGCGCGCGTCGGCAGCGATGATCGCCGTGGTCGCTTCGACGGTAAACGAGGCGTGGTCCAGCCCGGGCGAATAGTAGGGATCGAGAAACGCGGCGGCATCGCCGAGCAGCGCCCAGCCGGGACCCATGAACTGCCGCGTCGCGTACGGCAGATGCGAATAGAAGCGCAGGTCTTCGAGGCGCGGCGTCGCTCCGTCCAGAAGTTCGCGCAGGGAAGGGATAGAGTTCAAAAACGCGAGAAAGTCCTCCGCGCGGTTGAGGCTTCGATGCAGCTCGACCAGTCGTTTGTCGAAGACGACGCCGATGCTGGTCTCGCCGTTGCCGAGCGGAATGACCCAGACCCAGTAGCCCAGTCCCATGTAGTGATTCGTGGCCAGGCGTCGCGAGGAGACGTTTCGCCCGCCGAGCGCGCCGTGCCGTGCCGCCACGTCGTCGATGTGGCGGATATTTTTCCAGCGGCACCAGATCGCCGCGGTCGGATGCTCGTCGTTGCGATCGATCAGGCCGAGCCGGCGGCCGAGAAAATTCGCGCGGCCGCTGGCATCGAGCAGCCAGCGGCAGATCAGGGTCCGGGTTTCGCCGGCCGACTCGACCGTCAACTGATGATCGAACTCGCCGATCTTCACGTCGACCGCCTTCGCCGGACGAAGCAGTTCTGCCCCTTCGCGGACGGCAGTGGCCAGGAGGTATTCGTCGAGCGCGTCGCGCCGCAATTGAAATGACGGCACGGCGCTGCGGATGAATCCCCCTGTCTCGGAAGCGTCCGCGTGGCCGCTGACCCGCTCGTTGCTGAACCAGTAGCGGAGGCCCTCCTTCGGGAGTTGTTCGGCCTCCAGGTGATGCCACATGGCCAGCCGGCGCGTCAGAAACATCCCCGACATCTCCGTGGTCGCCTCGCCGACCTTGGCGTCGAAGGCCTCCGCCTTCTCCACGATCAGCACGCGGAGTTGCGACTGCTCGCGGCGAAGAAGAATCGCCGCAGACGCGCCGCTGAATGCGCCGCCGAGAATCACCACGTCGTAATCGGGCACGGGGGCGATCCTAACATGCGCTACCATGACGCGCCCGAAACGAGTTGCCGGTTGGAGCAGGCCCTACATCACACCCTCGCCATCTGGATGCAGTTCGTCCTCGACTGGGGGTACGCCGGCATCTTCGTAATGATGCTCTTCGAGAGCACGGCGCTCCCCATTCCGGCCGAGGTGGTCATTCCGCCGGCGGCGTACTGGGCGGCACAGGGGCGGTTCAACCTCGTAGCTATAGTAATAGTTGCTACAGCAGGATCGTGGGCCGGCTCCGCTCTCAGCTACTGGGTGGCTCTGAAGCTGGGGCGCCCCCTGGTGGAGCGCTACGGCCGGTACGTGCTGCTCACGCACAAGAAGGTCGAGGCCACCGATCTCTGGTTCGAAGCCTACGGCGCGGGCGGGATCTTCGTGGCCCGCCTGCTCCCCGCCGTGCGGCACCTGATCTCCATTCCCGCGGGCCTGTTCCGGATGGATTTCAAGCTGTTCTCGCTGATGACCATTCTGGGCGCCGGCCTGTTCAACGGCGCTCTCGCCTGGTTCGGCGTCCGCGTTCTCGGCGATCAACCGGCGCTGATGCACGATCCTGCGGCGATGATCAACGTTCTGAAGACGAAATCCCATTACCTCATCGGTTTCGCTGTGGTCATCGGCGTGCTGTACGGGTTGATGACCTGGATGCAGCGTCGCGCCAGACGAAACGCGTGAGTCAGACCGCGCGCGTCTACGCTGCCGCGCCGTGACACTTCTTGTACTTCTTCCCCGATCCGCAGGGACAGGGATCGTTCCGACCGACCTTCGCCTCCTTGCGCTTGACCGTCTGCGGCTCGGTCGAGCCGCCGGAGAAGAACATCGGCTGCTGTTTCGGTTTCTGCGGCGGCAGGGAACGCTGCACGCGCTGCGCTTCCTCTTCGCGTTCGACGACGATTTCCATCTTCCAGAGATACTTGACCACGTGGTCCTGGATGCGCTCCATCATTTCCTGGAAGAGATCGAACGATTCCTTCTTGTACTCGACGAGCGGATCGCGCTGCCCGTATCCGCGCAGACCGATGCCTTCCTTGAGGTGATCGATGTTCAGTAGATGGTCTTTCCACTGCTGATCGATGACCTGCAGCAGCAGATATTTCTCGTGCAGGCGCATCATCTCCGGGCCGACTGCGGCTTCTTTCTGCTCGAAGCGCTTGTTGATGGCGCCGATGAGCGCCTGCTTGACGGTTTCGCGCGGCATGGCGGCCAGGTCCACGCTGGCCGATTTCAGATCGACGCCGAAGTAATCGAACAGCTCTGCGTTCAGTTCCGTCTCGTTGGGATGCTCACGGGCATCCTCAGGGACGTGCGTGTCAACCAGGAACTCGGCGATGTCGGCGGCGGCGTTGAGGACGTACTCCTTCCCTTCGCGGCCTTCCAGAATGCTTCGTCGCAGCGTGTAGATCGACTCACGCTGCTTGTTCATCACGTCGTCGTATTCGAGCAGGTGCTTGCGCGCGTCGAAGTTGCGTCCTTCGACCTGCGTCTGCGCGCGTTCGATCGACCTGGTGACCATGCGATGCTCGATGGGCACGCCTTCCTCCATGCCTAGGCGCTGCATCCAGTTCTTCAGGCGATCGCCGCCGAAAATGCGCATCAAATCGTCTTCCAGCGACAGATAGAAGCGCGAGGAGCCGGGATCGCCCTGCCGGCCCGAGCGGCCGCGAAGCTGATTGTCGATGCGTCGCGACTCGTGGCGCTCAGTGCCCAGGATGTGCAGCCCGCCGAGGCGGACGACCTCCTCGTGGTCGAGGATCCATTGCGCGGCGATTTCCTGGTCGATGCGCTTCTTCTCCGCCGGATCGGTCACTTCCTTCGTCTTCAGCGCCGCGAGGAACTCCGGATTGCCGCCGAGAAGAATGTCCGTGCCGCGGCCGGCCATGTTGGTGGCGATGGTGACCGCTTCTTTGTGTCCGGCCTGGGCCACGATTTCCGCTTCGCGCTCGTGATACTTGGCGTTGAGCACCACATGCGAAACAGCCTGCCGCTTCAGCATCGACGACAGCAGCTCCGACTTCTCGATGGAGATCGTGCCCACCAGCGCAGGCTGCCCTTTTTCGTGCAGCTCCTTGATCTCCTCGACGATGGCGTTGAACTTCTCGCGCTCCGTCCGGTAGACGAGATCGCCGCGATCGATGCGGATCATCGGCTTGTTGGGCGGGATCACCACCACTTCGAGTTCGTAGATCTTGTCGAACTCCGCCGCTTCGGTATCCGCCGTGCCGGTCATGCCGGCGAGCTTGTCGTACATGCGGAAGTAGTTCTGGAAGGTAATCGTGGCAAGGGTCTGGTTTTCCTGCTCGATCTTCACCTCCTCTTTCGCCTCGATCGCCTGGTGCAGGCCGTCGGACCAGCGCCGGCCGGGCATCAGACGTCCAGTGAACTCATCGACAATCAGCACTTCGCCGTCTTTGAGCATGTAGTCGACATCGCGCTTGTAGAGCGTGTGCGCGCGCAGGGCCTGATTGAGGGCGTGCAGTGTGTCCATGTTGGCCGGCTCGTACAACTCGATGCCGCCCAGCAGCTTCTCCGCGTGCAGCACGCCCTCCTCGGTGAGGACCGCGGTGTGCTGTTTCTCATCGACCTGATAGTCGGTCTCAACCGCCAGTTTGGGGACGATGCGATCGACTGCGTAGTACTTGTCGACGCGCTCCTCCGACGGGCCGCTGATGATCAGAGGGGTGCGCGCCTCGTCGATGAGGATCGAGTCGACCTCGTCGACGATGGCGTAGCCGTGGCCGCGCTGCACCATCGATTCGAGATCGAACTTCATGTTGTCGCGCAGATAGTCGAATCCGAATTCGTTGTTCGTGCCGTAGGTCACGTCGGAGCGATAGGCCTCCTGCCGTTCGCGGTCGCCGTGCGAGTTCTGAATGACACCAACAGTGAGGCCGAGGAAGCGATAGACACGGCCCATCCACTCGGAGTCACGGCGCGCGAGGTAGTCGTTCACCGTGACCACGTGGACGCCGCGTCCGGTGAGCGCGTTGAGATAGACCGAAAGCGTAGCGACGAGCGTCTTGCCTTCACCGGTCTTCATCTCGGCGATCTTGCCGCGATGCAGCACGATGCCGCCCATGAGCTGCACGTCAAAGTGGCGCATGTTCAGCGTGCGCTTGGCGGCTTCGCGGCAGACGGCGAACGCCTCGGGCAGCAGGTCATCGAGCGCTTCATCGAGGTCGGTCTGCGCCGCCTTGACCGCTCCTTCGTCGCGCGGGATCTCCTTTTCCACGTTCTCCAGCGCCTGCACGACGGGCCGCAGGCGTTCGCGGAATTCGGCCGTCTTGGCGCGCAACTGTTCGTCGGACAGAGGAGAGACTTCGGGCTCGAGCGCGTTCATCTGTCCCACCAGCGGCATCATCCGTTTGACGTCGCGCTCATGCTTCGACCCGAAAATAGCGGTCAATACTTTGTTGATCATAGTTTCTTCTCGTCGTGATACTCGTGCAGCAACAACTGAACCGGCAGAAGGGCGTTCAGCAGATGCGTGCAGGGGCGCGGGGCGTCGCGGCGCCGGTGAGCGGAACTTCGGCGAATGACGCCGGCAACCGCGGCGTGAGAACCGGCTTCAGCCTGTCTGCCACGATTCGGCCGGCCGAGGCCGGGCCACACACTGCGCGGCGCTCATTGCGCGCGGCGACGACGTTCGTTACTGCCGGACGCGCGACCGCGGTGGTCGCCGTGCCCGAAATTGCGCCGAGCGCGAGAGCGAGGACGAGGTAGAGGTTCATCCGGTTGAAGCCTATCAAAAGTGCTGCGACAGCGCTGCCAGACGGTGCAGCGTGATCCAGGTCTGCTGCCCGAGAAAGACCACCAGGAAAAAGTACGCGACGGCAATTGCCGCGCGCTGCCCAACGGTCACGTCGTAGAAACTCTTGTCGTCCTTTTCCCGCGCGATCGAGGCATATACCTGGAACGCGACCAGCACGAGAACGAGCAGCATCAGAGGGTTCGGCTGGCGCACCACTTTGTAGACCAGCGCCCCGCCACCGAACACCCACATCCACTTCGTCACCGCAGCCGAGATCCGGCCGCCGTCGAGCATCCCGATCGGCAGCAAGTTCAGAAGATTCACCGCGAATCCGGCGGCGGCGATCGCCAGATACATCGGCAGCTCGGTCCATTTGTAGATCTGCAGCGCCACGAGCGAGGCGAACGTGCCGGCGATCGGTCCGGCCAGCCCGATCAGCGCGTCGTCATACGCGCTGCGCGGCTGATCTTTCAGAGTCACCGCACCGCCGATGAACGGAATGAAGACCATCATCCCGGCGCGAAGCCCCTTCGCCCGGATCACCACCGCGTGGCCGACCTCGTGAATCAGAATGATGAGAACGAAGCCGATCACCAGCGGCAGCGGTGCCTTGGTGGCATACGCGGCGATGCTCAGGGCCATCGACGCTCCGGCGACCGCGAACTGCGTCAATCCGAATCCTTCGAATGGATTCACCGCCAGTCCACGCATCGATTCGACCACGAAGAACGCGATTGCCTTGACTGCACCCACCGCAATCAGCAATGCCGCAAAAAGACGCGCAAGAATCCCGCGCCTTTTCAGCGCGGCGCCACCGCGCTCGGGGGCAGTGACAGGCGTTGCCGAGGACGATTCCATGGGGGGCGTGCAGAAACTTAGAACATCCCTAAGCTATTGATATTCCGTTAGGATGCGGTCGTGCCATCCGTGGACGACCTGCGCGAACAGCTCAAGCAGCGCGGCTATCTCTCGCACGGGATCGAGCGCTGGTTCGCCCTCGATCCGTGGCGCTCGCGCACGTTCTGGGCGGAGCTGGCGGTCGTCTCGGCCAAAGCCGCGGTGCTGATCGGCGCCTTCGCCCTCCTGCCGACGGTCACCATCATGCTGTTTCGGAATCACCCCCTCGGCGGATGGGAGACCTTGGCCATGGCCTTCTGCTACGGCGGCACTGGCTTCCTCGCCGGTCTCGCTCTGCTGATCGTGGCGGCGCTGGTGCTGAAGCTCCGTCCCGCGCTGGCCATCGACACCCCACGCGCGCTGCTCGGCATCGGCTTCGCCGCCGCCGCCGTCCTGAGCGCGCCGATCGCGTTCTGGTGGTACCGCTTCGATGCGACGCCGACGTTTCCGGAGCTCGTCTGCGGACTCGTCCTGATCGTCGCCTTTTTTCTCATCGCCACGGTTGCCATCTCCGCCGCTCTGCTCTCCTTTTCGATTTACGAATTGCAGCGCGTCCCCGCGATTCATCAGAAATCGCGAGGAATGCCGATGTCCATCGCCGCGGCGATCCTCACCGCGCTGCTTTTCCTCCCCGCGTATGCGGCACAGGAACACCGCGCGCCCGAGCCGCCGATCCAGGTAGTCACCACGCCGGCGTCGAGGCGTGTCGCGTTGATTGCCGTCGATGGATTGACGTTCGAGATTCTTCACGCCCGCTCCGACGTGACCCGCGCATTCGCCGCCATCGCTCCGATCGAGCCGATCCGGGGCGGATCGACGGCCGAGCGGTGGGCGTCGGTCGGAACCGGCGTCCCGCCGCTGCTGCACGGCGTCCATTCCGTCGAGGGGGTGCACTTTCGCCGCGGACGTCACGTGATCCAGGCGCTGTCGCACAGCGATCCCGCCCTGCGCGTCATCGCCGTGGCCATCGGTCTCGCACGGCGCGAGCCGCTGCCGCCGACGGTGCGGCGCCGCGACTTCGTCTGGGAGATCTTCGCTGCGCGCGGCGTGCCCTCGCTGGCGGTCAACTGGTGGACGGCCGAGGATGTTCGCGCCGGCGCGCTGGAATCGGTTGGCCAGGCTTCGATCTTCACCGCGTCGCACGGCGATCCGCTCCAGGTCGACAGCGGCGCGACGCAGCGGATGATCACTGCGGCCGATCGCGCGCATCCGCAATTCGCCACCGTTTACCTGCCGGCGCTGGACATCATTCTCAATCGCCTGGCCCTCGATCGATCGACGGAGCTGGCCGAATCGGTGCGCGCGCTCGATGGAATTGGTACGGCGATCGAATTCGCACGCGGCCGCGGCTACGAAGTGATCGTCATCGGCATGCCGGGGGACCGGCAGAGCGGACGTGGGGTCGTGGCTTCGACATTTGCGCCCGCGAGAAACACCGCGTCGCCGTATGACATCGCTCCGACGCTTTGCGCCCTGATCGGGTTTCCAGCCTCGTCAGAGATGCCGGGCCGTTCACTCATACCGACCGAACTACCGCAAATCTCGAGTTACGGCCGGCGGGAGACGCGCACGGAAAATCTGAAGGTGAACGAGGAGTACTACCGGAACCTGAAATCGCTTGGCTACATCCGCTGAGGAACCTCTGCACAAGTGCACCCCTCCGAGTGTAGGGGCCGGCGTCCCCGCCGGCCCGGCGGGCGTGGACGCCCGCCGCTACACGAAGCGGTTGTGCAGAGGTTCCCTGAGGGATCTTACGGGCGGCGTACCGCTGCACCGGGAGCCTGCGTCCCGACGGCCGGCGCTTCGCCAGCCACCCCCGGACCGAGCGCAGGATGCGGGACCATCGGCGTGATGCCGACCGCTTCCGCATAATTCAGATGAGTATCGATCGACGTGATCGCGACGCGCGCCTCAACCGTGGTCAGGTCGATGCCGACCGGCGAGAACCGGACCGCATCGACGACGATGCCTTTGTCGAGAATCCGGTCAAGTACGTCGATGAGGCTGCTGCCGCCGGGTTCCCGTTCGACTGCCATGGAATTACCAGCGTTCCTCTGTTCTGGCTTTCGTTGCGGAACGCCGTGCATGCCCACTTGCTGTTCAAGATCGCCGATACGCCTCTTCACTGCCTCGTATTCTCCTCGGTTGAATAGGAACGATCGGATCGCCACGTTTTGATGCCGATCGCTTCCGCCTTGTCGATCGAGCCATGTTCGGCAACCTTAGTGAGTTGCCGCACGTGCGTCAAGACAAAGGTCATCGGTTTATCAGTTGTCCGCGTCCGCTGCTGCGGTCGCCGGCGTCCATGCGGGCGAAGTGCCTGTTTTTCGAGGAGCCAACGACCGAACCGGCGATCCCGGCGCGGATCTCCGCTGATCCGGAGTTGCCGGCAACTACCGTTCGGTCCTCTCCAGCTTCAACCGGACGTTCGCAAAGTTATACGGCGGCCACGGCCCGGTGTAGCGGAACGACAGCTTGTTCTCGTACTTCCTGGCGATGTTGGAGATCTGATCGTCGAAGGCCTTCGTTTTCTCGCGCGCGACCAGGAACGCCGCGTTCATGATCATGTTGTCGCCGATCGGTTTGTTCGAGCGCCAGGCGATGGCCGCGTCGCGCAGCGCCTCGTGGATCTCGCCGACAAACGCATCCGCCTTGACCTGTAGAGCCAACTCCACCGCGCGCCCGAGCTGCATGCGCGAGAAATAGGTCGAGGTCGAGGTGGACGACTGGATCTCTTCCTTCAGCCGCCGGATGTCTTCGTTCTCCTGCTCGATGTCCTTGATGACCTGATCCTTGTCCCAATTCACCTTCAGGCCGAACTCGATCTTGCCGTCCATCTTCTGCAGGACGTCGCTCAGCGCGTCGTAGATTCCCCTGAGAAACTTCCTGATGTCGTTGTCGGAGCGGAAGACGGTCCCGAAGCTCATCGGCAGGACGGTGGAATCCCGCATGACCACTTCGTTG
>JBGPFD010000027.1:0-24290 GCA_041483175.1 Thermoanaerobaculia bacterium | reverse complement strand
TCCATCACCGTGAAGGTGGTTGTGGAGGCGAACCGCTACAACGACCCGCAGCAGAAAGTGCTGGTTACTGAGGCACAAGTCGTCTACGTGAATGTAGGGGACGATCGAAGGCCGAAACCAATCCGGTAGGTCACGGCTGCCGCCGTGCCGGACCCCGGAGTGCGGCAGGACGCGGTCGTGCCCTACTTTCGTGCCTTGCGCATCCGCTCGAGCCTCTCGCGGATCTCGCGTTCCAGCCCGACATCCTTCGGTTCGTAAAAGCGGCGCCCGGTCAGCGCCTCGGGGAGACATTCCATCGGCGCGGTCTGTTCGTCGAAGTCGTGCGCGTATTCGTAGCCACGTCCGTAGCCCAGGTCCTTCATCAGACGTGTTGGGGCGTTGCGGATGTGCAACGGCACGGGCGGATTGTCGCCCTGCCGCACTTCGTGCACCGCTTCGCCATAGCCGAGGTAGACGGCGTTCGATTTCGGCGCGGCGGCGAGATAGGTCGCGAGCTGGGCCAGCGCCACGCCGGCCTCCGGCATGCCGATGAAGTGCGTCGCCTCCTTGACCGCCACCGCGAGCACGAGTGCCTGTGGATCGGCGTTGCCGACATCCTCTGAGGCGGCGCGCACCAGCCGGCGTGCGATGTAGAGGGGATCTTCGCCTCCTTCGAGCATCCGCACCAGCCAGTAGACCGCGGCGTCCGCGTCGCCGTTCCGAATCGATTTGTGCAGGGCGGAGATGATGTTGTAGTGCTCTTCGCCTCCCTTGTCGTACATGAGCGATCGCCGCTGCAGGATCTTCTTGACCTCATCGGCATCGACGGCGCCGTGCGCCGTTTCCACGACCAGCTCGAGACTGTTCAGCGCCTGCCGCGCATCGCCGGCGGAGGTGGCGGCGATAAAGTCGAGCGCGTCGTCGCGCAGCTCCACTCCGTATTTCCGCACCGAGGGGTCGGCCGTTGCCCGACGAAGAATGGTGAGGACCTGCGCGCGATCGAGTGCAGGGATGACCACCACCTTGCAGCGCGATAGCAACGCGGAGTTGACCTCGAACGACGGATTCTCGGTCGTGGCGCCGATCAGGATGATGTCGCCGGCTTCGACGTAGGAGAGGAAGGCGTCCTGCTGGGCCTTGTTGAAGCGATGGATCTCATCGATGAAGACGATGGTTTTCGCGCCGCGCCCGAGGCGCGCCTTACGCGTGTCCTCCATGAGCGCTTTGATGTCTTTGATCGAGCTGCTCGTCGCGGAAAAGGGGACGAAGCGCGCGCGTGTGGTGCGGGCGATGATGCGCGCCAGCGTCGTCTTGCCCGAGCCCGGCGGACCCCAGAGGACCATCGACGGGATGCGGTCGCTGGCGATCGCGTTGCGCAGAAAGCGCCCTTCGCCCAGGAGCTCGTCCAGCCCCACCACTTCGTCGAGCGTTTTCGGACGAAGCCGCTCCGCAAGGGGAGCGTCGGGCGGAAGAGAGGGTGGGAAGGGGGCGTCGTCGAAGAGAGAGCCAGTCATGGGAGAGAAAGTTGAATGAAGAATTTCGAATGAAGAATTTCGAATGAAGAATTGGACACCTCCAACTTCTTCATTCTTAATTCTTCATTCGAAATTCGAAATTCGAAATTCTTCATTCATTTGCAGAGCAACGAAAAATCGAGGTTCCCCCCGCTCACCACTACCGCCGTCGGTCCTTTCGGCACGATGGTTTTCGACAGCAGCGCCGCGATTCCGAGCGCGCCGGTCGGTTCGATCACCAGCTTGGTCCGATACATCGCGAATTTCAATGCCTCGAGGAGCACGTCGTCGTCGACGCTTACGACGTTGCGCACGCGCTCGCGGATGATGGCGAAATTGCGGACGCCGATGGCCAGCGTGCGCGCGCCGTCGGCGATGGTCTTCGGCGGATCGATGGTCACGATCTTTCCGCTGCGGAACGACTGTTCGCCGTCGTTGCCTGCGCGCGGCTCAACCCCGAAAACCTCCATCTTCGGTCGCATCGAGGTCGCAGCGACGGCGATGCCCGAGAGCAATCCGCCTCCGCCGAGCGGGACCACGATGGTCTCGACTTGCGGCCACTCTTCGATGATCTCCAGCCCGACGGTCCCCTGGCCGGCAATGATGCGGTCGTCGTCAAATGGCGGAATGACCCCGGCGCCTGTCTTTGCCGCGATCTCTCGCGCGACGCTGTCGCGCGTCGCCGCTGTCACGCCGGCCATGACCACCTCCGCGCCGTAGCCCTTTGTCGCTTCCACCTTCGTTGGAAGCGATCCTTCGGGCATTACAATGGTCGCGTGCACCCCGAGGAGCTTCGCCGCGAGCGCGACGCCCTGGGCGTGATTACCGGAGGAGAATGCAACGACGCCTCGATGCCGCTCCTCATTCGAGAGCTGCAGCAGCGCGTTCATTGCGCCGCGGATCTTGAACGATCCAGCCCTTTGAAAGTTCTCGCACTTGAGCCGCACCTCGACGCCGACAGTTTCCGAAATTGACCTATTTGAAAGGAGGGGTGTGCGGGTCACGAATGGGCGAATCCGGAGGGCTGCGGCGCGTACACTGGCGATGCCGCCGGCCGCCATGTTTGAAGAACTCACCCGTATTAGTATAAACTGCGGGAAAACAAAGTGGATCGGCGTCGCTCCGTCACCGATTCTCAGTCACGAGCAAGGTCATTATCGGGTTGGAGGTTGGGGTTATGTGGAGATGGGTTACCCGCGGCCTGGTTCTCACCGTCTTAGCGACGTGTTTTCCAACTGCGCTCTTCGGGCAGGATCTCATAGCGGCGCTTGATCAGCCGAGTCCGGCCGGTTCTCTGTCGGGGATGGTTCTGGTCAAGGGGTGGATCGTTGATCCCGCCCAGGTCGCGAAGATCGAACTCTACGTCGACAATCAGTTCCAGTACAACGTCAATAAAGGATTGCCGCGCATCGACGTTTTAGAGGCCTATCCGAACTATCCGGGCATTCTGCAGATGGCGCCCGGATTCCAGACCGGATTCCAGGCCAGCCGCTTCACCAACGGCCCGCACACGGTGATGGTGAAAGTCTACTTCAGCGATGGGCGGGTCTTCGAGCTGGGCAGCCGCACGGTTACCATCGATAACACGCTGAACCAGACGCCGTTCGGGAATCTCGATATCCCCAATCTCGCCGCGAACTACAACGCGAGCGGCTCGTTCCCGGTGGTCGGGTGGGCCGCCGACACGGACGGCGTCGGCCGAGTGGATGTGATGATGGACGGCACGATTCTGCAGTCCGCGATGTACGGCGATGCGCGCCCGGACGTCGGCAACAGTTTTCCCGATTTTCCGGCCGCGAATTTCAGCGGCTTCATTGCCAACATCGATACCACTCGCACCCAGGACGGTGTGCACCTCCTGGAAGTCGTCGCCTTTGACCGGCTCGGCCTGTCGAAGCTGATCGGCCGCCGGCAGGTTCAGATTTTCAATAACGAGGCCAACCTGCAGCCGTTCGGCTATGTCGACGAGCCGAAGCGCGACGCGGCCCTTTACGGCACGCGCTGCGCCGCCGTTCCGATCATCTCCCCGCCGGTCAATCCGCAGTCGCACATCACCCCCGTTCGCGGCTGGGCGCTCGACCTCGGCACACGCAACGATCTCGGACGCGTCTCCTACGTGGAGCTGATGGTCGACGGCGTGCGCTGGTACTCCACCGACGACTGCGCGTTCAGCCCGCTGTTCGGGTTCTACACGAACTGCTACGGACTGACGCGATTCGACGTGGCGCGCTACTACCCGACGTATCCCGATGCGCCGCGCTCCGGATTCATGTTCACCCTCGACGTCGGCGCGCTGCTGGCCTCCGGCGTTCATCCGGGAAATCACGTGCTGAAAGTGCGCGTCGGCGATCAGCAGCAGACCTTTACCGAGCTTCCCGGACCGCAGGGCATTCCGGTGTTCTTCGAGTGCGCCGAGGATCGCGTGGCCGCGGCGATCGGCTTCATCGATGTCCCGGCGCAGTTCGATTACGTCAAAGGAAATGTCACCTTCCAGGGATGGGCTTCGAGCGAAAGAAATGACGTCGTCACGGTGGAGATCCTCGTGGACGGTAATTTCATCGGGCCGGCACAGTACGGTTTCCCGCGCCCTGACGTGCAGCAGGCGAATCCGTTCCTGTTCAACAGCCTCAATTCCGGCTGGCGCTTCACGATGGACACGACGAAGCTGAGCAACGCGCGCCATCGCCTGACGGTCCGTACAGTCAACTCGACAGGGCAGCGCACGGAGATCGGATCGGTCGACTTCTACGTGCAGAACCCCGAAGCGGTGCCGTAGCACTCTTCCATCGTTTTCGAGCAGAAGGGCCGGCTGGGGAGCCGGCCCTACGCTTTTCAGAACAGTTTGAGGAACACAACGTTCGCCACGAAGCCGTTCTGCGCGTTGCGCCCGACCGTTTTCCCGATGTCCAGGCGCAACAGAGTGCCGTACGGGCCGACGGTCTGCCCCGCGATCCCGACGCCCTGAAACGGCTCGCGGTGATAGCCGGCGAGATGGTCGTCAATCAGGCCGTGGTCGTAGAAGGCCTCGAGCCGGAACTGGTCGGAGAAGACGAAGCCGTACGACAAATGCCCCAGGATGGCCTTCTCGGCGCGCACCGATCCGGAGCGGACTCCGTGAATCCGCTGCGATCCGAAGAATCCGAGCTCGTATTCCGAAAAGCGATCGAGCCGCTGCCCGTCGAGGTAATTGAACTCGACGCCGATGCGCTGGAACTTCGGAAGATAAAAACTCTTCGAGACTTCCAGGCCGTAGTCGGTGTAGGTCTTCTGATTCGGGTTGTACTCGGAGAGGATGCCCCACGGCTTCCATGAGGTGCGCTTGTTGTAGTCGTAGAAGCCGCCAACGGTGTAGCCCCAGCGCGAATACGACGCATCGATTCCGGGACTGATCTCGAACGTATCGCTTGGCACTTCGAAGGTCGACGTAGTGTCCGTGTCGCGCCGATAGAAGATGTGTTCGAGGCCGAGCGAGACGTCGACCTTGCCGAATCCGAGGAATGGATGGCCGGCGCGCAGTGTGAGCCGCGTCGGCAGCGCCCTGACCGCTTCGCCCTTCTGCTCGCTGCCGAAGCGGTACATCGAGTTCGTCGTCGGAACGACAATGCCAAAGAAATCAGCGCCGATATTCGTGCGCGTATTCGCCACGTTGGGATTGGTCGCATTCGCAGCAACGATCACTCCGGCGAAGAAGACGTTCGTCTGAATTCCGCGTTTGTGGTAATCGAAGTTGAAGTAATCGATCCCGCCGAGCGGCAGTACGGGGTACTGCAGTCCGGCGTCGTGGTGGATTCCGCCGAGCATGAACATCCGTGCGGTATCGAAGCCCTCTTTCACCACGCGCTCTCCCTGGGCGTTCTTCACCACGTAGCGCATGCCCTGCTCGGTCTCGCGCACGATGCGCGCATCAGACGCGGCGGCGATCTGATGGCGCTCTTCGAAATCGGGCGGATCGATGTGGAAATCGCTGAAGGCGGTCTCGCGCAGAACGACGTTCGCCCGTCCGGCGGCCGAGACGACCTGTTGCGCCGAGACTTCCAGCGGGAGCCAGACGATCTCCCGTGGGTCGCGCGCGGAGACGTCGGAGGCGCTCAGAGGCTCGTGCGAAGCGCGTGCGAACTGCTGGAAATCGACCCGCTCCTCGTTCGAGAGGATCTCGCCGGTCAGATTGAGCTGGACCATCGAAATGCGGACGCGCGCCCACGTGCGGCTGTCGATCCACACCGTGCCGCGGTAGAGCGGAAGCGACGGCAGCGCGTTCGGCGGCGGCTCGAAGCGGACCTCGTAGGTGCGATAGCCGCCGACGTTCGTCTCGCGGACGAACTGATAGCGATATTCGTTGGTCAGGTGGATGTCGAGCGGAAGCTGGGTCACCTTCTCCGGCTGGATGAGCGGCAGCTCCGGGATCCGCCCGTACTTCCACTTCACGCCGTTGATGTAGAAGTCCTGCCAGACCCAGTCGGCGTGGCCGTGCAGCTCGGTGAAATAGTCGCCGGCGATGGTGGCCTCGATCGCCTCACCGCCCTGGAGCGTGAAGCGCAGCTTGGTTGCGTCGCGCGCCACATAGCGCGGCTGAATCGATTCCTGATAGGCCTTGTACGCCTGATGATTGCGAATGATCTCCTCGACCGTGATGCCGCGTTCGGTGGCCACGCTGATCGCTTCTTTGGTGACCTGCGGCTTCTCGGTGTGATCGAGCGTGAGGAGAAAGGGGCGCTTCACCGGCTGCATGCCGATGAGAAAGTGGCCGCCCTTCGCGCCGACATCGGTGACTTCGCGGTCGCCGGCGGCATCGACGCGGCGCGGCCGCGTGTAGCGGTCGCTCGGCAACGAAGCGATGGTCGCGGCATTCGCGTCGCCGCGCGGCACGATGATCGTCCGCAGATCTTCGCCGCGCACGAACGTCAGCACCGGCATGTCCATGCGATTGCCTTTCGCGTCGAGGACCTGCGTGGCCGAGGTCGCATCGAAAGCCCAGTCGCCGGCCAACGCGTGATTGAAATTCTCCAGCGCGGTCATGTCGTCCGGCGTCGCGCCCGCGACGTAGGCCCGCGTGGCGCCATCAGCGAGCGCGCGGGCGAGATCAAAGAATGGGTTGGGAGATTGCGGGTGCACGATCGCGGAGAGCTTCTTCGCCGGCTCTTTCTCGGCAACCCACGCCGCACTCTTGGCCATGTCCGCCGCTTCGACGACGATGGCATCGACATAGGCGAGCGCTCCCGCGTCGAGCAGCTTCTGCAGATCGTCGATGCTCGCCGGCGGCAGCACGATCCTCCTCGCGGCGTTCAGCCCCTGCGCCATCACCGCCAGCCGCTTCACGGCGTAGGCGGCGGGGGTGCTGTCCAGCCCTTCGGGCGCGACGCCGAGGCCCTCGAATGGGCCGTGCTGCCGCGCCCAGTCGACGATCGCCTTCGTGTGGGCCTCGATTTCCAGCAGCGGATCCTTGCCTCGATCGACGCTGTAGCCGACGATTACGGTGAGCTTTGCCCGTTGCTCGGGCGAAAAGGAATCGATGGCCGCAGCGGGCAAATCGCTCTCACGGAGCTGCAGAAGGAGCGGAACAACCGCCGGCGGGGGAGCGCCAGGCTCCCCGATGGCCCCCACGCAGAGCGTGCACTCTCTCGGCGCATCCGCTGCCAGGAGCGGTGGGACGAAGACTTGCAGAAAGACGGTGGCAAGGGCGAATCGAATCATGG
The DNA here is from genome assembly GCA_041483175.1 of Thermoanaerobaculia bacterium. Taxonomy (GTDB): domain Bacteria; phylum Acidobacteriota; class Thermoanaerobaculia; order Gp7-AA8; family Gp7-AA8; genus Gp7-AA10. The sequence goes on along the minus strand of JBGPFD010000027.1, from coordinate 17,104 downwards.
TTGACATTGCGGACGACTGATCAATGCGCCGCTTTCAACGCCGCGACGAGAGCTGAAAATTGCCGACTGTTCGAGGCACATTGTTCCTCAATCCGGCATCCGGGCTGCGGTTCCCGGTCACGGAACTGTCAGCACTCGAGGCGGCGTCGCGCGAGGCCGGCCTGGAAGTGATCAGCATCGGGCGCGGTGTCGAGGTCAGCGCGATCGTTCGCGAGCAGATTCGGCAGGGCCGCACGCTTTTTGTTGCCGCCGGAGGCGACGGGACGATCAATACCGTCATGCAGCCGCTGATCCACAGCGAAACAGCCCTCGGCGTGATCCCAATTGGCAGCTACAACCACTTCGCCCGCGATGTCGGCCTGCCGCTCGACTGGCGGCCGGCTCTCGAGGTCGCTCTTTCCGGATCGCAGCGGCAGGTCGACGTGGGCCGCGTGAACGACCGCTTCTTCGTCAACAACGTCTCCATCGGGCTTTACCCGGAGATGGTGGCGCATCGCGAAGAACACGGCCGCGATGTTTCCCGCTGGAAAGCCCGCCTGTACGCCGTGATCGCCACGCTCCGGAAAAACCCGCACGTGGCCCTGAACATCGAGGCGGAGTATCTGCAGGAGGTCGTCCGCACGCACGTCTTCGTGGTCTCGAACAACTCGTATGATCTGTCGCGGATGGGAATCGAGGCCCCGCGCAACACGCTCGAGGCGGGACGCCTGTCGGTGTACTGGCTGTCGGACATTCCCCGCATCGCGCTGATGCGGTTTCTGGCGCATTACCTCGCCGGCCGCGCCACCACGGCTCCCGGATTCCGCTCTTTCCGCACGACTCAGGTGAAGGTGCAGTCGCCGAAAAAGAGGCTTCGCCTCGGCATCGACGGGGAGGTCTACACGATGTCACCGCCGCTGGTGATCACCATCATGCCGAAGGCGCTGACGGTGAAGGTGCCCAGAGAACGATGAACGCGGAGCGATGAACGATGAACGGGATGGGGTTCATCGTTCATCGTTTATCGTTCATCGCTATAATCCGCTCCTTTCATGACAATCCATATCAAAGATCTGGCCAACCACGTCGGCGAGAAAGTCACCATCCCCGGCTGGCTATATAACAAGCGCACGGCGGGGAAGCTGCAGTTCGCGATCGTTCGCGACGGCAGCGGCTACCTGCAGTGCGTGGTGCCGAAAAAGGAAGTGAGCGACGCGACGTGGCGGTCGGTCGAAGAGGTGACGCAGGAGTCGACGGTTCGCGTCACCGGGTTGGTGCGGGCGGAGGAGCGCGCGCCCGGCGGCGTGGAGCTCGGCGTCGAGTCGTTCGAAATCCTCGGGCTCACCCAGGACTACCCGATTACGCCGAAGGAGCACGGGACGGCGTTCCTCATGGACATCCGTCACCTGTGGCTCCGTTCGTCGAAGCAGCACGCGGTGCTGCGCATCCGCAGCGAGATCGAACAGGCGTGCCGCGACTTTTTTTACGAGCGCGATTTCGTGCTGATCGACTCGCCGATCCTCACCCCCGCGGCCTGCGAAGGCACGTCGACGCTCTTCGAAACCGACTATTTCGGAGAGAAAGCCTATCTGTCGCAGTCGGGGCAGCTTTATCTCGAGCCGGCGGCGGCCGCGTTTGGACGCGTCTACTGCTTCGGTCCGACGTTCCGCGCCGAAAAATCAAAAACGCGCCGCCATCTGATGGAGTTCTGGATGGTGGAGCCGGAGGTAGCCTTTCTCGAATTCGACGGACTGCAGGAACTGGCCGAAGAATTCGTCGAGTACTTGGTCGATCGCACGCTGGACCGCTGCCGCGAAGAGCTGAAAACGCTGGAGCGCAACACCGCCAGTCTCGAAAAAGTGCGGCGCCCGTTCCCGCGCATCAGCTACCGCGAGGCCATCGAGCTGCTGACTGGCAAAGGGATGGCCGTGAAATTCGGCGATGACTTCGGCGGCGACGAGGAGACGGCCATCGCCAACTCGTTCGACCGGCCGGTGATGATCACCCGCTACCCGGCGGCGATCAAGGCGTTCTACATGCAACCCGACCCGCACGACCCGAGCGTGGCGCTGGCTCTGGACATGATCGCGCCTGAGGGATACGGCGAGATCATCGGCGGCTCGCAGCGCATTCACGATCACGATCTGCTCCTGCGGCGGCTTCGCGAGCACGATCTCCCCGTCGAGGCCTTTCAGTGGTACCTGGACATCCGAAAGTACGGAACATTCCCGCACTCCGGATTCGGCATGGGCGTCGAGCGCGTGGTGGCCTGGATCTCCGGCGTGCCGCATCTGCGGGAGACGATTCCGTATCCGCGCATGCTGAACCGAATCTATCCGTAGTGGGGATGATGCATGAACCCCTCATCCGCCCTTCGGGCACCTTCTCCCCGCGCGGCGGGGAGAAGGATCTCGAACTCCCTCGCCCCGCGCAGCGGGGAGAGGGTGGCGCGAAGCGCCGGGTGAGGGGCTAGCGTGCTGCGCATCATCCCTCTGGGCGGCCTCGGCGAGATCGGCATGAACCTCATGGTGGTCGAGTACGGCTCCGAGGCCATCGTGCTCGATTGCGGAATGATGTTTCCCGACGCGGCCACGCTCGGCGTCGACGTCATCGTTCCGGACATGTCGTACATTTTCGAGAACGCGGCGCGTCTTCGCGCGGTGTTCCTGACGCACGCGCATGAAGATCACATCGGCGCGCTCCCCTTCCTTGTCCAGCGCGTTCCGGTCCCTGTCTACGGCATGCCGCTGACTCTCGGATTCCTTCGCGACAAGCTCGAAGAATTCGACATCGATGGCATCGAGTTGCGCGGCATCATGCCGCGCGACGTGGTCGAGGTGGGACCGTTCCGCGTCGAGGCCATCCGCGTCACGCACTCGATCGTCGACTGCCTGGCCTACGCCATCCGGACGCCGATCGGCACCGTCATCCACACCGGCGACTTCAAGATCGATCACACCCCGGTCGACGGCCGCTCCACCGATCTGACCGCGCTGGCCCGGTACGGCGAAGAGGGGACGCTGTTACTGATGTCCGACTCCACCAACGCGCTGGTGACGGGGCATTGCCCCTCGGAGCGCTCGGTCGGCAGCGCGCTGGAATCGGTGTTCGCCACCGCGGCGGGGCGGATCATCATCACGACATTTGCGTCGCACATCCACCGGATCCAGCAGGTGATCGATCTCGCGCGAAGGCATCGGCGCAAGGTGTTCATGATCGGCCGGTCACTGGTCGACAACGCAGAAACCGCCGAGCGCCTCGGGTATCTGCACATCCCGCGCGAGGCGCGCGCAAGCGGATCCGAGGGCGATCCGCGATCGCTGGTGATTCTGACCACTGGAACGCAGGGCGAGCCGACGTCGGCGCTGTCGCGCATGGCAATCGGCGAGCACCGCCAGGTGGAGATCACGCGCGGAGACATGGTCATCATTTCTGCGAGAACGATTCCCGGCAACGAGCGCGCCGTGATTCACATGATCGATCACCTCTATCGTCGCGGCGCAGAAGTGATGACCTGGGATACTGCGGACGTGCACGTCTCGGGGCACGCCTGCCAGGAAGAGCTGAAGTTGATGCTCAACATCACCCGCCCGAAGTTTTTCATCCCCATCCACGGTACGCTGCGCCATCTGATCCATCACGCGCGCCTGGCGGAGAGCGTCGGCGTCCAGCACGGGGTGGTGATCACCAATGGCCAGGTGGCGGAGATCGACGGCGAGGCCATCCGCGTGCTGAAAGAGCGGGTGACGAACGGGAAGGTGTTCATCGATGCCGAATCGGAAGAAGTGCCGGAGGTCGTCGTGCGCGACCGGCAGCACCTCGCGGAAGATGGATTCGTCATCGTGGTGGTGGCCGTGGATAGTAATGGCAAGCTGGTGCGCGATCCGGAGATCATTACCCGCGGGTTGATGCAGGTCGACGCCAGCCAGCAGATGCTCGACGAAATCCGCCGCCTGCTGGTTGGCATGTTTGCCGAAACGCAGGCCGAGGAGCTTCGCGACTCCGACCTTCTGCAGGAATCGATGCGCGCCGCCTTGAAGCGCTACTTCCGCAGAACCATGGGGCGAAGGCCGATGATTTTGCCTGTGATCTTGGAGATGTAAAGGAAGTACCGAGTACCGCGTACCGAGTGCCGAGCGTGCATCCCTCGGCACTCGGAACTCGGCGCTCGGTACTAACGACATGTCGATTCTCGAAGCGATCGTGCTTGGCCTCATCCAGGGCTTGACGGAGTTCATCCCCATCAGCTCCACCGCGCATTTGGAGATCATCCCGATGCTCCTCGGCTGGGGCGATCCGGGCGCCGCCGCATCGGCGGTGATTCAGTTCGGCACATGGACCGCCACGCTGATCTACTTCGCCGGCGATATCGTCCGCATGGTCCGCGGATTTTTCATCGGGCTGGCCAACCGGCGACCGCTGGCGAGCACCGATTCGCGCGAGGCATGGCTGGTGGTCATCGGCACGATTCCGATCGTCATCCTGGGCCTTCTCCTGAAGAAGTACGTCGAGTCGACCTTTCGCGGGCTGTGGATCATCGCCACCATGGTGATCGTGGTCGCCATCCTGCTTGAGCTTTCGGAGCTGTACGTCCGACACCGCCAGCTTCGCTCGTTCCAGCAGCTCAACGTGACCGACGCGGTCGTCGTCGGGTTGGGACAGTGTCTGGCGCTGATACCCGGCTCATCGCGCAGCGGCTCGACGATCATGGCCGCGCTCTTCCGCGGCATCGATCGTCCGACCGCGGCGCGCTATTCATTTCTGCTGAGCATTCCCGCGGTCGGCGCGGCGGGATTTCTCGAGCTGTTCAAGGAGCGGCACCACCTCGCGCAGCTCGGCTGGACGGCGATCATCGTCTCCATCGTCGTGGCCTTCATCTCCGGATACGCGTCGATCTGGTTTCTGCTTCGCTATCTAAAGGCGCACACCACGTCGATTTTCGTTTACTACCGGATCGCGCTGGGCCTGATCATGATCGTGCTGCTGGCCGGCGGCTGGCTGCGGTAGGGCACGGCAGTGCCGTGCCGCACTCCCGCGGGACGTGGCAGGGCGCAGGCCCTACTCTGACAGGACCTGAATCTCGGGGATATTGCGGTATTTCTCGGCGTAATCGAGCCCATAGCCAATGACGAACTGCGGGTCGATGGAGAAGCCGACATAGTCGGCGCGGAAGGCCACTTTGCGCGCCGCCGGCTTGTCGAGGAAGGTTGCCGTGCGCACCGGCGTGGCGCCGCGGCTTTCGATATAGCGGAAGACCTCCCGCATCGAGAGGCCGCTGTCGATGATGTCCTCGACGATCAGCACGGCGCGCCCGTGCATGTCGAGCTGGGGCTCTTTGAGAATGGTTACCACGCCCGAGGAGTATTTTTCATTCCCATAGGAAGAAACCTGGATGAAGTCGAGCGCCATGTCGATCGAGATCTGGCGCATGAGGTCGCTACAGAAGAACACCGCTCCCTTGAGCACACAGAGGGCGATTGGCTGCATGCCGGCGTAGTCGGCGCTGATCTGGCGCCCCATCTCGGCTACACGGGCGTCAATTTGCGTTTTCGTGATTAACGTCACTGGAGGCATGTGTGCGAAAATTCTAACATCTCATCCTTCAACGCAAGGCCATGTCTGTCGCCGAGATAGGAGTCCTCCACGGGCGCTACGTCCGGCTGTCGGACCGATTCAAATCGATCTGGACCTATCACCAGTTTGCGTCGGGCGCCTTCCGCAACGTTCTCGATACGGCGCTGCCATACCACATCGATTTTCAGAATACCTACGAGCGCATCAAGGCGGCAAGCAACACGCTGAACGCCTCCCAGGTGCAGGAAGCGGGGGCGGCCCTCGGTCTGTGCGAGCTGGCGCTCGACCGCGTCACCACGCAGCTGGTTCGCGCGGACGATCAAATCAGCGCGTCCGTCCTTCGCCGCTTTTTCGAAAAGCTCAAGCGGCAGGACGAAAGCATCCTCCACTTTCTGATCAAGTTCTATCTCTACGCCGACGCGCTGGAAGGAGATCGCCGCGACAAGCTCGATTACCTCTTCACGCGCATCGGTGAGGACTTCATCGCCGATCGCGGCGAATACAGCTCGCGCGACTCGCTCGAATTTCGGGAGCGGATCATCGCCCTGATCACCATCCTCCGCCCCATCGAGTCGCCGCAGGAGGAAGTCGTGCGGCTGATCCGCGCGGTCCGCGTGATTCGTGAGGACATCCAGGCGGCCCAGGCCTTCGAGGAGCTGACCGAGCGCAACCTGCTCAAGAACGCGCGCCTCTTCAAGCACCGGCTCGGCCACCTCTATTTTCATCCCGACGTTCTGATGGCCATCGTGGAGCTGAATGTGGCCACCAAGAACAAGTTCCTCAAGCTCTACCACGAGGATGAGCACCGGATCATCGATGACGCGCAGAAGCTCATGGATCACGGCCCGGCGATCGAGCGGAACTTCGGCTACACCAATCCCGAGTTGCTCGAAGAGATCGCACGTTTCCGCGAGTTCAAGCAGCGCTTCGATATCTCCCGCGCCGCCTCGAATGTCAAACACGACGTGATCACGCATCTGAAGCAGAGCATGGGGAACATCCTGGCGCAGCTCGATCGCGGCCTCGGCGGCGATGAGGTCGAAGCGACCGGCGACCTGCCGTCGTCTTTTTTTACCGACGCGCAACAGGTGGAGAACATCACCAGCCGCTTCGGCACGGATCCGGCCCTGCATTCTTTTCTGCTGCGTATCGCCGCGGCGATCGACGTCGCCGATCCGTCGGTCATGCCCGAGGAGATCGCGGAATTCCCGAACATCAAGGAGCTGCGGCTCGAGCCGTGGGAGATCGGCGCATACCAGAAGTTGTTTGACCGCCGCGCGCCCGAGGCCGACGAAGACAACGACGAGCTCTGGATTCTCTATCTCCGCGCGGCCGCGCTGCGGGTCAAGGTCGATGAGGAAGCGACCAGGCTCGCCGCGTCGATCGGCGCGGGCGTGTCGCCCGATTCCGAGGTGCTCGAGCTGGCAAAACAGAGCCTCGATTGCGGCAAGGAACTCGACGAGCAGTTCAACGACTTTCTGCACGAGGCGGTCTACTACTCGAATCCGAAGATCCTGCATCAGCTCTATCGCTCGCGCTTCCGGCTCCTGCGCGGCTTCAGTGGCCTGTGGTTGATCTACGACCGGGGCGGCCAGCCTGCAGGCGTGTAAAATCGCCTCGTTTTGAAGATCTACCGCTTCCTGCAGGACGCCCGTGTCGTGACCGGGAGCGAGGTCCCCACGGGTGCGGAGCTTCTCCCGCCTGCCGTCCCCACGAAGATCATCGCGATCGGCCGCAACTACGCCGAACACGCTAAGGAGCTGGGCAACGACACGCCTCCGGAGCCGATCATCTTCCTCAAGCCGCCGAGCGCGCTGCTGCCGCCGGGTGGGACCATCGTTCGCCCGCCGCAGTCGCAACGGGTGGACTACGAAGGCGAGCTGGTGGTGGTCATCGGCAAGCGCGCGCACGATGTGAAGCGTGATCGCTGGCGCGATTACGTCCTCGGCTTCACCTGCGCGAACGATGTCACGGCGCGCGACCTGCAGAAGAGAGACGTCCAGTTCACGCGGGCGAAGGGCTTCGACACCTTCTGTCCGATCGGGCCGTGCATCGAGACGGAGATCGATCCGTCGGATCTGGCTCTGACCACGCGCGTGAACGGCCAGATCCGGCAGAAGGCTCGCACCAGCATGATGATCTTTCCCTGTGCGGTGCTGGTGGAGTTCATCTCCTCGGTGATGACGCTCGAAGTGGGCGACGTGATCCTGACCGGCACGCCGGCCGGTGTCGGGCCGCTGGCCGCCGGCGACAACGTGGAGGTGGAGATCGAGGGCATTGGCACGCTGCGCAATCATGTTGCGTAACGCGCTGCTGTGGCGCTTTCCGAAACTCGCATCGCTGCCGCCGAATACCGAGGCCGTCGGTGGTGCGATCCGCGACCTTATGCTGGACAGAATCCCCAGCGACGTCGACGTCGAGTGCGATGATCCGTTCGCCTGTGCCTCATCCCTCGGAAAGGTGATCACCCTGGGGCGGGGCGCGCTGGCCGTCTACCGGGTGGTGATCGACGAACGGGTCTACGACTTCTCGCGCAGGGAGGACCTCGGCCGGCGCGATTTCACCATCAACGCCATCGCCTTCAACCTCACCACGGAAGAGGTTCGCGATCCGTTCGGCGGGCAGGAGGACATCCGCCGGCGCCTCGTCCGGATGATCGACCCGCAGAACCTGGAGGACGACCCGCTGCGCATGCTGCGCGCGGTACGGTTCGCGGTGCGCTTCGATTTCACGATCGATGAGGCAACCGTTGCGGCGATCCGGCACCGCGCCGGTCAGATCGTCACCGTCACTGCGGAGCGCGTCACCTACGAGCTGCACGCGATCTTCTCGGCCGGGAGATTCCGAAAAGCACTACGGCTGCTCAGCGACACGGCACTCGACGGGCCGCTGTTCGGATACCAGCTCGATGCCGATCGCTTTCACGCTGACGATCTCTCGCTCGCGGCCGCGTACGCGCTGTTGCTGCGCGATGGGCGGCCTTTCGCGGAGCGCTGGCGCTGGAGCGAGGCCCTGCTGCACGAGGTTGGGACGCTGCAGCGTCTCCTGCGAGACTCGAGCGTGATCGCCCTGTACGACGCGGGGGAGCCCATCGCGCGACAGCTCCCGCCACTCTTGCGCGCGATCGCCAGGCAGGAGATTGCCATTCCTCCGCAGCTTTTCGCCACCAGAGCGCTCCTCGACGGCGAGGCGATCGGCGCTCTCACCGGACTCGAGCCCGGCCCACGCCTCGGCGCCGCGAAGCGCGCGCTCCTCGAGGCCCAGCTCCGCGGCGAGGTGCGCACGCGCGAGGAAGCAGAGCGCTTTGTTCGAGCCCGCGCGTGATTGGCCCTTTCGTGCACCGCATCGATCCCGTTATCGGCCAGATCGGCGGCATCGATCTCTGGTTCTACGGTCTCAGTTACACGCTCGGCTTTTTCGAGGTCTTTCTCTGGTTCCGCAGCCAGCGCCGGCGGCTCGGGTTGTCCGTCGCTGAGGTGTACGACATCAGCATTCTGCTCGCGGCGTGCGTGGTCATCGGTGGCCGCCTGGTCGAAGTGGTGTTTTACGAGTGGCCGTATTACTCGAGCCATCCCGCGCAGATTCCGTGGATCTGGCTCGGCGGCATGAGCACGCACGGACTCCTCCTCGGCGGGACGGTCGGGACGGCGATCTTCTGCCGCGCGCACCGCCGCCCATTCCTGACCATCGCCGACGAACTGGTGATCCCGGGCGCGTTCCTGATGGGCATCGGTCGCATCGGCAACTTCATCGACGGTCAGATTGTCGGCAGCGTGACTTCGGTTTGGTGGGCGGTGCAGTTCCCCGACGCCGCCGGGTTCCGTCATCCAGTGGTGATCTACGATGCGATCAAGAACCTGCTGCTCGTTCCGCTGCTGATCGCCACCCGGCGTCGCAATCCGAAGCCGGGCGTCGTCATGGCGAACTTCATTTTCTGGTACGCCTTCCTGCGAATTTTCGTCGACGTCTTTCGCGAATATCCGACTCGTTTGTTCGGCCTGGCGACCGGTCAGAGCCTGAATCTCTTCATGAGCGCGGTGGGGCTGGGATTGTGGATCTGGTTCAGCGTGAGGACGGGCTTCAGGCGGTCCGGGCCGGCTGAGGCCGCCCCCCAGACGCTCTGGCTGCGGCGGATGGCCTTCGTGGCGATTCTCCTGATCTGCCTGGTGATGCCGAGCGACTGGACGCAGGACGTTCCTCGCCGCTACGGGAAGCGCCATCCGGGGCTGAACCACTCGTGGATGTATCCAGCTATCGAGTCAAGGTGACGTTTAGCTCGCCGACGGTGGTGTGGAGGTTGATGCGCGATCGGCCGGCGAGGTTGAGGAAGTGCGTGCTGCCGGGAAAGAGTCCTTCGCGGTCCTCGCGCTCTTCGCCGAAATCGGTGTGCACCTCGCCGATACGCACCGAGGCGTTCAACTCGTGTACCAAGGCGCGCGGCATGCGCAGGCGGATTTCGCCGGCCCGCAGATCTGCGCTCACGTTGCCGAAGTCACCTTCAAAGGTCAGCTCGCCGATGCGCGTTTCGATGTCGACGTCCATGCCGCGCGGCACCTCGACCGTAAGGTGATAGCCGGAGTGCCAGCTTTGTGCACTCCAGCTTCGCGCGTTCGGACCGAAGCTCCGCCGGACGAGCGCTTCCTCCCCGTTGACGAAGATCTCCGCGCCGATGTCGTTGACGATGCGCTGCTGCTTGTCGCGCGATCGATAACCGTCAACCTCGCGCTCGACGTGTCCGGAGACGCGGATGCGGTCCGTGGGACCATTCCTGATGGCGATTTCGCCGGCCGGGATGTCGACGATGACGCGGCGGACGGTACCGCGCGGCATCGCGGACGAAAAGGAATGGATGACCGTCTCGTCAGCAGCGGCCGGCGCGGCGAGGACGATGAGGGCGGTGAGCAGCAGGAGATTGCGCATGTCCGGATTCTACGGCCGGGTGCGCGAAAGGTTCACGGCGGAAAAAACTGAGAGGCCGCAAGCGCGGCCCCTCAGAATACGACTCCCCAAAGTCGGTGTCGTCTTATCTCTTCTTCGCGGACTTTTTGGTCTTCTTAGCTGCTTTCTTCTTTGTGGCCATTCTGCTCACCACCTTTCATGCCGTACGGGACCTCTCGGTCGCGCATCCTTGGCATCAAGTGCCGGATCGCTCCGACAAGCTGATTACGTTGGAGGCGGAAAATTTGGGGAGACGCGGAGTGATGACCATCAACAGTCACTGAATCATGCATCCAGTTTCTGGCGATCACCATTTTTCTTCACGTAAATATGCGATTAATAAAACGCATTGTCAAGCGATTCCTTTAAAAAGACGAAATGCGGAGCGATATGCATCACGCGTGATTTGCGCGCAACGATGCCAGGTGAATGCGCGCGCGCGTTCGCGACCGCGCGTGATCATCATCGCGCGCAGCGCGTCGTCGTCGAGGACACGTTGCATTGCCGCGGTGATGGCTTCGATCGATTCCGCGTCGACGTGCAGCGCGGCGTCGCCGCTCACTTCGACCAGCGCGGGCGCGGTGGAGGTGATCACGGCCGAGCCGCAAGCCATCGCTTCCAGCGCAGGCAGGCCGAATCCCTCCTCCAGACTCGGCTGCACGAGAGCGATTGCCCCGCGGTAGAGCGCGGCCAGGCGCCGGATATCCACGAATCCCGCGACGGCCACGCCATGCCGGTCGCGAAACCGCTCGAAGTTGCCGCCGGCCAGGACAAGCTCCACGTCGCGGAAGTGCCCGAAGGCCTCAACCAGCCGGTCGACGTTCTTGTGCGGCTTATCGTTGCCGACGAAGAGGAAGTACCGCCCTTTCTCGACGGGGCCGGGCTCGAGGAAGATCGGATCGACGCCGTTTGGGGTGACCGCGATTTTCTCGGCATGCCCGAATGCGCCGGCAATCTCGGCGCGGACGGCCTCGCTCACCGTGAAGACTTCGCGGCTGCGGCGCACGGCGCGTCCGATCATCGACCGGCCGTAGGCGCGCTGCAGCGGATTGCGGCGATGCAGATGAATCAGGTCGTGAATGGTGACCACGAACGGCGTTTGCAGAAATGGGACGACGTAGTGCGGCGCGTGAAACAGATCGAGCCGTGCGCCGTCCGCGGCCCGCGCCAGGACGAACAGCTCGCGCACCGAGTACTTCGGTGCGTCGACCACGACGTGCTCCACGCCATGCGGGAGCGCGGTGGCGATCTCCGCCGGTCCGAATGCGATGTACTCCTCCTCGCCGAGATCCACCAGCGCCCGCAGCAGGCCGCGGATGTACGTGCCGATGCCGAAGTCGGCGATCTTGCGGCAATCGAGCCCAACGCGCATCAGCGCGCCGCCTCCGCCAGCAGCTCAGTCATCAGATTCGCGCTGCGGTCCCACCGGTATTGCCGCGCGCGTTCGACGCCGCGCGCCCGAAGATCGCGCCGCAGCGACGGATCGTGAATGAGGCGGAGCATTGCCTCGCGCAACGCCTCGCGATCGCCGGGATCGATGAGCAGTGCCGCTCCCTCGGCGTATTCGGCGATCGCTCCCGTTCGCGTGGCAATCACCGGCGCGCCGCAGGCCATCGCTTCCAGCGGTGGAATGCCGAACCCTTCGTAACGCGACGGGTAGACGAAGATTCGCGCACGCTGATAGAGGCTGCGCAGCCGCTGGCGATCGACCCAGCCGGTCATCTGAATACCGTCCGGCATTCTGACGCCCCACCCGGGGTCGCCGCAGACGACGAGCGGCGGACGGGGCTCGGGAAGCGACCACCACACTGCGAAGAGGTCATCGATGCCTTTGCGCGGTTCGAGCGTGCCGACGAACAGAATGAAATCGCCCTCGCCCTCATCGTCGGCGGGCTGAAAGAACTCGTCAACGCCGTTCGGCACGATCTCGATCCGCCGCCTCGACACCCCAAACCATCGCACCGCCTCCTCGGCGACGCCGCGCGAAACGGCGGCGACGCGGCGCGCCCGCTCCAGGCTCCGGCCGATGAAGAGGTTGAACGAGACGATGGTCTTCAACCGATGCCTGCCCGGCAGGGTGATGGAGCTGAAGTCATGCAGCGTGACCACTGCCGGAATTTGCAGCCTGAACGGAATCGTCCCGAACGGCCCCCACAGGACGCCGGCGTCGGCGATCCGCGGAAGAATCAGTTGCTGCCACAGGATGCCGTTCGGAGCGCGATCGACGCGAAACCGGCAGTGTTCGATTCCCTGCCGATTGGTGATCTCGGCGTGGCTGGCGATGATGGGAGGGGGGGAGAGGTCGAGCCGGCCGGTGATCTCGGCCGTGTGGACGCCGATTCCCGTGCGCGGCGGAACGAGCGAGCGGCCGTCGACGAGCACCTGCAGATCAGACGACACGCCGAAAAACCTCCAGCGTCTTTTCCGCGGCCGTCTCCCAGCGGAACTCCGCGGCGCGTTTGCGCCCGCGATCGATTAGCTCCCGGCGCAGCGCAGCGTCGTGCAGCAGACGCTCGATCGATTGCTCGAGGTCGCGCGCATTGCGCGGATCGAAGTAGAGCACCGCCTCCCCGCCGATCTCCGGCAGGGACGACGAGCGCGCCGCGATCGATGGGACGCCGTACGCCATCGCCTCGAGCAGCGGAAATCCGAATCCCTCGTAAATCGAGGGGAAGACAAAGATCTCCGCGTTGCGGTAGACCGACGCGAGCTCGTCGGCCGGAAGGTAGTCGAGGTGAACGACATCGCCCGTACCCAGTCGCGGGGCAATCGATTCCGATTTCCAGCCGATGCGGCCGACGACGACCAGCGCGCCGTCGTACGCGCCACGCGCCTTAAGCCGGTCGAAAGCCTCGAGCAGCACGCCGAGGTTCTTGCGCGGCTCGATCGTGCTGACGAAGAGGATGTACCGCTCCGGAAGAACGTGGCGCCGGCTCTCTAGCCGGCGCGAACCGGCTGAGAGCCGGTTCCACGTCGCGATGCCCGAATGGATCGCGAACACGCGCCGGGGATCGACCTGATAGAACGCGAGCAGGTCGTTGCGCGTCGATTCGGAAACGCAGAGGATGGCGTTGGCGGCGGCGATCTCGCGGGTCATGTGCACTTCGAGATTGTGGAGAGTCTCTTTCTGCAGCAGATCGGGGAAGCGCTTGTAGGTCAGATCGTGAATGGTGATCACGCGGCGCCGCGCCGTCGCGCCGAGGAGTCGCGGAAGAAAATAATTCGCGCCGAAGATGACTTCGCAGTCGATGAGCGCCATCCACAACACATACGCAGACGCGGTGATGGCCCGTTGGGGGCGCGAGATCCTGCCACGGCCCCGCAGATCGAACCAGCAGAGATGGGCGTTGGCCGGCACGTCGGCGTGCAGCACGGGCCCGAGGTCGGTCACACGGGCATCACCAAAGAGATAGAGTTCCACATCGTCGCGTTTCGCGATCTCGTGCAGCAGGTGATAGAGATACCAGCCGATGCCGGTGAGCGGCTCGTAAAACGGGCGGATATCGACTCCGATGCGCAGCGGTGATTCGGAGCGTGTGGCACGGCGAAACGCGCGCCGGAGGCGTTCGGCCAGAGCGTGGCTCAACGTGCGGGCGATGGACCCGAGCATCCGAGGCGGATGGTAACAGCGGTGCGCAAGTTCCTCATCTTTGTTGTTGCGATCGTCCTCCTGGCGGGCGGAGCGGTGCTGGTTCTGATCGCCACGACACCGCGGCAGAGCGCCGGCGTGCGCGTGCCACTCGGCCCGCGTGAGCGGGCGCTGATCGCGCGGGTGCCCGAATCGGCGGAGGCTTTCGCCATCATTCCGACCGCGGCCGCGCTCGGGACGAAGGTGCGCGCCAATCCGGTCACCCGCGCGGCACTCGAGTCGTGGAGCGCCAGTCATCCTCTTCCTCGGCCGTGGATGATCGGCGGCGCGGACCTGGTGGCCTGGAAGAGCGGGAAAGAGGTCCGCTACTCCGTCGAGCTCGATTGGATTCGTGGGCTGCTCGTCCGCATGAGCGGGTCCGACGTCACAGGTGGCCCTGGGGAGCCGCTGCTCGATGCGGCCACCGTCGGGCAGATCGTCGATCTGGCCTCGAAATTGCCACCCGGCGATGCGCTGCTCGTGCAGCGAGCGTCGTCGCGAGACGCCTATCCGCCGATGGAGCGGCCCACGGTGACTTCGGTACGGATCAGCGCCTCGGAGATCATGTTGACCAGTGTAGGGGCTGCCGTCCACGGCGGTCCGGCGGCGGGCGAGACGCCCGCCGCTACACGTTTCCCCCATTCCGCGGTCATTTCCGCCGCCTTCAGCTCCGCGCCACGCATCGTCGGTGATCTGAACCGGTTCTTCGGAGCGAAGGTGTCGTCGCTGCTCGAGGACGGCGGCATGATCAGTATCTACGACGTCGACACGCGCAAGCTGCTGCCGCGGCCGATCGGCGTGATCGTCCTTCCCGCCGATCCAGCCCGGAAGGCGATCCTCGACGAGTTCGTGAAGCGGCTGAGCGGAATCCGAGTGCGGACGGGGGTGCTGGGAAACATGCTCCTGCTGTCGTTCGACGACAGCATTGACGTCTTTCAGAAGGATGCCTTTGCGCCCGCCGCGGAGCCGAACGCGCAGTGGGCGGTGCGCATCGATCCGGCGCGGATGGTGCCCATCCTGAACGCATTGGGGGAGAACGTCGGGTTACGGATCATCGCGCCACGCCTCTTCCGTTCTGCGCGCGATCTCGACCGGTGGATCAGCGGCCTCGAGCGGGCGGAAACCATTGAGGCTACGGACTCTGTCGACGCCGGCGTGGAAATCCTTCGGGTGCGGATCGGCTCGAAATAGAATCAAGGAGGGGGGCGTTACCGGCGAAACCTGCCATGCTCGACTCGCGCGACTCCATTATCTTCGACGAAATCGACAAAGACGGCCCGCAGTCGTACAGCGGGACGTTCTCCATGTCGCCGAAGGAACTGAAGCGGGAAGAGGCCGTCGGCCTGGGGCCGGTGTCGATTACCGCGCACGCGCAGAAGGGGGAGCGTCCGGGAGAGTACATCGTCGACGGCTCCTCAAAATTCAGCGCCGATCTGGCTTGTTCACGCTGTGTCGAGCCATACCCCTTTGCCAGCTCGTCCAGGTTTAACTTAAGATTCGAGCCCCGGCCTGAGGTTCCGCGGTCAGAGGACGAAGAGGTCGAGATTCCTCCCGACGCGCTCGACGTCGAGTTCTACCTGGATCGGGCGATTCCGCTTCGCGATCTGGCGCTCGAACAGATTCAGCTATCGATTCCCATGAAGCCGTTGTGCAACGACAGCTGCCTCGGTTTGTGCCCCACTTGCGGGGCCAACCGGAACCGTGAGACGTGCTCGTGCGAGGAATCGATCGATGAACGATGGGGAGCGTTGCGGGAGATTCAACAGAAGATGAAAAAAAGAGAGAGTTAACAGTTAACAGGTAACAGCAAGAAAGAGCCACCACCTGTTACCTGTTAACCGTTAACTATTTAACTGAAAAGGAGCTGCCATGCCCAACCCAAAACGCCGTCATAGCAAAGCGAGAACGCGCTCGCGGCGGGCGCACGATTTTCTGGAGCCGAAGTCGACCTCGATCTGTCCGCAGTGCCACGAGCCGAAGTTGCCGCATCGTGTCTGCCCGAAGTGCGGCTACTACAAGGGTCGCGAAGTCATCGCGGTGAAGGACGTCCTGTAGTCGCGTCTGATGGCCGGCAGAGGGAATTCCGACCTGGTACGGATCGCCCTCGATGCGATGGGAGGCGACCACGCGCCTGAAGAAATCGTGAAGGGCGCCATCCTGGCCACGGCGGAGTATCCGGTCGAAGTGATCCTGGTGGGACAGGAGGAAGTGGTCCGGAAGGAGCTCGCCGCGGCGGCCGGAGCCACCCCGCGCAACATCGAGGTCGTTGATGCGCGCGAGGTCGTGGGGATGGACGATACGGCGATGGCGCCGCTGCGGCGCAAGCGCAACTCTTCGATTCGCGTCTGCGCCAATCTAGTGGCCGAGGGACGCGCGGACGCGTTTGTGTCGGCGGGGAACACCGGCGCGACGTGGACCTCCGCGCGCGCGGTCATGGGGATGATCGAAGGCGTCAGCCGCCCCGCTCTTGCCGCCATCCTGCCGAACGCGAACGATCACACGCTGTTGCTCGACGTCGGGGCGAACGTCGATGCGAAACCGAATCACCTGCGCGAGTTCGCGGTCATGGGACACTTTTACGCCCAGATGGTGTTCGGCATCGAGGCACCGCGGGTCGGCCTTCTGTCGATCGGTGAAGAAGAGGGGAAGGGCAACGAGCTGACGAAGGAGACCTTCCGGGTTCTGAAAGAGACCGGTCTCAATTTCACCGGCAACGCCGAAGGGCGCGACATCTACAACGGGAATGCGGACGTCGTCGTTTGCGACGGTTTCACCGGAAACGTGGTGCTGAAGGCCTCCGAAGCGCTCGCGGAGATGGTCTTCAAACTCGTGCGCGAAGAGGTCTCGCGGTCGCTGTTGCGAAAGGTGGGCGGGCTGCTGGCGAAGGGAGTGTTCGTCGATCTCAAGAAGCGGACCGATTACTCCGAGTCGGGCGGCGCTCCGTTGCTCGGGGTCAAGGGTGGATGCATCGTCTGCCACGGCCGC
>JBGPFD010000026.1:0-24361 GCA_041483175.1 Thermoanaerobaculia bacterium | reverse complement strand
TCACTTCTATCCCGCCTGGTACAACCTCGGCCTGATGCGCCAGGCGCGCGGAGACTATCCCGGCGCACGTTTCGCCTACCATCGCACGATTCATTACCGCCACGGCCACGCGCCCGCGCTCTTTCAGATGGGGCTGATGGAGGAGCAGCGGCAGCACACCGAAGCGGCGATCGAGTACTACGCAAAAGCGTTCGCCATCAATCACGCACTGCTCGACGTGCGCGTCAACCCGCGCATCCTCGACAGTCATCTGATCGACCTCGCGCTGATGCAGCTCTACCCGAAGGATCACGCACGCCAGACGACGCAATTCGAACCGGCACCGCCCGGATACGTGCAGCAGAATCTCGCGCCGCCGGCTCCTTCGCCGCAGGCACCGGCGACCGATCCCGCCGAGCAGACGCCGCCGCCGAAGCCGCCCGCGAAGTGACGTGAGTGTGGGAACGGCCGTCCCCGGCCGCCACACCGTCAGCGCCGCTGTCACGCACTCGTCCTCGCATACAATCTGCGCCGCGTTGCAACACGAAGAGCACGAGCAGCCCGAGGTCCCCGAATCCGAATTGATCCGCGTCCGGCGCGAGAAGCTCGCACGGATCGTGGAACTCGGATTTGATCCGTATCCGACCAGACCGGACCTCGATTCCACAGTCGCCGGTGTGGTGAACGCCAGCGGCGCGAAATCGGCGCAGGAGCTCGAGGCCGAGAAGCGTCACGTCAAGATCGCCGGCCGGATCATGGCCATTCGCGAATTCGGCAAGACGGCGTTTCTCGTTCTGTCGGAACGGGCCATGCGCATTCAGGCCTACTGCCGCAAGGACACGCTGCCGGAACGCGAATGGGCGCTCTATCAGAACCTCGACACCGGCGACTGGGTCTCTGTCGAGGGAACCGTCTTTCGCACGAAAACCAACGAGCTGTCGGTCAAAGCGCAACGCCTCGGATTTCTGGCCAAGGCGCTGCGGCCGCTGCCGAGCAAGTGGCACGGCCTCACGGACGTCGAACAGCGATACCGGCAGCGCTACGTCGACCTCATCGTCAACGACGACGTGAAGCGGACGTTCGAGCGGCGCGCGAACATCGTCCGCCATATTCGGAGCTACTTCGATGCGCATGACTTCATCGAAGTGGAGACGCCGATGATGCAGCCGATCGCCGGCGGCGCCGCGGCGCGGCCGTTCATCACGCACCACAACGCGCTGGACATCGATCTTTTCTTGCGCGTCGCGCCGGAGCTCTACCTCAAACGACTGATCGTCGGCGGGCTCGCGCGGGTCTACGAGATGAATCGCAATTTCCGCAACGAGGGGATCGGCTATCGCTGGAATCCCGAGTTCACGATGCTCGAGTTCTACTGGGCGTACGCCGACTACCGCGACCTGATCGAGCTGACGGAGGATCTCCTCAGCGGCCTGGCACGCGAAGTGACGGGCAACGAAACGGTCGCCTGGCGCGGCGCGCAGATCAGCTTTCGCCGCCCTTTCGCCCGCTTCACGATGAAGGAAGCGATCGTGCACTTCTCCGGCGGGCAGATTGATGCCGCGAGCCTCGAGGACCAAGAGACCCTGGCGCAGCTCGTCCGCCGTTTCGGCGAGCACCGGCCGGTCACTGCCGACGGGACCGAAGCGCCGAAAGGGACTCCGGTGCAGGAGATCGAATCGATGAACGAGGGGAAGCTTCTCGCGGAGCTGTTCGAGTCGGTCGCCGAGGAGCACCTGATCAATCCGACGATCATCACCGATTTTCCGGTGGAGGTCTCGCCGCTATCAAAGCAGCGCCGCGACGATCCGCGCTACGTCGAACGCTTCGAGCTGTTCATCGGCGGGATGGAGATCGCCAACGCCTTCTCCGAGCTGAACGATCCCGACGAGCAGGCGCGGCGCTTCTCGCAGCAGCTCGCCGAACGCGCCCGCGGCGACGAGGAGGCGCATCAGGTCGATGAGGACTACGTCCGCGCCCTCGAATACGGAATGCCGCCCACTGGCGGCGAAGGAATCGGCATCGATCGGCTGACGATGATCCTGACCGACTCGCCGACGATTCGGGATGTGATCTTGTTCCCGCTGATGAGACCGAAATAGGCGTTAGGTGTCAGACGCTAGGCGTTAGGGAATACCTAACGCCCAACGCCTAATACCTAACGCCTGGACCCATGCTCGAGCTTCGCATCGCCCGCCGTTATCTATGGGCTGCGCGCAAGGAAGCGCACACGGCGTTTCTGTCACTGATCTCCATGCTCGGGCTGGCGGTGGGCGTGGCCACGCTGCTGATCTCGCTCGCGCTTCTGTCGGGATTGCAGGGGCAGATCAAGGAGCGGCTGATCGCCTCCAGCCCGCAACTGCTGATCGATCCGATCGGCGGGAACACCATCGAGAACGCGGCGGAGATCGAAGCGGCCGCGCGGCGGCTCGGCGTGCGCGACATCCGACCGATGGTCAGCGGCATCGGGTGGGGGGCGAATCAGGAGGAACGCCGCGGCCGTCCGCTGCACCTCGGTTCGGCTGCTACCCCGCAGGAACCGGACACCATCGCGGTCTCGCGCGACAGCGCCGCGGCGCTCGGACTGACGATCGGCGACTCGATCACCATCGTGGCCCCGCGGACGCGGCTGACGCCGTTCGGCCCGGTGCCGGTGTGGAAGCGCTATCGCGTTGCGAAACTGCTCGCGCCATCGTCGGAGGAGGGCGCTCCTGAGGCGCTGCTCGATCTGCAGGAGATGGAACGACTGTTCGGCGCGAGCGGGCCGACGTCGATGGAAATGCACGGCGACGCCTCGATGGCCGAGTCGATCCAGCAGAAGCTCGCAGACGAATTTCCGAACGTGCAGGTCAAGACGTGGAAGGAGATCAATCGCCCGCTGTTCCTCGCGCTGCGCCTCGAAAAAATCGTGATGTTCGTGACCATCTCGCTGATCATCTTCGTCGCCGCGCTGAATCTCATCTCCTCCCTTTCGATGCTGATCCTGGAAAAGCGGCCCGCCGTCGGCGTGCTTCGAACCCTCGGCGCGACGGAACGGATGATCATGGCGATCTTTCTCGCCGTCGGTCTGCTGATCGGAATCAGCGGCACGATCGTCGGCAACCTCTTCGGCCTCGGATTCGCCTGGGCGGCGAATCACTATCACCTCGTGCCGCTTCCGAGCGACCTCTATTTCATCCGCTACCTTCCGTTCTCCATCGAAGGGAGCGATGTCGCCGGGGTGAATGCGGTGGCTATCGCGCTGTCGATTCTCGCCACCTGGTATCCCGCGCGCGCGGCGTCCCGTCTCGATCCGATCGTCGCCATCCGGGAGGAAGCGTGAAGCGCGGCCTGGTCGCCCTGGCATTCCTCCTTCTGTCGTGCGAGCCGGCCGTGCGGCGCGCCGTGACGCTGACGTTCAACGATGCAGCCGACCTGGTGACCATCGCCGCGACGACCACGCTCGGCAACGCAAAACCGGGGACGGCCGAATCGGCGGCCATCGACGAGGAACGCGAGGCGCTCCTTGCCGGACGCGACGAATGGAGCGTGCGCTTTGCCAATGCGGAACCGGAATCCGATCGCATCGTGATGCAGCGGACGCGCGGAAACCTTCAGAGCGTAGAACACAGCGCGACGATTCCATGCGACAACCTGCAGAAGTTTTTCTACGACACGCCGCTTTCGATCACCATGATTCGCGGCGAGGGCTGGGCAGAGCTGACGATCGTCGCCGGCACGAGCATGCGCGCCACCCGACAGCAGCAGCGGCGCGTCGAACAGACCGTCCAGCGCTACTCCGAACGCGCGGCTGCGTATTTCGGCGCCATCCGCTCGATGTACCTGTATCTCGATGAAAAGCCGCAACGCGCAACGGATCTCTTCGCCGCCGTCTTTCGCGACGATGACAAGCAGCCGCCGGCGGTTTCCAACCGCGAACAATCGCTGGTCGACAACGTGCGCGCGGCGGTCGATTCGCTCGTGAGCACGGAACAGGACGCGGCGGACGAGCGCGATTTCGATCTGGTTTTCAATCCATTTCCCGCCGACGTCAAAATCGTGCTTCCGAGCGAGCCGCTTCTGGTGGAAGGCTTCACAAGACAGCGCGACGGCGCGCTGCTGGTGAAGCTGCCGACGGCGCTGGAAGCGGTCGCCGCGCTGGAGGGACGGTGGATCTCGCCCGATCCGCTGGCCCTGGCCCTGGGCAACGACGAGAAGCAGCCGCCCGAGCAGCTCGCGGCCACGATTGCCGATCTGCCGCGGCGGGCCGAGGCGGTGGTCAGCGCTTCCGACGTGGCGGCGGCGATGATGGAGAAGATGCGGCCCGCGCCGCGCTACCGCGTACGGTGGGTGATCAAGCCAACTGCCGCACCATCACCACGGCGGCCTCCCCATCGGGGTAATAGCGAGGACGTACGTACATCGGTGCAAAATCGAGGTGCTTGTAGAACTCCTGCGCGCCAGAATTCGACTTCCGCACTTCGAGCGAGATGGTCATGATCTCGTGCGCCCGCGCGAACTCCATACAGCGATCCATCAGCGCGTCGGCGATGCCTCTCCGGCGCTCCTCTTCGGCGACGGCGATCTTGTTCACGTGCATCTCGTCGAAAAACCACATTCCGAAGAGATAGCCCACCACCGCTTTCCCACGCCGGGCGACGAGATTCATGCGCCCTTCGCTGCGCAACTCGCTCTCGAAGAACTCCCGCCGCCATGGCGAGTGGAAGCAGCGCATCTCCAGCCGATGGATGGCATCGATGTCCGTCCACCGCGGGGCGGTGATTTCGATATCAGGAGGCAACGTCATTGGTTCTTGTGGCCGAGCTTCACCTCCGCCTCGGCAAGGCGGACGTAGATCGGCGTAATGTCGGCGTATCGATCGAGCGTTCCGGCGGCGTGAATCGCGGCAGCGCGACGGGCGCACAGCAGCGCCACGTTGCGCTTCTGTAGTACGTCGCGAAGAACCAGCCGTTCGGCTCCGATGTCCGCGATGTCATCGGGCCGTGCCAGATGCGGTGCAGTGATCTCTTCGCCACTCTCGAACAGCGAAACGTAAAGCTCGCCGCGGCCGGCATCGTCGACGATGAGCCAGCGGCCACGCCGCGGCGCCACCGCCTCGTGCGTCGACATGGCGCAAACCGGCTTTCCGAGCGCGAGGGCCATCCCCTGCATCGTCGCCAGGCCGATGCGCACGCCGGTAAATGATCCGGGACCGCGGGTCACGGCAAACACATCGATGCTCGCGCGGTCGGATCCGCTTTCCTTCAGAAGCCAGTCGATCGCCGGAAGCAGTTTCTCGTTGCGCGAGCTTTTCCCCTCCATCGCCGTCGCAGCCAGAAGTTCCCCGTCGCGGAGCAGGGCCACGGAAAGCATCGGAAGAGACGTGTCGGCGGCGAGGATCAGCATCGAAAGTCCTGAGTCCCGGGTGATCAGTCCTCAGTCCCGCCCACTCAGGACTCAGGACTCGTCACTCAGGACTTGCGGTGAAGGCATCCGTAGATCGACAAGCTCGATGCCGACTTCCCTTGCCACTTCCCGGGCGCGCTCGCCGCGGTAAAACTCGCCGTAGTAGATCTTCTGGATGCCGGAGTTGGCGATCAGCTTGAAGCAGTTCCAGCAGGGCGATGCCGTGGTGTACAGCTCTCCTCCATCGATCGAGACGCCATTCCTCGCTGCCTGCAGGATGGCGTTTGCTTCGGCATGCACGGTCGTAATGCAGTGTCCGTCTTCCACGACGCAGCCGATATCCTCGCAATGCGGCAGGCCGCGGATGGATCCGTTGTAGCCGGTCGACAACACGGTCCGATCGCGGACGATCACCGCACCGACGTGCTTGCGCGGGCAGGTCGACCGCGTCGCAGCCTGATGCGCAATTCCCATGAAGTATTCGTTCCAGCCCGCGCGCACGGCGGCGATTGTAACAGCGGGCCAGGGCTGCGCATGAAACCTGCAAAATTGCGGCGCATGGCTGCTGGCGGGAAGAAAGTGCTCATCGAGGAGAACGCGGATCGCTGCAGGAAAAGCCGGATGGCACCCTCCTCGAACCGGGGTCAAGCCTCTGATGGACGGCGCCGAACTGTTGAATAAGTTGTCGGAAAACGGCAGGAGCGCAAGCCGATCATCAGCGAACATGAACCACTGGAGCGGGGGTGCCAGCCCTACCAGAGGATCGCGCGCTGGCTCACCAATCCGGCGTCCATTGACGGCCTGGTGACCGAAATCCAGCGCCCGCTCGCCCTTTCCTGAGTTCGGCTACAATTCTTCAATGGCCAAACTGTTCTTCGTCGGACTGGACGGAACAGAGAAGAGCTATCGTCTGCAGACGCATCGGCCCTTCACCATCGGCCGTGACCCGGGCAACGATATTATTTTGCGCGACCCGAAAGTGTCACGCCATCATGCGGAGATCGTCTTCGAGCGCGGCTTCTTCGTCCTGCATGATCTGGCCAGCGCAAACGGCACGTACATCAATGGAAAACGGGTGCGCGTGGCCCCGCTGACGCACGGCGCCAAGCTGCGGATGGGCAACACGTACGGCCGTTTCTCGGAGGAACTGCCGACCGAAAACGATGCCGAGAATCAGGAGCCGTTCGAACAACCGCTGCCACCGAGCGAAATCGAGGGAGCGGCCACATCGCAGCATGAGAGCTTCAGCCCTGTCGCCACGCAGCCGCACGACAAGATCGGCCACGACGGTCTAAAAAAAAAAGGAACTCCCGGCTGACGCGCTCGCCGCGCCGGAGCCGCCCACCGAACCGCTGCCCGATTCGAACGGCGCATTCTCCCGCTCGCGCTATCGGTTCACCAGCGGCGTACCTGCCGGCGAGCCGGTAGCGATCCGCGACGAAAACGGTGAGCCGCTCCTTTCGTATCGCAGTTTCGCCAGCGTGGTCGGCATCGTGGCCATCCTCGTCTCGGTGGTGGTGACCGTCACCGGGATCGCGGCCGTCGTCTTCCTGCTCTTCGATGGGCGCGTGCTTCCGGCAATCCTTGCCTTTCTGCTGAGCGCCGCATTCACCGTGGTCATCGCCATGCTCGTTCCGCCGACGCGCGTGACGCTGCATGAAGGGACGATGCCGGCGCTCATGATCACACAGCAGAGCAACGTCAGTTTTCCCGTGGTGACCTATGCCGTCGGAACGCCGGAACGGCGCGTGATCGCGCGTGTCAGGCGGCGAGTGTGGTCGCGGCTGGGCCGCAATCGATGGGAGATCCTGAGCGCGAGTGATGATCGCCCGATCGGACTTGCTATCGAGGAGTCGTTTCCCCGCGCGGTGCTCCGAAAAGTCGCCGGAAAATTCAGCCGCCGGTACGAGTCAAACGTTCGCATCCGTTTTCTCGGTAAACATGCCGGATGGATCGGGCGGCGTCCCGACGCCAATGGCGACGTGGACGTCCTCGACCTCGTCGGCGACATCGACCGCCGCGTCGCCGTGGCGCTGGCCACGCTGATCCTCGGCAGCGAACCGTGAACACCCAATACCGAACGCCTAAGGAACCCCTGAACAAGGTTCGTGCAGCGGCGGGCGTCCCCGCCCGCCGGGCCGGCGAGGACGCCGGCCCCTACACTTGTGCAGAGGTTCCCTAACGCCTGAGTCCCGACGCCTGATTCATCGTCACGATGTCGATCCCCGTGTAGTACCGCTTCAGGATCTTGTCGAAGGTGAAGCCGCGGAACGCCATGCCGTATGCCCCGACCTGGCACATGCCGACGCCGTGCCCCCATCCTTTTCCGTAGAACGTGTAGCGGTCCACGCCGTCCGGATCGATGCTCTTCTCGAACACAAACAGATTGTCCGGCACGTTGAGTGACCAGCGGATCGGCAGGCCGCGCAGAACGAACGTGCGCCCCCCCTCTGCCGTTACTTCCAGCTCCGCGATTCTGTGCGCCGCGTCGACTGCCAGCGGACGAAGGCCCAGGAGTTGTTTGATCGGATTCCGCCGGTTGATCGACGCTACCATCTCGTCTGCCCGAAAGCTGCGCGTCCAATCGGCAAAACTCGACGTGCGATCGAACGATGCGCCGTCGGTGCTCCCCTGGACGACCAGAGCGATGGGGATCTTGCGCAGGTCGAGTTGCAGAAACGCTCGATCGCCGATCATGATCGGCACCACCTTGTATTCCTGATAGCGATCGCCGAGTTTCCGGAAGATCGGAAGGGCCTCGGGCAGAACGAAGCTCGCCGTTTTTCCGTCACTCTTCAACGTCAGCTCGCGACCATTGATCGAGGTGATCTTGCCGCTGACTTCGTTCAACGCGCCGTGTTTGCGAAGCCAGGAGCCGAGGATTCCGAATACCTCGTCGGTCGAAATCGCGCCGTCGAGCTCGATGCTGTCGATCGATTCCGTCGGGAGAAATCCGAACTTGATCAGAAACGCCGCGGCTGCGTAGGCAGTGGGTGCACGATCGATCGCCGTCTGTGGGAAGTAGTACTTCCGATCCTCCGGCAGGGTGACGACGTCGCCGTACTCGGCGAAGCGGAAGACGGTCCCCAGGTAGCGCAGAACGTCGCCGCGCCGGCTCGTCGGCGGCGGGAGGGCTGGCGCGCTGCTCAAGCCGACCAGTTGGCGCGTCGCGCTGATCGCGATCGCCAGATCGTCGCGCGTCAGAGGCCCGGCCGGCGGAAGGATGTGCGACGCCGCACCGAAGAGGTTTGCGTTCAACTGCAGCTCGTTGAGGATGTCGCTGTCGCGCCGGCCGGCGAGCGTGGTCATATCGAACTCGACGCAGCGAACGTGTTTGAGATACGGCTCGTTGCGTCCGGGGAACATCGTCCCGACATCGGAGGTTTCGCCGCCGCAGGTCGAGGTGAACAACGCGTCGATTGGCTTCCCCTCGTACGTCATGATCAGTCCCGCTGTGGCGAGCACCGCCTGATCGGTCAGCGCCTCCTCACCGGAAAACCCTTTGTAGGCCTGGCACGCCGGGCCGGGACAGATGTCGTATCCCTCGGTCCGGAATTGTCCGAAGTTGCGCATGGCGTACGTTCGCGCGGCCACCGCCTGCGCCTTCAGCCCTTCCAGCTCGTCGTACACCTTCGAGCCCATTTCGGCCGGGACAACGCCGCGCAGGTAGTCCTCGAGATTCAGCTCGTTGATGACGTTGAACAGCCCGCGATTGCTAATGAAGACGCGGGCAGCGGTGCGATACGGCTTCTGATCGATGGTGACGGTGTCGGCGGTGATCGGCAAAACGAGCACCGAGTCGCCCGTCAACATCGTTCGCTGTCCCTCGTCATCGACGATCTGATGCTGGTGTGGGAACGGCTGACCGGTCGGCCGGCGGACGATGAGCATGTCTTTGCCGTAGCCGGCAGCGACGAGCTGGTCGCGCAGTGGTTGCGCGGAACGCGCATCGGCGAAGTCGCCGACCAGAATCCGGTAGAGGCCTGCGGCCGGATCGAAGATGGCGTCGACGCGCTGGCCCGTCTGCGTGTGGAGCTTGTCCGCAAGCGCCTCGGAACTCGGCTTGTCAGAGACCGCGCTGGCCTGAACCGCGTAGTGCAGCGTCGTGTCGGTCACCGGCGCGGTGTCGGTGAACCCGCGCCGCAGCGTCGACGCGCCGCTGTCGGTGATCAGGTAATAGCCGCGGTCGATCCGCGGAAACGTGACGGAGGTCTGATCGCTCAGCATTCCCACGCGGATACGCGGCTCGGCGATCGTCTTCGCAACCGAAGCGACCGGCGTGATTCCATTCGGCAGGCCGGAGGGAGCGGCAGTCGGTGACGGATTCTGGGTGCAAGCGGCAAGGACGGCGACAGCGAGAAGGAGAACGCTACGTTTCATGACCGTGCATTATGCAAAAACTGCCGCCAAACGCACGACTCCTTCGCGAATTCGGTCGTCGGGCTCCTTGGCGAACGTCAGCCGCATGCTGTTCCGGCCGCTTCCGTCGACGAAGAACGGCGCTCCGGGCACGTAGACGACGCCGTTCGCCGCGGCGCGCTCCACGCTCGCTGCGGTGTCGACGTCGTCGCGCAGCGTCATGAACGTGAACAGGCCGCCGTCGGCCCGCGTCCACTGCGCACGTCCGGCGAAGAGCCGCTCCAGTGTTTCCAGCAGAACCGCGCGTTTGGCGCGATAGAAATTGCGCACACGCTCGATCTGCGCGGGCAGCGCGCCGCAATAACAGAACTCGTCGACGATCGACTGGTCGAGCATGCCGGAACAGAGATCGGCCGCCTGTTTGGCGATCTCCAGGCGCTCGAGCAGGGGCTTCGGCGCCACGATCCAGCCGCATCGCACGCCAGGCGCCAGCACTTTGGAGAACGATCCGAGGTAGAGAACGCGGCCGTCGCGGTCGCGCGCTTTCATCGGCCTGGTGTCGGCGTTTTCGACGTAGACCAACTCGCCGTACGGATCGTCCTCGATGATCAAAACGTTCCGTTGCCGGGCGATCTCCAGCACCTCATCGCGGCGCCGCTGCGACATCAGGCGTCCGGACGGATTCTGAAAATTCGGAATGCTGTAGAGCAGTTTCACCCGCGAGCGCCGCGCGACTTCGGCCAGCGATTCCAGCACGATGCCTTCGTCGTCCTGCGCGACGCCGGCGAGCTTTGCGCTGCGCGCGTAGAACGATGACGTTCCGCCGATGTAAGTCGGAAGCTCGACCGCGACGACGTCGCCGGGATCCAGCAGCGTGTGGGCGATCAGATCGAGCGCCTGCTGCGAGCCGGTGGTCAGCAGGACGTCATCGGAACGGCAATCGATGCCCCGACTCCGGCAAAGCGAGGCCACGAACTCACACAGCCGCGGCAGACCGCGCGTCGGTCCGTACTGTAGCGACACGTTGCGACGCTCGCGGAGCACCCGCGCGGCGATCTCGGCGAAATGCTCCGCGGGAAAGGTCTCCGGACTGGGCATTCCGCCGGCAAACGAGATGACCTTCGGGTCGTTGATCCATCGGGCGAGCGCGCGAATTGCCGAGGGGCGGAAGTTTTGCGCATCCGCCGAGAAAAACTCCTCGATCACTTCGGTTCCTCGGTCAAACCGACGTATGACGCGAGAAACCATAGTCCGACCGCGGAGGAGAAGATCGACTGCGCGAACGAAATCGCGATCTGCGCCGGCGCGAAGGCAAGGTCGACCAGCGGAGGATGACTGCGGGCGAACGAGAACGGCAAACTGGTCATGGAGATGACCATGGCTCCGCCGAAGGCGATGACGAAGATGATCACCGCGACTGCGACATGCCGTCCGGCGTCGCTGCCGATCTCGCGCCATCCGAGCCGCAGCGCGGCCGCGGCGCCGGCTGCACGCGACACCGTGACCGTGATTGCCTTCTTGGTCCAGATGGCAGTGACGATAGCGATCGGGACCATGATCAGAATGGAGATCGCCAGCCCGCCGCAGCCGATGGCCACCCGCGCTCCGGTGCCGCTGATCGCCAGCATCAGAGCGATCGTGGCCAGAAGCGGAACGAGCAGGATCAATCCGCCGACGCTCCAGGCGATGTTGTAGATCCAGAAGACGCTCCACCACGAGCGGCGACCGCCTTCCAGCCAGCGATCGATGGTGAACGAGCGGAAGCGATCGCGCCCCGATGCGGCGGCCTGCCCGGCGAGCCGCTCCGCATCGACGAAGACCTTCGCCGTCCCGGCCTCGACGAACGAATGGATGCCGATCAGCAGCAGCAGGACGGCCGAGGCGATCAGGAAAATGTAGAGAATGAGGATCCAATGCTGGACGATTATTCCGGCGAGGACTTCCGCCGGCTGTCGGTCACCGGTCGTGTCAAAGTGGGACAGTCCTGCCGCGACGGCGACCGGAACGATCGCGGCGACGATCGATCCGATGACCATGGCCACGAAGATGACGCTCTCCGCGATGCGGATGGCAATCAGCGGCCAGTTGGCCACCGTGCTGTCGAAACCGCGACGTAGGACCTCGGTCGTGCTGCGCTTCAAATCCGGTTCTTTGTTTCGGGGCGGTAGTCAGGAACGCCAGCCAAATGGACCTCTTCGGTCATCTCATACAGACGACTCCGGAGTCGCTCGCCGATTCGCTGGGCGAGCTTCTCCTCCTTTGCCGGCGGCGAGTCGGAGTAGTTCGTGGTGAAGATGGTCGTCCTCTGCGCGTTGTAACGGCTGTTGATTACGTAATAGAGAGTGTCCTGCACGAAGAGCGAAGGCTTCTGCGATCCGAGCTCGTCGAGCACCAGAAGATCGACCTCCAGCAGCGGCCGGAGGATCTCCGATTTGCTCGGCGTGTCGTCGGAATCGAATGACGCCTGAATCTCCTGAATCAGATCCTGAAAATTGCTGAAGAGCAGCCGTCCCGGTTTGCCCGCGTCGATGATCTCCAGCAGCGCCGCGACTGCAAGGTGCGTTTTCCCCGAGCCGCATCCTCCCATCAGCAGCAGCCCGCGGCCGTTTGCGATCCCGGGCAGCCTGGCGTCGGCGAATTGCTTCACGCGTTGCTTTACGGCCACCAGCGCACCGTGATTGCGCAGGTAGAACGTCTCCAGGCGGCAGTGGTAGTAGCGCGGCGGGATGTTCGCTGCGGTGATCCGCTGCCGCCGCCGCAGATCGCCCTGGCATCCGCACGGCTCGACGCGCAACGCGTCGCCCGTCAGCGGAACCCACCCGGAGCCGTTGCAGCGGGGGCAGGTGGCGGGCGGGGCGGCTGGGGCGGAGGTGGGGGTCACGAAGGCGAGTTTAGCATCGGCAATCAGAAGCGAAATGAACAATCTTGAATGAAGAATTTCGAATGAAGAATCAAGAATGGCCGGGCGGGTTTCTTCATTCTTCATTCTTCATTCGAAATTCTTCATTCCCCGGTAATCCCGCTATACTTCCATCCCTCAGGGTCATGCCTTCCGCGCTGATCGAGTACCTCTCCGCACGTTCGGATGCGTCGATGTTTCTGCTGCCGCTCGACTTGGCGCGGACGGTGGAAGAGATCTTCCCGCGAGCCGAGTCGCTGCTCCCGGAACCGTACAAGATTTTTCCGGCCGACGAGACGCAGGCGGCGCTGCTCGGCTTTCCGCTCGCCGAGACGGCGGCGATCAAAGAGCTGGACGCGAAGCTCGACCATTGGCTGGCCGACGAAGTGGTGTGGCAGGTCACGCGGAACCCCAGCGCCAGGGACAAAGCGCAACTGGCGCTGTCGGGCTACCTGACGCCGTTGCTGAAAGTGGCGGAGAACGCCATGGTGTCGAACCTGCTGAACGACTATCACGCGGTCTTCTGGCTGGCGCATTCATTCGACGTGGCGCGGCACTTCTCTTCCGTTCCGCGCCGGGTCAGCGCGATCGACACGCAGGCCGGCCGCACACACGGCGATGCGTTGAAGTACCGGATTTTCTCGAAATGGCTGGTCGACACGCGCGACCAGATGACGCAGGTCGCCGTCAGGGCCGCCTCGATCCTCGACGGCGAAGAGCAGCGCGCGTTGCAGTTCTTCCGCCTGCTGCAGGACGACGTGCTGATCTTCACCGAGGAGTTCATCGGGCCCGATCTGCGCGAGCTGCGGTCGTTTCTGAACGGATACCTCCGGCGCGACTTCCAGTCGTTTCGCGACGGGTTCGAGCGCCTGCGCAACGCGGCCACCGACCTGCTGCAGCACGATCAGACGTTCCGCACGGCGATGCCCTTCTTCGCCATCAATCCTGACCAGGGGATCTCCTCCGCCGCTCTTCTGGACGGCCGTTTTCAAGGATTCCTCTTCGAACTGCCGGCGGTGCAGAACGCGTTGTCGCGCGAGGATCGCGAACAGTTTCAACTGATCGCCCGGCGGCTGCGCGAGTTCGCGGTTCTGAATCAGCTTCGCCGCGGCATCATCTGGATGGTCACCGCGCCGGACGGCCGGGTCCTCGCGGCCGACAAGCGCAGTGGCGACAGCTACTCGTCGGCGACGCGGCCGCTCGACTTCGGCCGCCAGGGCGTGGTCGATCCGATGATCCACCGCTTCGGACTGATCTACGACATCTCGAACTTCACTGAAACGCTCGGAAACATCCGCCGCGCCGGGCGGAAGGAAGAGATCAACTCCTATCATCAGATGCTTCTCTTCCAGCGAAGGCTGGAGACGATCGCCCAGCGACACCTCCTGACGTTCGAGAAGTTCCTCGGCGACGGCGCGTTCTACACCACGCGCCGCGCGCTGCGGCTCACCGGCGCGGCGGTGGAGATCCAGCGCTTCTACTCCGAGATGCGCAAGAAAGGCTTCGCCTTCAACAAGGGTCTGCGCATTGCGCTGAACTACGGCTACTACCGGCTGCTCCCGATGAAGGGAGGCACGGGCAACGCGCGCATCAACGAATTTTACGGTCCGGGGATCGTCGAGCTGTCACGCCTCACCACCGGCAAAGCAACCAAGGAGATCGAGGAGATCGCCTCGTTCCTGATCGGATATGGATACGAGGAGAAGAAGGTGACGCAATTCTTCGCGCCGCTGGCCAGCGGAGTCGATGTCATCGACCACACCCAGCACGCGCGCGAGTTCTACGCCTACGTCAATGCCAATAGACATCTGATCAACGAGGGAATCGTCGCCTCCATGCCGCTGCTGCAGGAGCTGTCGAACGAGCTGAACAACGAAGGGCAGCAGATTCACCGGCTGCACAGCCCCTGGGGGAACTATTTCGGCTTCGATCCCGCCGTGACCGGCCTCGAATTCATCGGCGTACGCCTCATCGGCATGGTCTCCCTCAAGGGCCTCGACAAGGTGGAGGTCGGCGAAATCGTCGGCTTCGCGCAGGGGGAGGTGGAAGCCACGGCGCTCGACAGCAGCGAGTCGCTCGTAGTGCTCCTGCGACAGGAGCTCCATCAGCGCGATCAGAGCGGAACGGGCGAGCCGACCGTCGACACCACGCGCGAGAAGCTCGTTCCCAGCGAAATCGTGGTTTGCGTGAAGCCGGACGCGGCGACGAACGGAGGAGAGGTTCTGATCGGTGAATGGGATCCCGTCTCCGACGACGTGCGCAATCCCGTTCGATTGCCACACGCCGACTTTCAGCGCCTCTTTTCGCTGAACGGTGATCTGGACGCCGAAAATCTCGCCAGCAACAAACAGAACGTCCGCGAAACCTACCTGCGCCTCGCCGACCACATCTACACGCCCGCCGTACAGCTTGCCAGTTACCGCGAGAAAGAGTTCGCCGCGTTCGTGCTGGGCGAGCAGGTGGAGAGGCTTTAGTTCGTAGTTCGTAGGCAGGAAGCAACCACGAACTGCGAACTACCAACTACAATCAATCCGTGCGCGTCGACCACGACAAACGGGAGATCCTCTGCTCGGTCGGTGATCTCGTCTATCCGTCGACCTATCGCCGCATCGGAGTCGAGCGTGGTGACGGCTTCCGCCGGATGTGGCTCGGCCAGGACATTCACACGCGGCGCGCCGAGATCTGCGCGGCCAG
Source organism: Thermoanaerobaculia bacterium (assembly GCA_041483175.1). Classification (GTDB taxonomy): domain Bacteria; phylum Acidobacteriota; class Thermoanaerobaculia; order Gp7-AA8; family Gp7-AA8; genus Gp7-AA10. The sequence goes on along the minus strand of JBGPFD010000026.1, from coordinate 9,048 downwards.
CGACGCCAACTATCGTCCCGAAGTGCATGTCGTCCACCGCAAGACTCATCGAACTTGGAATGTCATCATTACCGGGCGGATCGACGGTCTGTCGATCGATTCCGCGAAGCGAAGCGTCGGCATCGAGGAAGTAAAGTCGATCCATTTCGATCTGGAGCTGGAGGCACTCTACAGGTCGGAGAAACTCCAACGGCATCTGTATCAGCTCCTCCTCTACGCGCTTTTCCTCTCATCGCAGCCCGACCTCGAGGGGTATGCGTTTGCGCCGCGGCTCGTGCTGATCGATCTCATCAGCGGCGGGACGCGCGAGATCGACGCCGACTTCGATGCGCAGAGCGTCGCTGCTGCGCTCGAGGCGAGCCTCGACCAGATGGTCGACGCGATCGAGGCGGCGCACGCGCTGGTGATCGCCAAGCGATCGTTCGCCGATTCCCTCGTTTTTCCGTACGAACGGATGCGGCCGTACCAGCAGGAGATCATCGACGCCGTGGTGCACGCGGTTCGCGAGCGCGAAGCGCTCCTGCTCTCCGCACCGACGGGCATCGGAAAAACCATCGCCGTGCTGTTTCCCGCGGTGCGCGAGGCGCTCCGCGCGGGAAAGAAGTTGTTCTATCTGACCTCGAAAACGCTGCAGCAGGAGGCGGTGGTTGAAGCGCTGAAAATGCTCAACGACGGCTCCCTGCGCGTCCTGCGCATCCGGGCCAAGCAGAAGATGTGCGCGCACACGGAGATGATCTGCCACGAGGACTTCTGCCCGTACGCCGCGCGCTACTCCGAGAAGATGGAGAAGAGCGGTCTCCTCTCGCGGATCGCGACGTCGATGTCGTACTTCGATCCCGACCTCACCTTCGAGATGTCGAAGTCGACCGAAGTCTGCCCGTTCGAAGTCTCGCTGGAGCTGATTGAGCAGGCGGACGTCGTCGTCTGCGACTACAACTACATTTTCGATCCGTATGTCGGCCTGAAGGCGTATCAGCAGGAGAGCGACTACGGCGAGTGCGTGCTCATCGTCGACGAGGCGCACAACCTCGTCGATCGCGGCCGCTCCTACTACTCCCCCGAGCTGCACGAGAAGAGCTTCGAAGCGATCCGCAATCACCTCGCCGGACGCAACTGCCGCCTCGAGGGATGGGAAGAGCTGATCGACGAACTGCGCGCGCACATGCAGGAGCTGTCCGAGGTCCTCGAGGAAGGGGTCACGCAGGCGCTCTGCGAAATCGATCGCCATCTCTTGATCGAGCAGCGCGTGGCGTGGGAACGCATGGTGATGGGCTACATCACCTGGAAAATCGAGAACGGGATCGCCGAAGAGGAAGACCCGCTCGTCGATTTCTACTTCCGCCTGGTGAAGTTCGCCAATCTGCTGCACGAGGAAGGGGACGAGTTCTCGCAAGTCATTGAGCGGACGCCCGAGGGGTTGAAGATGAAGATCTTCTGCAAAGATCCGTCTCGATTCCTCGGCGCGATCTTCGATTCGGCGCACGCCACCGTGGCGCTCTCGGCGACGCTCGAGCCGTTCGACTTCTACAAGAAGACGCTCGGCGTCCCGCCGGCGCGCACCTCGGAGCTCTCGCTTCCCTCGCCGTTTCCGCGGAGCAACCGGAAGATCGTCGTCGTCCCGGAAGTTGACACCACGTTCAAACAGCGGGCGAATTACTACGACCGCATCGCCACGACCGTGGCGGAGATCGCCGAGGCCTCGGATGGAAACTTCCTGGCGCTCTTCCCCAGCTACGTCTTCCTGCACGAAGTCGCCGAGCGCATGCCGCCATTGCGAAAACAGGTCCTGGTCCAGCGGACGGACATGACCGACTACGAGCGTCAGGCGATCCTCGGGGTCCTCCGCGACAGGCCGGCGCGCGACAATCTGATCCTCGCCGTCTCCGGCGGCATGTACGCGGAGGGCGTCGATTACCGCGGCGATATGCTGTCGGGCGTGATGGTGGTCGGCCCCGCGCTGCCGTCGGTGAGCTTCGAGCAGGAGCTGCTCAAGCGCTACTACGACGACCAATACGGCGCCGGATTCGAATTCGCGTATCTGATTCCCGGCATGACACGCGTGGTGCAATCGGCAGGACGCGTGATCCGCAGCGAGACCGATGTCGGCGTGATCGCCCTCCTCTGCCGCCGTTTCACACAGGAAAGCTACACGCGCTATTTCCCGGCCGACTGGTACGAGCAGTCGCCGCGCGAGCTGATCTCGCGCAAGCCCGCGAGCGAGATTCGCGCATTCTTCGAATCGAAATCAACGGCACAATTGAGGCTGGTATGAGTGTCACCCCGAGCGTCAGCGAGGGGCCTGGAGGGATGGGTGGCTCGAATCTCGCGCTCGTACCCCCCGCACATCCAGGCCCCTCGCTGACGCTCGGGGTGACAGCAGTCACGATGCTCTTCCTCCTCGCCGGCTGCGCTTCCGCGCCTCCGCCGCCGCCGCCGCCCATGCCCACCACCCTGCCGCGCGCGGTGATCGACTCGTTCTGCGGTTTGCTGCACAGCGAAGGGCTGACCAGCGAAGTGCGCGTGCTCAAGACGACGCAGCCGCTGATCACCTCCGAATCGCTTCAGGCGCTCGCCGACCGCACTTCGCAGTCGCGATCCAAGACTCCCATGTCGCAAGACATCCTGACCGCACCTCCCCTTCCGGTGGAAATTCCGACCGGTTTATGCGTCACCCGCGGGATCGATGCATTCAATCCCGTGCGCGACGCGGACGCCATGGTGTTGCGATTCTCCGTGCCGTTCCCGAATCCGTTCACCACCGGCCAGACAGGAGTGCTGGCTCGCTTTTCCCTCGGAGATGAATCCGCGACCTGGTATTGGATCCCGCTGGCCGGACAGAACGGGCGTTGGCTGGCGGGTCGCCCCGTGATGCTCGCGGTCCGCTGACGGTAGCCAAGAGCCTGACCACGGAACCAACGTTTGAGGAGGAGCTGCGATGAACTCGATTCTCGAAGAAACGATCGAAGCATGGGAAGGGACGCGTAACGGCCTCATCGCCGAGGTGGAGAACATTCCGCCGAAAAAATTCGACTTCCGAGCGGCAAAGGATGTGCGCAGCGTCTCGGAGCTGGTGCGGCACATCATGGAAGTGTCGTTGCTGATGGTCGGCGAGCTGACGCGCGAGGACACCAATCTTCACCGCGCGCCCTGGCCGCGCCTCCTGGCGATGTACAACAAGCCGATCGCCGGCCTGGAGACGAAACGGGAGCTGGTCGGCGCGCTTCGATCGACATTGCGCGACGGCGTGAAGGCCTTCCGCGGCGCGGGCGAGCTGCACATGCTGCAGTGGATCACCCGATTCGACGGCCAGCATGGAACGCGCATGGCGTGGTTCAACCACGGCATCACGCACGAGAACTACCACCAGGGCCAGCTGGCGCTGATTCAAAGATTGATCGGCATCACGCCGGCGCTGACCAAATTGATCCAGGGCTCCAGCTGAGCACTGGCGTGTGGCGGCGGGCGCCCTCGCCCGCCGAGGAGCGGCCGGGGGCGGCCGCTCCCACACGCTGTTCCGTCACGCCCACGTCTCCAGCCAGTACTGCAGCATCACCAGCGCCCAGAGCGGCTTGGCATGATTCGCGTGTCCGCCGCGATGTTCGGCGAGCAGTCCGGAAACGTAAGCCTCGTCGACGAGATTGTCGTCGCGCAGGCGGCGCGGGTCGAGAAGCCGATCGACTTCATCACGCAATCCGTGATTGATCCAACTCGCGATCGGAACGCTGAGGCCGCGCTTCCGGCGATCGATCACCTCGCGCGGCAGCCATGCCCGGGCGGCTTTCTTGAGCACCCACTTCGTCGTCGTGCGCCGGACGCGGAGATCCGGCGGCAATGAAAGAGCGAATCGCGTGACGTCACGGTCGAGAAACGGGGCGCGCGCCTCGACCGACGACAGCATCGTGGCGCGATCGACCTTCACCAGCAGGTTGTCGCGCAGGTAACTGCGATAGTCGAGGAGCATCGCACCGGTGAGCGGATCGCGATCCTGCGGGACGCGCGGCAGCTCCGGCATCTCTTTCGGCGGCGATTTGTAAACGGCCATGGACAAACCGGTGCCGAACCAGGCCAGATGCCGCTCGATCCACGGTTTCTCCGCATCGGTCACGAATTTCTTCAGCAGGAACTCGAAGGTCACTTTGCGGCTCGACGGCGGAAACCGCTGCACCGCTCTGCGCAGCGCGCTGCGGGCAAATGCCGGCAATGCGTCGTAGAGGGGCGCGAGCTTGTGGCCGACGTAGGTCGGATAGCCGCCGAACAGCTCGTCGGCCCCTTCACCGCTGAGAATGACCTTCACGTGCTGCCGCGCCGTGCGGGCCAGCAGGAAGGTCGGCAGAATCGCAGGGTCGGCGAGCGGCTCGGCCACGCCGCGGACGACGCTCTGCAGCGCGTCGCGGAGCGTCTCCTCGTCGATGCGCACCGGCACGTGACGCGTATGGATCTGCGCCGCGAGCTTCGCTGCGTCGCTGCTCTCGTCATACGATTCCTCGGCGAATTGCGCGGAGAAGGTGTGCACCTTATCGACGCCGATGAATTTTGCCGCCAGCGTCGCCAGAATCGAGGAGTCGAGCCCGCCGCTGATGAACACCCCGACCGGCACGTCCGACATCACCTGCTTCTCGACCGCGCGCTCCATCAGCGACCGCGCCGTCCTCACTGCCTCGGCCGCGGGCCAGCGGCCGATGGCAAACGATTCCGGATCCCAGTAGCGAACGACCTCTTTCCCGCGCTCGGTGAAGCGGAGGAACGTTCCCGCTTCGACGCGATGGATGGCGCGGAACATCGTCCGCGGCTCCGGGACGTAGCCAAGGCGGAGGTACTCGGCGACGGCGATCTCGTCGAGGTCCCGGCTGATGTCGGGATGGCGCAGGATGCACTGCAGCTCAGAGGCGAAGAGGATTTCGTGGGCCACGCGCGCGTAGAACAGCGGCTTCTCGCCGGCCCGATCGCGCGCCAGCAGGAGCGTGCGCGTGCGGCGGTCCCAGATCGCCAGCCCGAACATGCCATCCAGCTCGGCGATCGCGTCGTTTCCGCGCTCGAGGTACAGCGGCAGGATCGCTTCGACATCGGAATGCGAACGGAACGGATAGTTGGCGTAGCGCGCGCGGATCTCCGCCGCGTTGTAGATCTCGCCATTGCATTCCAGCCAGACCTGCGCGCCGGGAGCGGCGAAGGGCTGATCGGCGCGCTCGTGCAGGTCGATGATCCGCAGCCGCTCGGTGCCGATCACCGCGTCGGGATTTGTCAGCACCGCGCGCCCGTCGGGTCCGCGATGGCGCAGCGCCTCCCCCATCCATTCGAGAACCTCGGGGTAGCGCAGCGCCGCCCCTCCCTCGGAGATCATTCCGTAGATGCCGCACATCAGCGGGGCATTGTATACGCCACGAAATGCGCCCCTTCCGTGACCGTCCTCCCACCATGCCGCTCGACGAGCATGCGCATGGCGCGGTCGTTGTCGCGCACGATCAGCACTGCGTCCCTATCAAATGCCTGGGGCAGCCACGACATCGGCTTGAGCGTGCCGGCGGCATCGTCCGCAAAGCGGCTATAGTGGCGAATAATATAGTTGCTGGTGAACTCCTCGCCGTCCGGAGTGACGACGGCGATCGGACGGCGCAGATAAAAGGCCATCGAGCCGGTGAAAGCCCGAATTCCGATCACCTCCCGAGGCGGCAGGCGTGACACGAACGCCTTCGTCGAGCGGCGCAGCGCGAGCGCGTTCATCAGCGGATTCGCGGCCATCGGAATGATCAGAATGGGAATGGACATGGCAATCAGGGCGATCTTCGGCCGGACCCACGCGGCGACGCCGCAGAGGAGCGCCGCGATGCCGATCATCAGCGCCGCCGATCGCGCCGCACCGGCATATTCCACTCGAAGTTTCACGAACGACACCGCGATGCCGAGCAGCGCCCCGAAAATCGCCAGTGCAATCGCCGCCCCGCGTGACCGCCACTGCCGCGCGACGAGCAGCGCGATCGCCGGCATGAGCGGCAGGATGTACTGCGGGCGTTTCGACTGCGAGAGCGAGAACAAAATGAACGGCACGGCGACCCAGAGGATCAGATACACGTAGAGCCGGCTCTCAGCCGGCTCCTTCTTAGCCGGCTCCTTCTCAGCCGGCTCCTTCTCAGCCGGCTCGAGCCGCCTGGAGAGGCGGCTCCACGTTGCCTCGAGCACCGCGATCGACCACGGAAACGCGCCGCCGATCAGATAGGGAATGAAGTACCACGGCGGCCCGGTGCGCTTGAACGCGCCGGTGGTCAACCGCTGCGCCGTCTCCGTCACCAGGACGTAGCGCAGGAAATCAGGGACTGCGCGCGAGATCGCCCACACCCACGGCGCGATGACGATGATGAACAGCAGAAGGCCCGCGAGCGATCCGAGCGCCCGGAACCTCCGCCTCCAGGTCGCGTACGGAATGGCCACGATCAACGGCAGCGCGATGGCCACCGGACCTTTGGTGATCACGCCGAATCCGATCGCCGCCCAGGCGACGGCGGACCAGCGCTTGTCCTCCTCAACCGCGAGGTAAAAGGCGATCATGGCCACGGTGATGAACAGCGACAACGCGCTATCGAAGATGACCGTTCGGGCGAAGGCCACGGTCAGCGGCATCGACAGCAGGATGATCGCCGAAGCGGCGGGATCGATGCCCACGCGCGACGCGAACCAGAACACAACCATTGCCGTAGCGATGGTGAAGAGCCACGCCGGAAGGCGCGCCGCAAATTCGGTCGGACCGAGAATCTCCATCGCGGCCGCTTCGGCGGCGAAGTAGACGATCGGCTTGTCGAGATACGGCAGCGCGTCGAGCCGCGGCATGACATAGTCGTTCGTCGCCGCCATCTCGCGCCCGACTTCGCCGTTGCGCCCTTCGTCGGCATCGAGCAACGGATAGCCGCCGAGCTGCACGCCGATCGCCAGCGCGGCGACGACTGCCCAGATCGCAAACAGAGTGCGCTCCCGATTGGACACCACCGTCAGGATAAACTCACCGGACGATGAAACGAATGGTGCTCATTCTTGCGATTGCCGGTGCAGGGGCCGGCGTCCTCGCCGGCCCTCGACGCGCGGGGGCGCCCGCCGCTACACACATTTCCCCGCAAGGCATCGCCGCGCACGTGCGTTTCCTGGCCAGTGACGCCCTCGAGGGACGCGAAACCGGCACGCGCGGGTTCGAGCTCGCCGCGAATTACGTCGCCGCGCAATTCGAAGCCATCGGACTGCAGACCGAGTTGCAGCCGATCGCCTTCCGATCGGCGAAGCTGATCGAAGAGCAGTCGTCGTTCGCCATCGATGGGCAGCCGCTCACGATTCGCAAGGAGCTGATCCTCCGCCCGAGTTTTCTGGCGCAGACGAACGAAGTGACCGCGCCAGTGGTCTTCGCCGGATTCGGCATCGTCGCTCCGGAGCTGCACCACGACGATTACACCGGGCTCGACGCGCATGGAAAAATCGTGCTGCTCCTCAGCGGCGCCCCAACCACCTTCCCCACGGACCAGCGCGCGTTCTACTCCGGATCGCGCTTGAAGGAGCGGACGGCGGCGGCGCACGGCGCGGCCGGCATTCTCATCCTGAGCACGATCACCGACGAGAAGCGCCATCCGTTCGAGAAGCGTGCGCAGCAGAGCGGAATCGCGCCGATGCTCTACCTCGACGGCGGCCGCCCCGCCGATGCGGTGGAGGGCATTCGCGCCTCCGCGCAGATCAACGCCGCCGCGGCGGAGCGGCTCTTCGCCAGCGCACCGATGGCTGTCGACGCCGTCCTCGCCGATGCCGAAAAAGGAATCGCACATACGTTTCCACTCGGCGCGACGGTGGCGGTCCGCACAGCCACACAATTCGAGGAAGCCAGGAGCGAAAACGTGATCGGCATCCTTCGCGGATCGGACCCGAAACTCGGGAACGAATTCGTCGTCGTTTCGGCGCATCTCGATCACCTCGGAACGCATGTGGGACGGGCTCTCAGCCCGTCCCAGCCGGCCGAGAGCCGGCTCCGCGACGGAATCTACAACGGCGCCTATGACAACGCTTCCGGCGTCGCCTGCCTGATCGAAATCGCCCGCGCGCTGCAGGCCGGACCGACGCCCCGGCGACCGGTGGCCCTCGTCGCTTTTACCGGCGAGGAACAAGGTGAGCAGGGGTCGGAGTTTTTCGTGCACCATTCGCCGCTGCCGGGATCGATCATCGCGGATGTGAACATGGACATGTTTCTCATGCTCTATCCGGTCGCCGATCTGGTGGCCCTCGGCGGCGAGCACACCACGCTCGGCGCGATGGCCGCGCGCGCCGCGCGCGACGCCGGATTCACGATGAGTCCCGATCCGTATCCGGAGGAAGTGCGCTTCATCCGGAGCGATCAGTTCTCGTTCGTGCAGCAGGGAATCCCGGCCATTCATCTCAAGCCGGGCAACGCAAGCCGCGATCCGAAGATCGACGGAGCCGCCGTCACGCGCGACTGGCTCCGCCGGGTCTATCACTCGCCCGCCGACGACATGAACCAGCCGATCGACTTCCAGTCAGGCGCGCGTTACGCGGAGACGAACCTGCGACTCGTTCGCGAGATCGCCGGCGCGCCCGATCGCCCGCGATGGAATCCCGGCGATTTCTTCGCCCCGCGATCGTCATCCCACTCACCCGCCGCCCCGCGAGGCGAGGGAACTCGCGCGAGATCCTTCTCCCCGCCTGCGGGGAGAAGGTGGCCGAAGGTCGGATGAAGGGAATGCAAGATGTTCTCGGCCGGAGATTCGATTTTGCACTGCCGCCCCGACGCGTCGTCTCGCTCGTTCCGTCGCTGACCGAGACGCTATTCGCCCTCGGCGCAGGCGAATCGGTCGCCGGGATCACCGACTTCTGCATCTTTCCCGAAGGGATCGAGCGGATGCGCGTCGGCGGAACGAAGACTCCCTCGGTCGAGCGCATCCGCGCACTGGCCCCCGATCTCGTCTACGTCAATCTCGAGGAAAATCTGAAGCATCACGCGGACGCGATCGCGGCGTTCGTGCCCGTGTTCGCCACGGAGCCCAAGACGATCGACGACGTCGCCAC
>JBGPFD010000025.1:0-24601 GCA_041483175.1 Thermoanaerobaculia bacterium | reverse complement strand
GAACACCGCCATGACGACGCAGAAAACGGCCGCAATCGCGCCGGGGCGAGCGCGAGCGAGCGCCGCGATCCCGGCGTACAAAATGATCACGCCGGCGAAGACCATCAGCACATCGGCTTTGAAATTGCCCGGCACCGAGAGGAGAAGTCCGATCCGCTTCGGCGCGATTGCAGCGGCATGCATCAATTCTGACGGAACGTAGTAGCGGTTGAGATCGACGGTGCCTGCAGCGAAGAAGAGCCCCATGGTCCAGAGCGACCCCGCGGCCGCGATCGCCACACCGGCCCAGCGCGGAAGCGCGGCGAAGATGGCCGCCGCGCCGAGGAGAAAGAAGATCGTGCAGTTGTCGAATCGCCGCTGGCCGAACGAGGATCCGGACCAGAAAAAGCGATCGACCGTCGAGTTAATGAGCCATTGCGCCAGGAACATGAGCGCGGCCGCGCTGCCGAGACCGCGATGTGCGCGAAAGAGCAGCGGGAATCCGATGATGGCAATCAACAGCAGCGGCGTCCACGTGGCCAGGCCGTGGTACCAGGAGAAGAGCGGCTGCCAGATCCACATGCGCTCGAACGCATGCCACGGCCTTTGCGGGTTTCCCGGGGCGACGTTGAAGAGCGTGAGCGGATTCCCGTACAAGACAAATGTCACTACGACCTGTGGCAGCGCGCCGGCGACGAATCCGAGGAGTACGGGCCCCCATTTTCGCACCGCCGCCACGAGGAGTGGCACGGCGAGAAACGTGGCGTTCTGTGGCCGGATGGAGAACGCCAGGCCCGCGGCGACGCCGGCGGCGACGAGATCATCCGCAACCGCACGGTCGCGGAGCCGCATCGACGCCAGCACTACCAGCGCGCATGCCGCCGCGCTCGGCGCGTGCGCCATCAGGGCCTCGCGCGTCGAATACCAGAGGAGCGACGATCCGAACCAGACGCCGATGGTGGCAAGCGTGGCCGCCGACACGCTGAACAGCCGTCGCGCCACGGCGTAGCCGGCTAGCAGCGTGACCAGCCCGCAAAACGCGCTTGCGGAAATGGGGGCAACGTTGTAGGGCAGCGAGATGCCGTCGCGCGCGAAGCGACGCATCGACGGCACGATCTCCCGCAGCCCGTCGGCGAGGAGAAATGCCGGATACCACACCATGGCGCTGCCGACCGTCCAGTGATCGGCCAAATGTCCGTTTGGCGACAGCCCTTCGGATTGCACGATCCCGCTCTGCAACATTCCGAAGTGCTGCCACTCGTTGAACAGCAACAGGTCGCCGTCCAGATAGGTCGATGGCAGGTAGGCGAAGTAGGCGACGCCGTCGGGGCGGGTGACTCCCGGCCGCAGCCAGATGAGCGCCGAGAGGAGCCACACCGCGACGATGAGGACGATCGCGCGGCGATCGTTCATGCGCTCTTCGACAGGACTTCGCGGAGAGAGTCGCTGAGCTCGACGCCCGCCTCACCGCATGCCCGCGCGATCGTCTCGTACGCCTCGCGCCGCTTGCCGCTGCGGAGCATCTCCAGCACGCCGCGGGCGAGGATGCCGTCGAAGAATCGCTTGCGATCGCCATCGGTCGGCAGGACGCTTTTCGCCGAGTCGCGCAACGTTCCGAGGAGGTCATTGATCTCGGCGTATTCGGGACCGATGAACTTCTGCAGGTCCTCTTTCAGTGTCCTGGCCAGCGCGGGCGACTTGCCGCCGGTGGATACCGCCACCTGGATCGAGCCCTGCTCGACCACTGCCGGAACGATGAATTCACAGAGGTGCGTGACATCGACGACGTTGACCGGAATCCTGCGCTTGCGGCAGTCGCGCGCCACCCGCGCATTCACGCAGAGGTCGTCGGTGGAAGCGATGACCATCGACGGGTCATCGAGATCGCTCGCTTTGTACTCCTTCCGCCGCACCGCGAGCCGTCCCGACTTCTCCCACGCTTCGATCTCCTCGGTCACCTCCGGCGACACGATGGTCACCCGGGCGCCGTATTTCATCATCGTCTCCGCCTTGCGCGCGCAGACCGCGCCGCCGCCGACGATCAGGACGTTGCGGTTCTCGATGTCGATGAAGATGGGGTAGTACGCGTATTTCTTCTTCACGGGTTAACCGTTATCAGTTAACAGTTAACGGTTAACGGTTAACAGGTCCGCCGCCCACTGTTAACTGTTAACCGTTAACTGATAACTTGATCAATAGATCGGAAACCGATCGCAAAGCTCTTTCACGCCCTTCTTGACTTGGGTGATCACGCCCGCATCGCCTTTCGAATCGAGTACCCGCGCGATCAGTTGCGCGAGCGTCTTCATCTCCGGCTCGCGCAGTCCGCGCGTCGTCACTGCCGGCGTTCCGATGCGCAGCCCGGAGGCGACCATCGGCTTCTGCGTGTCGAAGGGAATGGTGTTCTTGTTCACCGTGATGTTCGCCGATTCGAGCATGTTCTGGCCGTCTTTTCCGGTGATGCCTTTGGAGAAGACGTCAGTCATGAACACATGGTTGTCCGTTCCGCCGGCAACGATGCGGAAGCCGCAATCGGCCACCGCCTGCGCCAGCGCTTTCGCGTTGCGCACGATCTGCGTCTGGTACTCCTTGAATTCGGGCAAGAGCGCTTCCTGAAAGCTGACTGCCTTCGCCGCGATGATGTGCACCAGCGGGCCGCCCTGCACGCCGGGGAACACGGCACGGTCGAGATCTTTCGCGTACGCCTCCTTGCAGAGGATCAGCCCCGCGCGCGGACCGCGCAGCGTCTTGTGTGTGGTGGTGGTCACGAAGTCGGCGTACGGAACGGGCGACGGATGATTGCCGGTGACCACCAGGCCGGCGATATGCGCGATGTCGGCCATCATCAGCGATCCGTTGCGGTCGCAGATTTCGCGGATGCGCTTGAAATCGATGATGCGCGAGTACGCCGACGCGCCGCAGATGATCAGCCTCGGCTTGTGCTCGTCCGCCAGGCGTTCCATCTCGTCGTAGTCGATCCGCTCGTTGTCCTGCCGCACGTGATAGGCAACGACCTTGAAATCGCGGCCGCTGTACGACAGCGGATGGCCGTGCGTCAGATGTCCGCCGTGCGAGAGATCCATCCCCATGATCGTGTCGCCCGGCTTGAGCACCGCGAAATAGACGGCCATGTTCGCTTGCGAGCCGGAGTGCGGCTGCACGTTGACGTGCTCCGCGCCGAAAAGCTTCTTCGCCCGTTCGATGGCGATGTTTTCCACGATGTCCGTCGGGCCGCAGCCCCCGTAATAGCGTTTTCCCGGATACCCCTCGGCGTATTTGTTCGTGAAGACCGATCCCATCGCCGTCAGGACGGCGCGGGAGACGTGATTTTCCGAGGCGATCAGCTCGAGCGTGTCGTTCTGCCGCTCCGTCTCCAGGCGGATGGCGTTGGCGATTTCGGGATCGACATCCGGCAGCTGGCGATGGAGAAAGTCGTGGCCGGTTGCGGGGCGGTCCTGGAGGATGGACATGGCGTGGTTCTCCTAGGAATGCGATCTTACTCGATAATCGCGGATGACATGATCGGCCGGCGCGTCGTTCTGCTTCTGCTGCTGGCGGCAGCTCTCGGGCTCATCGCGTTCTTCGGCTTCTTCTATTTCCGCGACAACTTTTCGACGCACTACCCGATCAAAGTCATTTCCGCGCGCATCTTGCGCGCTGGCCAGATCCCATGGTGGAACTTCTACGACGGCGGCGGGCAGCCGCTGGCCGGAAATCCGAATGCGCTGACCTTCTATCCCGACAACATTCTCTATCTCGTCCTGCCGGCGCACGTCGCGTTCAATCTTCACTTCCTCCTCCATCTGCTGCTTGCCTGGTTCGCCATGCGCGCTCTCTGCCGGCAGATCGGCACCTCGCGCGGTGCGGCGGCATTCGCCGCGACCATGTACGCCTTCAGCGGCCTGGCGGTTTCGGCGACCGCGTTTTACAACCTGGTCACCGCCTTGGCGCTCATCCCGCTCGCATTGTGGGCGGTGGAGCGGATCTCCGCCGATGACCGGCCCGGCGCGCGCCACGCGTTCGTTGCCGGATTTGTGTTCGGGCTCATCGGGCTGGCAGGCGAGCCGGTGATCGTCCTGTCGACGGCAATCTGCGCGGTGATTATCGCCTTCGCCCGGCTCACGCTCCGCCGCGCGGTGGTTTCCGCTGGCGCAGTGGTCATCGGGATCATCGTCGCGTTGCCGCAGATCATTGCCTACGCCGAAATCTCACGCGAAGTCGAGCGCGCGCTCGGCTTCTCCGCGATGACCACGCTCAACGCCTCGCTGCTGCCGCGGCGGATCGCCGAGATCGCCATCGGCCCGGTTGTCGGATTTCTGACCGATCCCGGCCATCCTGAATTCCGCGGCCGACTCTTCTCGACGATCTTTCTCGGCATCATCGTCGTTCCGGCAATGGTGCTTGCCCTGGCGCGGAAAGCCGTTCCGCGCTACATGGGGACCGCCGGGGCGATGCTTTTTCTGGCGCTTGGCCGCTACAACCCCGTGGTGAAGGCCATCGTCGAGTCGGAGCCGTCGCTGCGCGTCGTACGCTATCCGGAGAAGTTTTCGATGGCGCTCGTCGTGGCGCTGGTGGTGATCGTCGCGATTTTTGTCAACGTGATGTCTTCGAAATGGCGTGCGGCGTGGGCGGTGATCACCTTCGTGCCGCTGACGTGGGTCGTGGTGCATGGCACGCCGATCGACTGGTTCGCCCCGTATCGTGCCGCGGCGATGCCGCCGCTGCGCGTCTGCGGATCGAAGCCGATCGACTGGGGAACGCGACCGGCTCGCGAGGAGTATCGTCAGGCGGCGCGGACGATGCCGCCGATCTTCGGCGCGGCCGCCGGACTGCGCTACGCCCTCGATCGATCGCCGGAGGGGATGCACTCGCTGATGAGCCGCGTCGTCGCGGAGCGTGCCGCGGCAACGCCGGCGCCGATCCGGCTGCAATACCTGCAGATGAGCGGATGCGCCGTCGAGGGGGCCCTGCCGCCGGCGATGATCGTTCCGCGCGCCATCGGCGTGCGGAGCGTGAATGAGGAAGTGCAGTGGGTCGAGAGCGGGCGCTTCGATCCGCGTCATGCGGCGCTGGCGCCGGGGCAGTACGCGAATTTCGCTTCGCCTCCCGCCGCGCGCATCACCCGTTACGCCGAGGGCCTGCAGGACATCGCGATTTCAGTGATCACGCCAGGGCCGGCGCTCCTGCTGGTCAATCAGAGTTTCTTCCGCGCATGGTCCGCCCGCGCGGACGATCGTGAACTTGCGACGCTCCCGCTGAACATCGATCGCCTCGGCGTGATCGTGCCGGCCGGATCGCACGACGTCGTTCTCCAGTTCGGACGCCATCGGACGGCCGTGGTTGTCGCCTGGATCGTCTCGTCAATGGCGATCGTGGTTGGCCTGCTCGCGTTGGGTATCGAAATAACCGATCGCCGCTCCCGCGAGGTAGAGCGAACCGCCGATGAGGATCGAGCGCTGCGGTGAACGGAGGGCGCGCGCAAACGCGCGCGCCGGATCGGGCTCGGCAACGGCTTCGATTCCCTCACGCCGCGCCAATGCGGCAAGATCGGCCGCGGACGCCGAGCGAGGCGGATACGGCTCGGTGGCGATGATGCAGTCGAATAGCGGGAAGAGCACGCTTGCGACCTCGTCGATCTGCTTGTCGCGCATGATGCCGAACACGAGAAGCCGCGGCCGGGGAAGGTTGTCCTCGATGAACGGAGCGATCGCCGCGGCAGCGTGCGCATTGTGAAATCCGTCGACCCAGATCGCTTTGCCGTCCGAGGCGATCCGTTCGAGGCGGCCCCGCCAGCAGGTTCGTGCCGCGCCGCGTGCGACCGACTGCGGCGAGATTCGCGCCAGCAGCGGGCGCAGTTCCTCCGCCGCACGCACCGCCAGTGCGACGTTTCGCCGCTGGAAGTCGCCGGCCAGCGGCGTGGGATGCTCCCCGTCGACGGCGATGAAGCGATTGCCGAACTTCTCCGCGCGGCGGCGCAGGATATGGAGCACCGGCGCCTCGGTGTTCGACGTGAGGACGATCGAGCCGCGATGGATGATGCCCGCCTTTTCCGCGGCGATCTTGCGGAGCGTCGTGCCGAGGAATTCCATGTGGTCGAAGCCGATGGGGGTGATCAGCGCGGCCACCGGCCGGACCACGTTCGTGGCGTCGAGCCGGCCGCCCATCCCGACCTCGAGCACGGCGATCTCGCAGTGTGCCTCGCGGAAGGCGATGAAGGCGATCAGCGTCAGCGCCTCGAAATAGGTCGGCGTGATCCCGCACCGCGCGACGCCGCGCCGCAGGATCTCGATCGAGCGCTCGAGCAGGGCGGGATCGATCTTCCTGCCGTCGATCATCCACCGTTCTCGGATGTCCACCAGATGTGGCGAGGTGTAGAGCCCGGTCGTGTAACCCGACTCCGCGAGGATCGACGCCAGCGTCGCCGAGGTCGAGCCTTTCCCATTCGTGCCGGCGACGATGATCGAGCGATACGCCCGCTGGGGACGCCGCAGCGCTTGAAGAACCGCGCGCATGCGCCCCAATCCCGGGCGAATGCCGGAGCCCTGGAGCCAATCGAGCCAGTCGAGAGAATCGGACAAGACTCAGGACTTTGCGAAGAAGCGGAGAAATCGAGCCAGAGTGGGTTTCATCTCCGCGCGCAGCGTAATCAGATCGACCATCCCGTGCTCTACCAGAAACTCCGCGCGCTGAAAGCCCTCGGGAAGCGTCTGCCGGATGGTCTGTTCGATGACGCGCGGTCCGGCGAAGCCGATCAGCGCCTTCGGCTCTGCGATGTTCAGATCGCCGAGCATGGCGTACGACGCGGTTACGCCGCCGGTGGTCGGATCGGTCATCACGGAGATGAACGGCAGCGCGGCCTCGGCGAGGCGCGCCAGCGCCGCCGAGATTTTCGCCATCTGCATCAGCGAGAGGATGCCCTCCTGCATCCGCGCGCCGCCGGAGGAGGAGACGATGATCAGCGGCTCTTTCTTGTCGATGCAGCGCTCGATGGCCAGGGTGATCTTCTCGCCGACGACCGACCCCATCGAGCCGCCCATGAACCTGTACTCCATGGCGCAGATCACCACGCCCATGCCATCGAGCTTCCCCTCGGCGCAGAGGACGGCGTCCCCTTTGCCGACGCGCTGCTCATAGACTTTCAGGCGATCGCGATAGCGTTTGGTGTCCCGGAATTCGAGCGGATCGCCCGAGTGGATATTCGCCGCGAATTCCTTGTATGACCGGCCATCGAACAACAGCTCGAACCGCTCGCGCGCGCCGATCCGGAAATGGAACCCACACTTCGGGCAGACGTTGAGGTTCTGCTCGACTTCCTTGCGGTAGACGATCTCCTTGCATTCGTCGCACTTGATCCACAGCCCCTCGGGGATGGCGACCTGCTTTTCGGTCGGCTCTTTCGGCTTCTTCTCTTTGCGGAACCAGGCCATCGACCGGCGACTCTACTCACTCGCCGCGGCAGAGGCAACCGCGAGACAGGCCGGTGGCGTGAGCAGGACGCGCATGGCCGAGGCCTCGATCCACCACTGCGGTTGATGCAGCTGGAAATACGGCCCGCCCCGCATCTACGGCCGATGGAGAAGCGATGAGAAGAGTGGCGACCGATACGGCGAGGATCGATTTTTCGACGACGCGCAAAACGAAAATCAGATCTCCTGGAAGATATACGGACGGAGGACGTCAATCTGTTCGTCCATCTTGCAGCGGTCGAGAACGCGCAGCGTGGCGGCGACCGAGGACAGCAGCGAATTGCCGTCCTGCGGCGTGTAGCAGAAGCCCACGACTTTCCGCGGATGCGGCACGCTGACCGTCGACAAAGGGACGACTGTCTGCGAGAAGATCCGGCCGAAGTAGCCGTGGTCGCGGCCGAAAGAAAAGATCTGATTCACGGAACGGCGCTGGGTCACCGCGATACGCGTGTTGTTCCGGAACGCCATCTTGACCGCTTCGGCGCTGGTGTCGAAGCCGAGCTCGAGGTCGAACCACAGGGTGTGCATGTACTGCGTGTTCAGCTTGATGGCCGAGGAGAAGATGTTCAGCTTCTCGCCGAGGGTCTGGAAAAGGTGGTAGGCGTCGCGGGCGTGATGCGTGCCGAATTCGGGATCGTCATGCTTCCCCGCTTCGGGCGAGGCAATGAAGTCCTTGGCGTCGGAGACGTCGTTCGCCCTCCGCATGCAGACGAAGCGGCCGGCGATGAGATTCGATTTTCCCTCCTGCCAGCCAAGCGTCTTCAGCAGGACGGAGATGTTGTGTGTGTTGCAGGAGACGATCTGTACGAATCGATCTTCGGGGTGGATCGCTTCGTCGTTGATGCCGCGCGCGTACGGCTTTCCGAATCCGAATTCCGAGCCCTGGGCCAGGAATCCTTTCGGACCCTTGCAGCGGTCGTAGTACTTCGCTTTGTTCTCATTGCCGGCGGGCGTGCAGTCGACAACCACCGTCGCCCGCTGGATGGCTTCCTCCGCGGAATACGAGACGCGATGCCCGAGCGATGCGAAGTCGTCGCTCGCTTCTTCATCGGCGGCCAGGCGCGCGCCATGGGCGATGAGCTGATTGACCTTCGCCCGGTCGTTCACGCTTGGTGTTCGCTTGTGGAATGTGACCTCGTCGATGCCCCACCGATCCTTGAACTGGCTGAACAGGCCGATCAGTGGCTCCCCGATCGTTCCGGTGCCGACCACGTGCACGATGTTCTTGGTCACCGCCATGGCCGCGGATTGTAGCAACCGCCGCGCTCGTTTTCATGACTCCGTTAGAATCGCCGCCCCGATGCCCGAAAAAAAGGATTCCGCCGAGAAACTGATCGCCTCGAACCGCAAGGCGTTTCACGACTACTTCGTCCTCCAGAAGCTCGAGGCTGGCATCGCCCTGACCGGGACCGAAGTCAAGTCGTTGCGGGCCGGGCGCGCCAATCTGAAGGACAGCTACGTGGGATTCGAAGGGGACGAGGCGTTTCTCTTCGGAGCTCACATCTCGCCCTACGCTCAAGGCAATCGAGAGAATCACGACCCGGAGCGAACGCGCAAACTTCTGCTCCACCGCCGCGAGATCGACCGCTTGCGCGGCCAGGTCGTCGAGAAGGGACTGACGGTTGTCCCCCTCCGCCTCTATTTCAAAGGAGGGAAGGTCAAGGCCGAGATTGCGGTCGTCCGCGGCAAGAAGCAGTACGACAAGCGGGAAACGGAAAAGCGGCGTGAGGCGGATCGTGAGGCGGCCGCGGCGATGAAATCGAGGGGTTCTCGTTGAGCGCTGTGGCTATTCAGCCACACTTCTGGCCTACCATCACCACAAGATTCTTCGCTGTCACCTTGCGCTATGAATATGCAAGTCGCTGAAAACGGGACGCTTACTCCGACAAGCGGTCCTCAGCCGTTCATGGCATTTTCCGTGCGAAGAGCAGCAGTGGATATGTTTGCGCCACGACGGAGCATCAACACAAGCGTCAGCATCACCGGCATCGGCCTCCACTCAGGCATCTACACAAGCGTCGAGCTTCGCCCCGCCCGTTCGGGCAGTGGCCTGACCTTCGTCCGGCGCGACCTCGACGGTCTGAAGATCCCCGCGCTGCAGGCATCGACGACGGCCCTTGATTACGCCACTACCGTCGGCAAGGACGACGTTTCGGTCGGCACGGTCGAGCATCTGCTGTCGGCGTTGATGGCGTCCGGAATCACCGACGTGGAGATTCACATCGACGGAGCGGAAGTGCCGATCGTCGACGGGAGCGCCCTGCCGTTCATGCATCTGATCGAGGCGGCCGGAGTGCGCGAGCTGGGAACGGAAGTGCCGGTCCTGAAGATCCGGGAGCCGATCGAAGTCGTCGACGGCGAGAAGAGCATTCGCATCGAACCGGCCAATCGGCTGGTACTGAAGTACCGGATCGATTTTCCGCATCCGGTGATCGGGAAGCAGTCCTTCCAGTTCGAGGTCGACCGCGACAACTTTCTGAAGAAAGTCGCCCCCGCGCGCACGTTCGGCTTCGTTCGCGATGTGGAGAAGATGCGCGCCGCCGGTCTGGCGCGCGGCGGCTCTGTCGAGAACTGTATCGTCCTGGACGACGAGAGCGTGATGAATGGCCCGCTGCGCTTCCGCGACGAGTTCGTCCGTCACAAAGTGCTCGATCTCATGGGCGATCTCGCTCTGATTGGTCGGCCGATCGTCGGCGAGATCACCGCGAATCGCGCCGGCCATGCGCTCCATTCGCGTTTCGTAGCCAGGATTCTCGACGCCGCGGCAGCCGCCGACGACGCCTTCGGCGAGATGGCCCCTTCGGAGCCGCTTTTCGCCTGAGAGCCCAAGGTGTGGTAAAAAAGCCACACCGTGCGGATTTCCGTTCCCACAATCCTTCTCGTTCTCGTCTTTCTCGTCGCCGGAACAGCATTCGCCGCTGACGCGAAGATCGAGAATCTCACCGCGACCGCCGCTGCCGGGAAGGTAAGCGTTCACTTCAACCTGGCGAACGGCTTCGATCGCGAGCCGACGGTTCAGGCGCTCCAGAGCGGTGTCCCGACAAGCTTCAGCTACATCATCGAGATTTATCGCGACCGGCCGAACTGGTTCGATGAGGGAATCGGTCGGTCGCGCATCGAGGTCATCGCCACGTTCAACTCGGTCACCCGCGAGTATCTGATGAACTATCGGCGGGACCGGCGTCTGGTTCGCTCCGAAACGTTCAGCGATCTGGCGACGTTGCAGCAGCGGATGACCACGATTGACGAAGCCGATCTGTTCGACATCGGCAAGCAGCGCCCGTACAAACTGAAAGCGCGCGCCAAAGCGGACCTGATGCGCGGCTGGCTGCTGTACTTCATCCCGTGGGAAGTCTCCACGCACTGGCGTTCCGTACGCGTGGTCGACCGCGAGGCGAAGCCGTGAAGACGCGCGAGTTTGTCGATCGCTATCGGAAGGACCCGCGGTTCATCGTCACCGTTCCGCTGCTCATCCTCGCGGCGACGAGCTTGATCTACTACGCGATCCAGAAGGCGAAAGAGCTGTCGCCCGAGGCACTCAGCAGCCAGGTGCTGCTGTTCGTCCTCTGGAACATCAATCTCCTTCTCATTCTGGGCATCGTCTTCGTGCTGTTGCGCGGCATCGCCAAGCTGGTGCTCGAGCGGCAGCGCGGGATCATCGGATCGCGGTTCCGGACGAAGCTGCTGATCACCTACGTGATGGTGGCGCTGGTGCCGGTGGGCCTCCTCTTTTTCGTGGCCACCGACCTGCTGCGTGTCTCCATCGACCGCTGGTTCAACACGCCGGTGCGGAAGATCCTGCAGAATGGGGAAGCGATCGCGCAGATGGCGCAGGATCAGGTGGCGCTTGCGGCTGCCGCGGCGGCGCGGGAGATTGCCGCCACGCCCGGGGCAACCGACCCCTCAAAGGTCGATGCCGTGCTGACGCGCGTGCAACAGTTTCACGTCGTGGACATGACGGGCGTCTATCGCGACGGAGAGATCGTGAAGGTGATCGCCAATCCGCGGGCGCCGATCCAGGAGGTGCCGGAGCCGCCGAAGAAATTCTTCGACGATGTCATGGCGCACGGCAGCGCGGTGAAGATCGATCCCTGCCCGAGCGGGAAATGGATCCGTTCGGCGATCCGTATCGATTCCACACCGTACGCAGCGGTCGCCGGCGTCTTCATCCCGGCGACGATGAGCCGCCTCATCGATGAGAGCATCATCCTGCACAAGAATTTTCAACAGCTCGACGCGCAGCGGCCGGCGCTGAAGGCTTCGCAGACATCGCTCTTCCTCGCGGTCACTCTGGCCATCCTCTTTTTCGCCCTCTGGCTTTCGATCTACGCGTCGCGGCGGATCACCATCCCAATCAAGGCGCTGGCCGAGGCGACGGGGAAGCTCGCGGAAGGCGGCTACGGCTCGCGCGTCGACGTACACGCTACCGACGAGATTGGACGGCTGATCGAGTCGTTCAATCAGATGTCGATGCAGCTCGATCAGCAACGCCAGGCGCTCACGCAGACGAATCGCTACCTCTCCACGGTGCTCGACAGCGTCTCGGCGGGGATCATCGCCTTCAGCGACGACTTCCATCTGCTGAGCATCAATCGCGCGGCGTTGCAGATGCTGCAGATCGGGCAACCAGCGGCCGGCGCGCCGCTGGAAAGCGTGATGGAGGGTGATCTGGCGCAGCTCGCCGCTTCCATCCGCGAACTGACCAGCACACGCGCAGCGCGCGCGCGCGAGGTGACGCTGATCCGCGCGGGCGAGCTGCGCTATCTCGAGCTGTCGCTGGCGCGCCTCGGCGGCGGAGCGGAGGAGGGGTGGGTGCTGGCCATCGAGGACTCCACGCAGCTGGTGCAGGCGCAGAAGCTCGCCGCGTGGAACGAAGCGGCGCGCCGGATCGCGCACGAGATCAAGAATCCGCTGACGCCGATTCAGCTTTCCGCCGAGCGGATCGCCAAGAAGTTTGCCAACGCGGAGCCCGACGCGCAGGAGGCCATCGAGGAAGGAACGAAGACCATCGTCTCCGAAGTGCGCGAGCTCAAACGGATGGTCGACGAGTTCTCGCGCTTCGCGCGCATGCCCGCCGTACACCTTCGCCACGCGCAGCTGGACGCCATCCTGCAACAGGCGGCCAGCCTCTATGGCGATGTGAAACCCGGCGTGACCGTCTCCGTCTCCGTCGATCCGGCCATCGAGCTGCTGATGGATCCGGAGCAGATCCGCCGCGCGGTCGGGAATCTGCTCAACAACGCCGTGGAGGCCACCGACGCCGGCGAGATCCGCGTCACCGCGCGCCGCGCGCCGCATCGCGTGGTCATTGAAGTGGCCGATCCGGGCCGCGGCGTTCCCGACAACGACAAGGAGAAGCTGTTCCTGCCGTACTTTTCCACCAAGGGCCGCGGCACCGGCCTCGGCCTGGCGATCGTGCATCGCATCGTGAACGATCACGACGGCCGGATCTCCGTGCACGACAACTATCCGAAGGGGACGCGGTTCGAGATCGAGTTGCCCGCATAGACATGGCCAAGATCCTGATCATCGACGACGAACAGTCCATCCGGTCCACGCTGGCGAAGATCCTCGAGGACGAGGGGCATCGCACCGCGCTCTGCGAATCGGGCGAGGAAGGGCTGGCGCAGTTCGCGCGCGACGAGTTCGACCTGATCATCCTCGACCTCTGGCTGCCGGGCGTGGATGGGATGGACGTGCTGGAGCGCTTCCGGGCCGCCGGCGCACCGCCGGTGATCGTCATCTCCGGCCACGGCAATGTCGACACCGCGGTGCGCGCCACGCGCCTCGGCGCGTACGATTTCCTGGAGAAACCGCTCTCGCTCGAGCGAGTCCTGCTGACCATCAATCACGCGCTCGCCGATCGCAAACTGCGCGATCAGGTGCGCGATCTGCGGCGGCAGGTGACCACGGTCGACGAGCTGCTGATCGGCGAGAGCGAGGCCATGCGCGCGCTCGACGAGCAGATCCGCAGCGCTGCGCCGTCGAACAGCCGCGTGCTGATCAGCGGCGAGAACGGCAGTGGCAAGGAGATCGTCGCTCGCGCGCTGCATCGGCTCTCGCATCGCGCCGAGCAGGCCTTCGTCGATGTCAACTGCGCGGCCATTCCGGAGGAGCTGATCGAGTCGGAGCTTTTCGGCCATCGCAAGGGGGCGTTCACTGGCGCCATCGACGAGCGGAAGGGAAAATTCGAGCTCGCCGACGGCGGCACGCTCTTCCTCGATGAAGTCGCCGACATGAGCGTCCGCACGCAGGCCAAAGTGCTGCGCGTCCTGCAGGAGCAGACGTTTCAGAAAGTCGGCGGACAGCAGCCGATCACCGTCGACGTGCGAGTGATCGCCGCGACGAACAAAGAGCTGGAGGCGGAGATCGCGCGTGGAAGTTTTCGCGACGATCTCTATTACCGGCTCAACGTCATTCCGCTGCACGTCCCGCCGCTGCGCGCGCGCGGCAACGACGTCGTGTTGCTGGCTGAGCATTTTCTCCGCCGCTTCGCTGCCGAGACCGGAACGCCGCGCAAGAAATTGTCGAGTGGCGCGGCGGCGAAGCTCAAGGCGTATCACTGGCCTGGAAATGTGCGCGAGCTGCGCAACGTCATCGAGCGCCTGGCCATCCTCCTGCGGAGCGACACCATCGAGCCGCAGGACGTCCAGCTCGAGGCACGCCCGGGGACCCCCGAGGAGATCGCCGCCAATCTGACGCTGCGCGATGCGCGCGACGCATTCGAGAAGCAGTACATCCTCGGCCGTCTCCGCGATTTCGCCGGCAACGTCAGCCGCACCGCCGAGGCCCTCGGCGTGGAGCGCTCGAATCTGTATCGGAAACTGCACGCGTACGGCATTCGCGTCGAGCGTCCATGATTTCTGTCATCCCGAGCGCCGCAGAGCGCGAGGGATCCCCTGCGCCGAAGAACGGAATAGCGCCCGCGCACACGTCGTTAGCTTGACAGCGCGCCGGGGCGTTCTTACGCTACGCGAGCACGCGGGCATAACTCAGTTGGTAGAGTGCGACCTTGCCAAGGTCGATGTCGCCGGTTCGAGTCCGGTTGCCCGCTCCAATCCGAATGCACTCCAAAGGGCCGCGAATCGCGGCCCTTTTTCATTTCAAATACCGGTCGAACCAGTCGAGCATCCGCTTGATGGCGTCGATCTGGTTCTCCCGTTTGGCGAAGCCGTGGCCCTCGTTCGGGTAGTAATGCACGTCGACGGTCTTGCCGGCGGTTTTGAGCGTGGCCACGACCTGCTCGGCCTCTTCCTTCGGCACGCGGATGTCGTTGTCGCCCTGCAGGACGAGCAGCGGCGCCTTCGCGTTCCGCAGGTACTGGATCGGTGATGCGGCTTCGTACGCGGCGCGATCCTTCACCGGATCGCCGAGGAGCGATTTTTCGTATTCCTGCAGGCGCGGATCCTCGTGCTGCAGCATGGTCAGCCAGTCGACGATGCCGTACTGCTCGACCGCCGCGGCCCAGACGTCGGGCGTCTTGCCGATGGCCATCAGCGTCATGTAGCCGCCGTACGAGCCGCCGGTGATGCCGATCTTCCGCGAATTCACGTAGCCGGTGGCCGCGAGAAACTTCGCCCCGTAGACCTCGTCCTGCAGATCGCCGCCGCCAAGATCCTTGAAGTTCATCTTCTGGAACGCCAGGCCGTAACCGGTCGAGCCGCGCACGTTCGGAGCGATGACCGTGGTGCCCCGCGAGACGAGGGCGACGACGTTGCGGTTGAATGTGTCGACTGTCTGGCCGGTCGGGCCGCCGTGCGGCAGGACGATTCCGGGATTCAAACGGTTCCGCTCGAGATTGAACGGCATCCACAACAGCGCGCTGATCATCGTGCCGTCGAAGCTCTTGTAGTGCACGATCTGCGACTGCGGCAGCGGTGTGGCGTCGAGGCTGGCAATCGATGAGTGCGTGAGCTGGGTGGCGCGATTGCGGGCGAAATCGTAAACCCAGAGATCGCCCGGCTGGGTCGAGCTCTGGTGGCTGATCAGAATGCGATCGCCCTCCGGACTGAACGCCGTCGGCCGGCCCGTGGGGGCATTGACGCCGGAGGGAATCGCCAGTTGCCGGGGTGCGCCGCCGGAGACGCTCTCCACGTACGTCTCCTCGCGCCCGTCCTCGTTCACCGTGAAGGTCAGCCACTTGCCATCGGGGGAAAATCCGCTGGCACTGGCCTCCCACTGCAGATCGGTGACCCAGGTCATCTTTTTCGAGGCGACGTCGAGCAGCGCGACGTTGTCGTAACCGCCCTTTTCATTCGAGGTCAGCAGGATAGTGGTGCCGTCGGGCGACAGTGCGCTGGCGAAGATCGCCGACTGGCTGTTCGGGGTCAGATTTTCCGCCTGGCCGCTGGCCACGTCGATGCGATTGATCTCGCCGATCGTGCCGTCCGCATTGCTGCGATTGGCGATCAGCGTCTTCCCGTCGCGGCTCCAGGCGGCGACGCTCCACGAGCGGTCGGGGCTTTTCTCGTGCGTCAGATTCCGCACCGCTTTCGTGGTGAGATCGAGGATCGCCACGTCGGTCGTTGGCGCCGTGGTCGGTTTCCAGCCGATGGCCATCGATTTCGAATCGGGAGAGAACAACGCGCCGGTCTCCGAGACGTTCGCCGTATCGGTGAGGTTGATCGGCGCACCGCCGTTCGCGGCGACGATGAAGATGTCGTACGCCTCGTTGCCGCCGCGGTCCTGCTGCCAGGCGATCCACTGACCGTCGGGCGACCAGATCGGCGCGACCTGGCGGTCGTCGGAGACGGCGATCTGCAGCGGCCAGCCGCCCGCAGCGGGCACTTTCCAGAGATTGAATCGTCCGGTCAGGTTCGTTCCGAAGACGATTTGCTTTCCGTCGGGCGACCACGATGCGCCGCTGATGCTGCGGCTGAAGAAGAGGTCGTCGATCGGGACCGGCCGCGCGTCAGGGTTTCGCGGCGAAACGATCGTCGACGGATCGGTGGCCGTCCGATCTTCCGGCGAGCGGGCGAACAGAAACAGCAGAGCAGCGCTGGCGATGAGAATCGTTTTGCTTCGCATGCCCGGAATCATATCGTCCATTTCCATGGCCGCCGTGAGTCGCCGACAGGGCGGAAGGCGTCGCGAAAATGACGCACCACGAAGCGCAGGCCGGTCCAGTAGAGCGAGAGAACGTCGTAGCGGACCTCGCCGCGATGCGCATGCTTCGCCAGATACTGGTCGGCGAGGCGGACGAGCTGGAGCTGCTTGGCGCGATCGACCGATTCGTACCCTTCGCCCGCGGCGAGACTCTGGCGCGTCTTGACCTCGACGAACACCAGCGCGCGGCCGCGGCGAACGACGAGATCGATCTCGCCGCCCTGCATGCGGACGTTGCGCCCGAGAATCGAGTAGCCGCGCAGGCGATAGAACCACGCCGCTCGCCGCTCGCCCATTGGCCCGAGCTTCGCCACCGGGATCGTGCGCCGGAAGATCATGCGCGCCCCTCATCCGCCGCTTCGCGGCACCTTCTCCCCGCTGACGCGGGGCGAAGGCCCTCCCGCCCACGCGAGAGCCATCGCCCCGCGAAGCGGGGAGAGGGTGGCCCGGAGGGCCGGGTGAGGGGTGTTCCTCCGATCATCGCCGGTGAAAATGGCGCTCGATGTCGGGATGCTTGATGTCCACGATCACCGGCCGACCGTGCGGGCAGGCGAACGGATTCGATGACTGGAGCAGCTCCGCGGTCAGGCGGGCCATCTCGTCGCCGCCTAACGGCCGGTGTACCTTGATTGCCGCCTGACAGGCGAGCGACGCGCAGACTTTCTCGCGCACGCGCGCGACGTGCGGCGCTTTTTCGTCGAGCGAGGCGTCGATCAGCTTGCGCAGAAACGACTCGACGTCGCTGCGTACCAGCTCCGGCGGCACGGCGGAAATGGCGAAGGCGTTTCCGGAAAATCGCTCGATCTCGAATCCGACGGCGCGCAACTCTTCGATGTGCGACTCCAACACCGCCGTCTCGGTCGCGCTGCTCTCGTAAAGAATCGGCGCGAGGATCTGCTGCGACGACGGTTGCCGATTCGTGATCCGCTCGAGATAGCGGTCGTACAGCACTCGCTCGTGTGCCGCGTGCTGGTCGATCAGGCGAAGGCCGCCCGGCGTGTCGATCAGGATGTAGCTCATCCGATATTGCCCGATGACCCGCCCCTGCAGATCGCCGAGCATCGGCTCGTCGAGCACCGTCGCCGCCGGCGCGCTCTGCAGCGGGGGTTGCACGACGGGCTGGCCCTGGAAAAGGGGAGTGAATTGTGTTCGCGGGGGATCGTAACGCTGGGGTGGGAAGAGTGCTGCGTCCTGAGTGCTGCGTCCTGAGTGGAGCAGTTCCGTCCCTTCCTCCGGGCCGGCCAGGGCACGGCGGATGCCTTGTTCGACGACAACGTGAATCGATCCCGAGTCGCGGAATCGCACCTCGGTCTTGGCCGGATGCACGTTGACGTCGACGGCGTTCGGCTCCAGCTCGAGAAAGAGGACGATCGCCGGGTGTCCGTCGAAGTCGAAGGCCTCGGCCGCGCGGCTCGCGGCGTGGGTCAGGACGCGATCGCGCACCAGGCGGCCGTTGACGAAGAAGAACTGATTGCGCCGGCTTCCGAAGCGGATCCCGCGCGTGACGAATCCCGTTGCCCGCGTGCCGTCGAGCGACTCGTCGATTGCGGACAGATACGGCGCCGCATCATTGCCGAGGACCTGCACGATGCGCTCGTGGACATTCGCGGCAGGCGGGAGGTCGAGCACGACACGCCCGTTGTGCTGCAGCCGGAATGTCCGCGACGGCAACGGCAGCGCGTGCGACGAGACCACGGTAACGATCAATCGGAATTCGGACTCGGCGCTGCGCAGGAACTTCCGCCGCGCGGGCACATTTTCGAAAAGCTCGCGCACGACCACAGTCGTGCCGCGATCGCGCGCCGCCGGCCGCACCTGCCGCTCGCCGGTGAGCGGATCGCATTCGATCTCCACGGCGTGATCGGCCGTGCCGTCGAAGGTGGTCAGCGAAAATCGGGAGACGCTGGCAATTGATGGGAGCGCCTCGCCGCGGAATCCGAGGGTACGGACGCGCGTCAGGTCGTCGAATGCGCGGATCTTCGACGTCGCATGGCGCTCGAGGGCCACGACGGCGTCTTCCTCCGCCATTCCCGAGCCGTCGTCGCGCACTTCGATCCGCTTCTTCCCGCCGTTCTCCAGCAGGACGTCGATCGATGTCGCGCCGGCGTCGATGGCATTTTCGATCAGCTCTTTGACCACCGACGCGGGGCGCTCGACCACCTCGCCGGCCGCGATTTGATTCACCAGCTCGGAGGGGAGAATGTGGATGCGGGGCACTGACGAAATTATAGGTTGTTCCCGGCCACTAGACTTGCAGCACGATTTTTCCGAACGCCTCGCGATTCTCCAGCACGCGATGCGCTTCGGCGATCTGATCGAGAGGAAGAATACGATCGATCACCGGCCGCAGCCGGCCGGCCTCGACGTGCTTGAAGATCTCATGCAGCTCCGCGATGCTACCCATCGTGGAGCCGAGGATTGACAGCAGCTTGAAGAAAATCAGACGGATGTTGATGGTCGCCTCGCCGCCGCTGGTGGCCCCGCAGGTGACCAGCCGCCCTCCGCGCGCCAGCGATTTCAGCGACCGGTCGAACGTATCCGCACCGATGTGCTCGACGACGACGTCGACGCCGCGCTTCTGTGTGAGCGTCTTGACCGCCGCGAGGAAATCGGTGTCGCGATAGAGGATCGTCTCGTCGGCGCCAAGATCTTTCGCCCGCGCCGCTTTCTCCGCGCTTCCGGCCGTGGCGAATACGGTCGCCTGCCACAGCTTGGCGATCTGAATCGCCGCGCTTCCGACCCCCGAGCCGCCCGCGTGCACCAGGACGGTCTCGCCAGGGCGGAGTTGCGCGCGTGCGACGAGCATGTGCCACGCGGTGAGCATGTCCAACGGCAGCGCGGCGGCCTCTGCAAACGACAGCGAGGCCGGTTTGCGAAGCAGGTTGCGGATCGGAACAGCGATTTTTTCCGCGCAGCCGCCGTTGCGCGACTCGCCGAATATCCCGGCACCGGCGCAGAGTGGATCGTTTCCGCTGAGGCAGGCCATGCAGCGGCCGCACGAGAAGCCGGGGGCGACAACGACCTCGTCCCCGCGCTTCCATCCGCTTCCATCGGGAATCTGACTGACCACGCCGGCGACCTCGGCGCCGGCGATCAGCGGCAGCGGGAACTTGTGTCCCGGCACCCCGCGGCGCACCCAGATGTCGAGGTGATTCAGTGCCACGGCGCGGACGTCGACCATTGCCTCGCCCGGCTGGAGCACCGGATCGGGGACTTCCATCTTCTCGAGACGCTCGACGCCGCCGTGTTCCCGGACTACGATCGCTTTCATGGGGGAAGATTCTAATGCTCCGGGCACTGCTGTTGCTCAGCCGAGCGTGGTCCGCCGCATCATGGCGCTGCTGACCATGGTGATCCTTGTCGGGCTTCTGCTGGTCCTGGCTTGGCGCGTCTATCTGCACCACCAGCACGGAAGGCCGTCCAACGAGCCGGCCGTCGTTTCAGGCGCGGCCCGCGCGGCGTGAAAAGCGGCTTAAGTCATCCCAACACAATCGGATGCGACACGGCGCGTTCGCTGCTGGCCTTTTCTGCGTGAGCGATAGCGGCTAATGGATCGTTCGGATCGAGAAGCGGACTTTGTTTCCGCCGATGCCATTGGGATCACGAACGGTGTGCGAGTAGAGGACGCTCAGCAGCACGTCGAAGTCGCGGACGGTGAGACTGGTCTCGGTGCCGAGACCCGCGTCGACGACGTAGTTGCGGAATCGTCCGACCTCCGTGAACTGATATCCGATATTGCCTACGCCGACGTATCCGATGCCGTACAGCGTGTTCCAGTGGAGCGGCCCGGTCATATAGTCGCGATTACGGAAGACGGGGACGAAATACTCGTTGGTCAGGTGAAACTCGCTCGTCCCTGTCGCGGCATCCGAGGCACCGATCGACTTGAGCGCTTCACGGCCGCCGAGGGGAAACATGTCGTAGGAAGGGATGCTGTAGCGCTCGATCGGCGGGACCGGGATTGCGCCCGGAGGCGGTGTTCCGATGCCGCAGGTCTGATTGGTCTGGTCGGTACACCATTCGCGCACGATCGATTTGGTTGGAAATCCGCCGACGTGCGCGCGGGTGACGACGAATGAAGTCGGCGTCACGTCCCATCGGCGCAGCACCTCTGCTTCGAGCTTCATGTAGTGATAGTCGCCGGTGGAGATTTTTGCCGACTCCGTGAGTGCGGCGGCGAAGCTGGTCTTCTGCGAACCGAGGTCCCGAAATGCGGTGAGCACTGGAATAATGCGCCCGCGCGTTTCGCCGACGATCGCGTTCAGATGATCGTCGAACTGCGTGCCGTACTGAAACCCGAACTTCATGTAGATGTTGTTCTTGCGATTATCGACGCGCGTGAGATCGCCGAAGGTCAGCCGGTCGTCCTGCGTCAGCCAGAAGTAGCGATGTTTGTAGTCGCGCGGAAATTCGATCAGCAGGAGTCCGCCGCGCACGCGCGCGAACTCCTGGGACGATCCTTTGCCGATGTCGGGAAAACCGATCGTGTCGAAGACGCCGATCTTATAGGTGTAATCGCGCGCGTAATACTTGTATCGCAGGAACGTACTGATGTCGCCGTTGATGAAGCGATAGTCAATCTGGCTCTCGAAGAGCACGTTCTTGATCAGCTTGCGAAGCCGGACGCTCGCCTGTCCCTCAGGCAGGTAGAGGTTGAAGTAGGGGAACGACTCGCGTCGTTCATACGCGCCGCTCGCGGTTCCGGAGAGCAAAGTCGGCGGGGCGGGCTGTGTCTCCTGCGCCGTCGGCTCGGGCGGCGGCTGGGTGGGCGGTTGGGGAGCTGGTTGCGGAGCTGCTTCCGGAGCCGGTTGCGGAGCGGTCTGGGGTGGAGGCGTGGGCGGCGGCTGGGTGGGCGGGGGTTCCTGGGCGAATAGACTGGCTGCGACAAGAATTGAGGCCAGAAGAAAAACTCGGCTCCACATGCACATGTCGTAATCGTCCAGGGATGCTGCGGTTAGCGACTCAACCTATGCTAAACTCAAAGAGTTGCAGCGTTTACCGAACATCCTGTGGTGTCTTCTGGCACACCGTTTGTAAGCGCCCGGGCATTATACGATGCGGACGGAATACCGTGCGAGAGATTTAGGAGGTGTGATCTTGTTGCGTCTCAGTCATCGGCTAATGTTCCTTCTATGTTTGAGCGTCATCCCCCCACTCCTCGCCCAGGGGGCGGCAACCACGATTACCCGCGAGGACCAGATCGGAATAGCGGCGCCGACCTGGAGCGGCGAAACCGGCCTCTTTAATACGGTCACCGCCAATACGCTGCATCGCGGAGACATGTCGTTCAGTGTCTACGCGCAGAATTACCGTTTGCTCGCCGGCCCGGCGCAGGCGTTTGCTCTGCCGTCGGCGCGGCGCTATCGCGATTACGGCTACGACCAGGATCGCTTCAGCGCCTCGCTCGGATATGGTCTGACCGATCGCTGGGAAGTCAGCGCGGCGGTGCCGTTTGAGAAGATCCATGGTGATGGTGGCGACAGGGCAGGCTTGATCAACGGCTGGCTTTATCAGGGCCACTTCAGCGACAGCGGAGTCGGCGACGTTCACCTGGCCACGAAGTTCGGCCTCACGTCCGATGGTTCGGGGTCCGGCGTCGCGCTGTCGGTCTTCACCGATCTTCCGACAGGAAACAAAGACAGCGGCATCAGCAGCGGCAACGGCAAATACGGCGTCGGCGTGCACTGGACGAGCGGAGTCGCTTCGCTCGGCGGGACGTATGCCATCGTCGGGTCGCGCAACGTCAACCACTCGAATTTCCCGCCCGGCGCGCCGACCACGGTCAACATGCCGAATGAGATTGGCCTGGACGGTGGTCTGAACATCCCGCAGCACTGGTGGCGGACGACGAACTGGATCTCCGAGGTCAATACTGTTTTTTACAATGGCGGTGACTCGAAACCGAAAGCACCGATTTATCTGGTCACCGGGCTGCGTCACTGGTTCGGAGAAAGCGGCTGGGCGCTCAATGGTGGCGTCCGCTGGAACGTAGGAAAATTCAGCTACGACAACGATCAATGCCGTTTCACGGAGCTGTCGGACTGCGGACTGAGCGGACTGCTCGGGCTGACATTTGCGCCGATGCATCTGGCGCGTCTCGCTCCCCCGCCCCCCGCCCCCACGCCCGTCCCGACGCCCCCGCCCCCGCCGCCGCCCCCGGCCCCGGTGCCGGTGGCGCCGCCTGAGGCTCCGCCGGTGACGCCGCCGCGCGTGCCCACGGAAATTCGCACCGATCTGATTCACTTCGAGTCCGGCTCTGCCCGTCTGACGAACATCGCCAAGGCGATCCTCGACGACGTGGCGCTGCGCATGAAACAGGAGCCGACCTCGACTGCGCAGGTGATCGGCTACACCGACAATCGCGAAGCCACCGGTCCGAATGCAGATCTCGATGTTCGCCGGGCGCAAGCGGTGAAGGATTACCTGGTCAGCCGTCACGGCATCGATGCGTCGCGCATCGCAGTCGAAGGACGTGACGCCAGAGAGTCGGTCGCTGACAACAACACGGCGGCGGGGCGTGCAGAGAACCGCCGCGTAGTGATTCGCCTCATGCTCCCGTGATCGAATTGCATTGACGCAAGTCACGACAGGGCAGCCGCGAGGCTGCCCTTCGTTTTGCTGCTCGCAGCGAAGCAGCGCCAGTTTCTCAAAGGCCTCGCGCACCGTGCATGTCGGCAGGGGTGGGCTGGTAGTCCTCGGAGTGCGGCGGATTGCCGCCGCTTTTTCAAGGCGGTGCCAAGGCACCGCACTCCGAAGGCCTGTGACGCGCGATGGCGGCAGAAGCCGAAGGGCCGTTTGGCCCGCGTGCGGCCTGGAACGCGAGGTCGCGCCGCTACTCGCGCGACCCGCGATGGATCTGCAGCCGTTCGTTCGATCCGGCGCGCACACCGCCCGAGACAGCGCCCGGCGCGACCATGGGTACCGGCTGCGCGTTGGGATCGATCGGCGGACAGAAGGCGGGATCGTTCAGCAGATTTTCGCCAGGAAGGCGGAAGGTCCAGCTCGCCTCGACGCGGTGTCCTGACTTCGCCTCGGTCGCCCACACCAGCGCGCGCTGCAGCTTACCCTTCAACTCGTCGCCGACGATCAGCGAGATGAGACCTTTCCCTGCGTCGTAAGAATACGGCAGCGATCCGGCCATCGACACGAGCGCGATCCCGACCGACGCCGGATCGAGGCTCTTGTAGTTCGGGATCCGCGCGGAGATGGTCAGCGGATCGGCCGAATCGAGCGGCGGTCCCGCCGGGGGTGTCATCTGGGCGATCTGCATCGGGCGCGCGCCGAGGTAATGACGAAACGCCGCGAAGTCCATCCGCTTGTCGATGACCACTCGTTTCATGCGGAACGGATTGTTGCCCGGCGTGATGCGCCCGTAGTCGCAGGTCAGCGCGGCGTCGTATCCCGCCTTGGCCACGCTGGCGGCAAGAATGTGATCGTAATCGCCGTACGGATAGGCGAGGAATGAGACGGTACGCCCTGTCTCGTGCTCGAGGATGCGTTTGCTTTCCACCAACTCGCGCTCGAGCCATTCGGCGTATTGCTGCTCGTCGAGCGACGCGTGCCGCCGCCTGGTCAGGAAGGGGTGTGAGTACGAATGGCTCTCAATGTCCACTCCATCTTCCGCCATTTCCTTGATCTGCTTCCAGGTGAGCGCGTAAGCGGTCCGTCCGATGATCTTCGGGTAGATGAAGACGGTGAACGGCAGATGCTGCCGCTTCATCTCCGGAAAGATCTCCGTGTACGTGCTACGCCACCCGTCATCGACGGTGATGGCCACCGGGTTCTTCGGCAGCGATGCGCGCTTGCCGATCGCGTATTCATAGATGTCGCGCAGCGGGACGACGGTGTAGCCGGTGACGATCAGATAGCGCAACTGCTGTTGGAAGGTCTCGCGGCTGATCTCCATCAGGGGATCGGCCGGCGATTCGATGATGTGGTAGCAGAGAATCGTCGCGCTAGGGAGGTCAGGCTGGGAGGGCGCGGCGAACAGGGAAGACGTCGCCAGGAGCGTGGCGATCGTCAGTCCTCGTAGCGCATTCGATCTCATGATT
>JBGPFD010000024.1:0-25342 GCA_041483175.1 Thermoanaerobaculia bacterium | reverse complement strand
GGCCCTTCTTGGGCCTTGGGTTGCTCGGGCGCTCAAGCTCCCGGAGCTTTTTATGGTCATCATCGGCGGGCATCCGTTCCCGGTCATGTGGTCCATCATCGGCGCCGCGCTTTTCGTGGCCCTCATTCACTTAATCTCCCGACGGTGATGATGGTGACTGCGCTGCCGGCCAACTAGGGAACCTCTGAACAAGCTCGAACTCCTTCGCCCCCGCGGTGCGGGGGAGAAGGTGGCCCCTTCGGCTTCGCTCAGGGCAGGCTCCGGCCGGATGAGGGGGAACACCCTCACCCGGCGCTTCGCGCCACCCTCTCCCGCATCGCGGGAGAGGGAACTCGAACTTGTGCAGAGGTCCACTAGAGCAGGTCCAGCATCGAATCGTCCCGAACCGGTCGGGCTTAGGACAGCGCGCCGGCCCGAGTCTTCCGCTCGCCGGCGCGCGTATCGTGTGGCAGATGTCGAAGCGACCACGACTGGCGACGGCGATCCGTCTGACGTTCGCCGCATTCAAGAGACACAACGCATCGCGTTTCGGCGCCGCGCTCGCGTTCTACATCGTCTTTTCGATCGCGCCGACGGTGCTGATTGCCATTGCCATCGCGGGGAATCTGTTCGGCAGGCAGCACGCGCAACAGGAGATCCTCGGCCGGATCGGTGTCAGCGTCGGATCCGCGGCCGGCATGGCCATCGCGAAGATGATCAAAGACGCCGCGCCGCTGCGGGCGGGATGGCTGGCCACCTCGGTCGGACTGATGACGCTGTACTTCGGCCTCACCGGTGTGTACCGGCAGATCGACGATGCGCTGCAGACGATTTGGCGCGAGACGCCGGATGAAGACGGCGGAACGATCCCTGGGCTCAAGAAGAGGCTTTCATCGATGGTTCTGGTCATCGCGGTCGGTGGAGTCGTGCTGCTGTCGGTGATCGCCGATGCTGCCATTACCGTCACGGGGAGGTACGCCGCCGCGCGCCTCGTTGGTGGCGAATTGTTGTGGCAAGTCACGCAGCTTCTCGTCTCCACGCTGGTTCTGACGGCGCTGTTCGCCGCCGTATTCCGTTTCCTGCCGCAGGCGCGCGTGACGTGGCGCGACGTGCGTCTCGGCGCTGCGGTGACCGCGGTCCTCTTCGTCATCGGCAAGTTCGCGCTGAGCATCTACCTGCGCCAGGCCGCCGTCGGCTCGGCGTTCGGCGCGGCCGGGTCCATCGTCGTGGTGTTGTTGTGGTCGTACTGGTCGGCGCAGATCTTTTTCTTCGGTCTCGAATTCACCCACGTATACGCGCAAGAACGCGAGCCGGCGTGATCCTGGCCGCGGTTCCGACCGATCAGGATGGATCGCGGGCGGCGCAGGCCTTGATGTCCACCACGGCCTTCTTCAGCGCGTTAACCTCCGGGATCGTGAGCGTCCGCGTGGAATCGATCGCGCTGACGCAGAGATCTTCGCAACTGCGTCCGATGTCGGTGATGTGGTGAAATCCGTACGTTCCGGCGATCCCAGTGATGCTGTGGAACCTGCGCATGAGTGCCTCCGGATCGGCGGCTCCCGAGAGCAATTCCGTCAGGTCCGTCAGCCTGTGTTCCAGTCCCGCGAGGAAGCGCGCCTGCAGTTCGAGAATCGTCATGCCGCCTGCACCGAGAGTTTCTCGAGCACGTCATGCAGACGACCGAAGTGGATGGGCTTGGCCAAATATTCGTCGGCATGGAATTCATGCAGCGCCTCGATGCGATAGCGCGAACTCGTATACAACGCGCTCATCACGATCACCTTGATCGAGGGGTGTTGCAGCTTGATCAGACGGCAGAATTGGCGGCCATCGACCTTGGGCATCAGAGCGTCCGTGAGGACGATATCGATTCTGAAGTTCTCCACCATCGCCAGACCTTCCTGGGCATCTGCGGCAATCAGTGTTTGATAACCCATCTGCTGCAGTGTGTACTCGGCAATCAGGCGGATCTCCTCGTCATCATCGACGATGAGAACGGTTTGCCCTTTGTTTGCTGGCGTCGTCGCCCCAAGAGCGCGGCGGAACTTCTCTGCCGTCTGTTGTTCAAGAAGGTCGCGGAGTGCCCCGGCCCACTCCACTTCCATCGGGAATCGGAGCAACTTGCAGAAGCAGGCGTGGCAGGAGGGGCAAACGATGGTGAGCTTTTTCGACAGGCAATCGCACCACTTCGCCGATGGGAGATCGATCGGGGCCTTGCAGGTTGGGCACGGCAGTGACTTTGTCATCCTGGATTCCTTTCAGGACCAAGCTTTCTCAAGGACCGTTCCAGCTCAGGCCGATCCGTAAGTTACTTCTGCAGCGCCTCTTACGCTGCGAGGTATGAGTGTGAGAGACGACTTTCTCGGACATGTGTCTGTTTTTCGGACGGCAAGCCATGCGCCAGAATTCTGAAGAGCGCCCATGGAGTTCTGCCGCCGAGTGCTGCGGCCCCGACCTTTCAGACGTGCCACATGCCCGGCGGAAATCACAGCGTGAGAATGGCCTGGGGATTCCTCGCGGTGCGTCTGCCGATGCCTGAGGACACGCAGTGGGCGGCTGACCGGGTGACGTGCTCGTTCACTTGCGCGCCGATGAAGCGGATCTCCTCATGGTCGTCGACCAGAAGCACCATGGGGCAGAACGTGCTTGCGCTCCGCACGCCGTGCCGCGGGAAGTTTGCAGAGGCATTGCCCGCGGTTCGGGCAAAAGGGGGGTTCGCTCCTCAATTCCGCGGGTCGGTCGAAGCGGCCGGCCAACCCAGCGCTTCGTTGATGTCATCGGACAGGCGGTAGGGATCGAAAGGTTTGGCCATGATCGCCCGTGCGCCGAGCTGGGCGAGCCGGCGCCGGTCGGCGGTCTGGATTTTGGCCGTAAGGAAAACGACGGGGATGTCCCGTGTGGCCGGGTTCTGCTGCAATCGCAGCAGCGTGGCCGGACCGTCCATCACCGGCATCATGACGTCCAGCAGGATTGCATCGGGCTGACTGGCGATCGCGCGTTCAATGCCTTCCTGCCCGCTCACGGCTGTGAGCACCTCGAACCCGCCGACGGTCTCGAGTGTCATGCTGGCAACCTCGCGAATGTCATCTTCGTCGTCGATCAGGAGGATCCGTTTAGGCGACATGCGCGTTTCCTCCATTTTTCGAAGTGATCGTTTCCAGGAGCTGCAGGACACGCTGCTCGAACTCCTCCGGCGATACGCGGCTCTTCGTCATGAACTGCATCGGTCCGAGTTTGAGGCGCTCTTTTTCCTGCGGCGTCGGTTCGGCGGCGGAGTAGACGACGAGAGGGACATGGCGCAGGTGATTCTGATCGCGAAGCCAGTCGACGACGCCGAACCCATCGAGATCCGGGAGCACCAGATCGAGGATGAGCAGATCCGGCGCCAGCTCACGGCTGAGCTCGATCGCCTCGGCCCCGCTTTGCGCATGAAGTGTCTTGATGCCGTGCCGCTCGAATGATTCCTTGATCACTCGCGCCAGGTCCTGGTCGTCCTCGACGATCATGATGCGCGGCTTGCGTCCTGCGAGGCCGAGGGCGTGCTCGAGCGTCTCGACGAGACTGCGCTCGTCGAGAGGCTTGTCGACCCAGCCGGCGAGATCGAACGGTGAATCCGCCTCCTCATGACCGAGGACGCTTACGATGATGACCGGGATGCCCGCGGTCTCCTCGTCGCTTTTCAGATTCGCAAGCGTCTCGAACCCGTTCATGCCGGGCATGAAGAGATCGAGAAGGATGACATCGGGTTTGAACCTTTTGGCCGCACGGACCAGCTCCTCGCCCGATTCGACCGCGAGGACCCGATACCCGCGCTCCTCGAGCATTGCCTGCAGCACCTCACGAACCTCGGGCTCGTCGTCGCAGATGATGACCTTCGTGCCAGACGACGATTCGATCGAGGCGGGCACCGAGCGCGGGGACGAAAGCGAGAAGCTGAACACGCTTCCTTCGCCGACGGTGCTCTCGACTCCGATCTCGCCCCCGTGCTGGTGCACGATGCTGCGGCAGATGGCCAGACCGAGCCCCGAGCCCCCCTTGTCGCGCGAGTCGGATGCGTCCACCTGCTGGAAGCGCTCGAACACCGCCTCGAGTTTGTTTTCGGGAATGCCCCGGCCGGCGTCTCGCACGCGAAAGATGACGTCATTGCTGCCCGGTTCCGCGCTCAGCGTGACGGTGCTCCCGGCCGGAGAGAACTTGATGGCATTGCTGAGCAGGTTCGTCAGCGTCTGGATGATGCGATCGGGGTCGGCCCAGACGTTCGATGCGGTGGAGGGGACCACCTCGATGACGATGTGAGCCTTGTCCGCCATCGGCCGCATCACCTCGGCGGCATGTTCCAGCAGATCGGCAACTGAGCAGTTCTTCCTGTGCAGCGTCACACTGCCGGAATCGATGCGCTCCATGTCGAGAATGTCGTTGATGAGGCGAATGAGCCGGTCCGTGTTTGACACGGCGATGTCGAGCATGCGCTGCCCTTTCTCGGGCGACTTCGTGAGAAGCCCCCCGGCGAGCAGGCCGAGGGCACCACGAATCGAGGTCAGCGGCGTGCGCAGCTCGTGGCTTACGACTGATACGAACTCGTCCTTCATTTGCTGCACGGCGCGGCGATCCGTGGTGTCGCGGAACGTCACCACAGAGCCGGCGAAGCCCCCCTCATCGCTGGGGATCCGCGTGGCTGAATACTCCACGGAGAAGGACGTCCCGTCGCTTCGCCAGAACGTGTCTTCGGCAAGGTGGACTGTTGCATCGCTTGCCGCCGCGCCGAGTTTTCGACAATCGGAGATCGGACACGGCTCACCGTCTTTCACCTGGTGCACGATCTCATGCATCGGTTTTCCGGCGATCTCCTCGAGCGACCAGCCGATCATCCGCTCCGCGGCCGGATTGAGAAAGGTTGGCCGGCCGTCGATATCGAGTCCGAAGATTCCGTCCGCCGCCGTGTCGAGGATCAGCTTGTTTTTTCGGCTGAGCTGCTCGAGCTCCGAGTTCACCGTGCGCAGATCCGCCTCGGCCTTCTTGCGATGACTGAGATCCGTCATCGCTCCGATCATGTGCAGAGCCTTCCCCGTCTCATCGCGCACGATGTAGCACCGGTCGAGGAAGTACCCATAGGTGCCGTCGAAGCGGCGAAAGCGATATTCGTCGGACCACGATTGCGCGCCGCCATCGATGGCCTCCCGAACTCGGTTCATGACCCGCTCTGCTTCCTCGGGATGAAGGCCCTCGGACCACACCGCGACGTTCATGTGATCCTGCTGGGGATAGCCGAGTTGCGTTTGCCACGCTTCGTTGATCCAAACTTCGTTCGTGGCGAGGTCCCAATCCCAGATCACGTCGTTGGTGGCACGGCTGGCAAGTTGGAACCGCTCTTTGCTCGCACGCAGCGCCCGCTCGGCTTCGGCGCGTTCGGCGATCAGCTTTGATAGCTTCCAACCATAAATCCCGATCCCAAGAGACACCACCACGAGGAGTCCAGCGAGGGCATTCTGCCGCCCGCTCATCGCATTCGCCTCGGCAGTCTGAACGGCAAACCCTTGGAACTGCCTTTTATCGATACGGCCGTTGAGCTTCCTGAGAAAGAGGTGGAGAACGGAATAGCGACGATTTGTGACCGTCATCCGCGCGGCTGCCTGCTGGATATCGCCCCGGTCGAACGCCTCGAAGACGAGTGCGTCGTCGGACACCAAGCCTGGCATGAGCGTCGCAACTTCGTCGAGAGACGCCACCATGCGGCGGATTTCGGGATCCGGGCTGGCTGCCATCTGAGCCCGCAAAGCGGAGAGCCGCTCGTCGAATTGTGCGGCGCTTGTCATCGCTTGTTTTCGCTCCGCGGCAACGTCATGCGATTCGAACACAGCGTCTGAAGTGGCGTTCACCGCCGCGGCCAGGTCGTCCAATTCGATGAGAGCGTCCTGGACCCTTTCCAGGTTCTGATTCTCGGCGGACGCGTGCGCATACATCCGGCTAAGCTGGTAATAGTTGAACGCCAGGAACGCGAGCGCTCCCACGCTGAACGCGGCGAAGAGCGCGAAGAGCGCGTTGAGAAGAAACGCTTTCGCGAGGCGTGGCCCTCGATCAGCCAGCAAGCGATTATCCATGGCGACCAGCTTGCGCAAGAGTTATCCCAGTTCGGGTAGGATCCGTAAGTTGCTTCTGCAGTGACTTTTACGCTGCGATCCATCGATATGTGAGGCAACGTCTTTCGGACACATGTCTGTTTTTTGGACGGACGCGATCACAACCCTTTGGACGGACGCGATCACAACCCGTTGTGACAGAATCTGTTGTGACAGGATCTCAAAGTCAGTCCTGAAGGCAGGTTCGATGATTTCATGCCGAGTCACGCATTCCGACGCCGAGCCGGTGCACGCGTCCCGCTGCCTGTGTGATTCCATCGATGCCCCGTGGTGCGGATGACCATGTCGATCTCGAAACGAACGATATCGACTGGCGATGCGAGATGGAAAAGGGGACTCGATCGGCTCTGGACGAGACCGGCGCACGTCGTCCAGTTCTACGAACAAGAAGACTCCCTGTGCGCCGTCGTGGGGGATTTTCTGGCGGACGCTCTGGTCGCCGGGTCCCAAGTCGTCGTGATCGCTACGAAGCCCCATCGCGAGGTATTCGCTGCTTGCCTCAGGGCCAGGGGCTTCGATCTCGAAGATCACCGCAGCAGCCGTCAGATCGAGTTACTCGATGCGCGCCAAACGCTCTCCACCTTCATGGCCGGCGCGATGCCTGATGAGCAGCGGTTCAACAGAAGCGTCGGACGCGTCATCAAGAAAACCGTTCATGGGCAAAGTCAAGCTCGCGTACGCATCTATTGCGAGATGGTCGATGTTCTCTGCAAGGAGGGCATTTCCGAGGCAGCAATCCGCGTGGAAGAACTCTGGAACGAACTCGCCAACGTTCACTCGTTCTCTGTTCTCCACTCCTATTCGATGGGGAACTTTTTCTCCAAGGAAGCGCTCGCAGATGAGTTTGAAGCCGTCGGCCAGCATGCGCGGGTGATTCCCGCGAAGGGTTTCGCGCACGCACGGACGGTCTCGGATCCGCTCACACAGGTCCTCGATCAGATCCCGACACCGATCTGGCGTACCGGCCCCGATTTTCTGTGCGATTACGTCAATCGGGCATGGCTGAACTTCACCGGGCGCACGTTGGATCAGGAGCTGGGGAGAGGATGGCTCGAGGGTGTCCATCCCGATGATCGCGACCGCGCGCTTGCCGTCTTTCTTGGCGGATTCCGCAGGCGCGTGCCGTTCACGGTCGAGTTCCGCGTGCGCCGGCATGACGGCATGTATCGATGGGTTGTCGCAACGGGGAATATCTCCGTCGACGCGGACGGAGATTTCTCCGGGTACATCGGTTCGTGTTTCGACATTCACGATCGGAAGACCGCCGAGGAACGGCGTTCCGAGAGCCAGCATCGGTTGAAGGCGATCTTCGATAACACGATGGAGGCGATCGTTCTGATCAACGACCAGGGCCGCTGCATCGAGGTGAACCCGGCGGCCTGCGAGCTTTTCGGCTTCACGCGCGAAGAGTTTCTCGAGCTCCGCGTTGCAGACTTCACGCCCCAGGTGTCGCATCCGCAACTGGGACAACTATGGCGCTCCTTCCTCACCGCCGGCAGGCAGGCAGGGGAATTCAGCGTCATCACGAAGGATGGACGCCAGCTCGATCTCGAATACCAGGCCGTCAGCAACATCACGGCTGGGCTGCACCTCTCGGTCTTGCGGGACATCACACCTCGCAAGCAGGCCGCGGCCCGGTTGCGCCAGCAGATCGTGGTGGCGGATCTCGGGCATCGCGCTCTCCGCGAGCACGATCTGTCGAGGCTGATGAACGACGCCTGCGCGATCGTCGCGACGACCCTCGGCACCGACTTCTGTAAAGTCCTCGAGTTTTTTCCGAAGCGAGGCGAGCTGCTCCTCCGCGCCGGAGTGGGCTGGAAGCCGGGCCTTGTCGGGCAGGCGACTACGCCGGCCGATCGCGGCTCGCAAGCCGGCTACACGCTGCTGTCTGATGAGCCGGTGGTGGTCGACGATTTCACAACCGAGAGACGCTTCGTCGCGCCGGCGCTTCTCGTCGAGCACGGTGCGGTGAGCGGAATGAGCGTGGTGATTCGCGGCAAGGAGGGGCCGTTTGGCGTTTTAGGGACGCACGCCCGGCAGGCCCGGCGTTTCACGGAGAACGAGATTTTCTTTTTATCCGCCGTCGCCAACGTGTTGGCGGAGGCCATCGAGCGACAGCGAGCGGAGGAAGAGCTTCGCGAAGCAAAGGAGCACATCGACGCCGTCTTGAGTAACGCACCCATCACCATTTTCGTCATCAATAAAGAGGGTGTGTTCACGCTTTCGGAAGGCGCGGGTCTCAAAGCGGTAGGACTCGAACCGGGCGAGAATGTCGGCAAGTCGGCGCTCGAGCTCTATGCCGCGCTCCCGGTGATCGAGCAGATGGGAAAGGTGACCACCGGAAAAGACGTGATGCGACGCGTGCTTGCAGGTGAAACGGTCACTGGGATCACCGAACTGCGCGGAAGATATTTCGAAAACAGATTTGTACCGTTTCGGGGCGCGGACGGTGACATCATTGGAATGATCGGCGTTGCCACGGACATTACGGCTCGCAAGCAGGCGGAAACGGCGCTCGCCGAGGATCAACGCCGCCTGCGCTCGCTCTCGCGGAGGTTGGTCGAGTCGCAGGAGAGCGAACGGCGTCACATAGCCCGCGAACTGCATGACGAGATCGGGCAGACGCTGACGACCGTGAAGATCGCCATCCAGTCATTAGGCCTGGAGCCGGCAGGGGGCCAGGTTACGGATCGACTCGAGGAGACCGTCGCTGTGGTCGACGCCGCGCTTCAGAAGGTCCGCGACCTGTCGCTGTCCCTGCGGCCCGCCATCCTCGACGACCTCGGGCTGGTCCCCGCGTTGCACTGGTACTTCGATTCCGTCATGCAGCGCGCCGGCATCGAATGCACGTACCTGTTCCGTGGCGCCGACCAGCGGCTCAATGCCAATCTGGAGATTGCCTGTTTCCGGGTCGCACAGGAGGCGGTGACGAACATCGTGCGCCATGCATCGGCAACACGCGTACGCTTGACGCTGTGGGTTAGGCCCGAACGCGTCGAGCTCATCGTGTTTGATAACGGCCGGGGGTTCGATGTATGCGCCAGCCAGAAGAATGGGACCCGTGCGCTGACCACCGGGTTGAGCAGCATGCACGAACGCGTGCTCCTCATGGACGGAACGCTCTCCATCACCTCCCGGCAAGAGAAGGGTACGACCATCCACATACGCTTTCCTCGCTGACCCCGATGATCCGAGTTCTGATCGCGGACGATCACACATTGCTGCGCACCGGGGTTCGGTCGATCCTGCTGCGACACGATGACATCGAGATCGTCGGTGAAACGAGCGACGGCGCCGAGGCGCTTCGCCTCATTCAGGAGCAGCAACCCGACGTCGTACTGATGGACATCATGATGCCGGCGATGAATGGCCTGGAAGCGACGGCACGGGTCTCCGCCGAGTTTCCGAAGGTTCGTGTGCTGATCCTGTCGATGCACGCGAACGAGGAATATGTGCTCGGAGCCCTCCGGGCGGGGGCTGCAGGCTACCTGGTCAAAGAC
The DNA here is from genome assembly GCA_041483175.1 of Thermoanaerobaculia bacterium. GTDB lineage: Bacteria > Acidobacteriota > Thermoanaerobaculia > Gp7-AA8 > Gp7-AA8 > Gp7-AA10. Next base: position 15,726 of record JBGPFD010000024.1, on the reverse strand, counting down.
ACCAGCGTGACGGAGCTCGTGAACGCGATCGTCTCCGTCGCGCGAGGCGAGACCTACCTCAGTCCCTCGGTGCTGCAGGCCGTTACTGACTATGTTCGGCGCACCGGCCGTCAACCGTCCGAGGAGCCGCTGACCGCCCGGCAGCGAGAAGTGTTGAAATTCATCGCCGAGGGGAAATCGACCAAGCAGATCGCGCAGACCCTCGGCATCAGTGTCAAGACCGTGGAAACGCACAGGACCAGCCTGATGAAGGAACTCGATCTGCACGACGTCGCGTCGGTGGTCCGTTTTGCCATTCGCGCCGGCGTGATCGAGCCCCACAAGTAGCCGCCAGCCGCGGATCTGCCGTACGCAGCAGGTGGGGTAACTACCGGATTGAGCGGGATGCACAAATCGTGTTCTCCTTATGATGGTCCGTTAATCGCGGAGTCGAGCTATTGGCGTCCGCGGTCCGTCGTCATGAATGATTCGCATTCTCATCGCAGACAACGACACTCTGATGCGCGCCGGGATTCGTTCGCTCCTTGCCGGGCGGCCGGACATTCAGATCGTCGGTGAGGCGCGCGACGGCCGTGGGGCGCTCGAAATCATCCGGCAGTGCCATCCTGACGTCGCCTTGATGAGTATTGATATGCCAATGATGAGCGGCCTGGAGGCGACCGCACTCGCGAAAGCGGAATTTCCGGACGTGCGCGTGCTGATCATGTCGACGTCCAGCGACGAAGAGCAAATTCTTCGAGCCCTGAGAGCTGGCGCGGCAGGCTATATCGTCAAGGACGCCGGCGTATTGGAGTTCGAGAATGCGATCCAGTCCGCGGCGCGCGGTGAATCCCACGTCTGCGCGTCGGCTGCGCGGGTGCTCACGAATTACGTCCGCCGAACCCTTCGCGAACCGCAGCCGCTCATGCACCTGACCCGCCGGCAACGAGAAGTGCTGCTGCTCATCGCCGAAGGGAAGAAAACCAAGGAGATTGGCCAAATCCTTGGCATCAGTGCCAAGACTGTCGAGACGCACCGGACCAGACTGATGGATGAACTCGATCTGCACGATGTCGCCGCGCTGGTCCGGTATGCCATTCGCGCCGGCGTGATCGAGCCCCACCAGTAGCCGCCGGCCCAGCGGTAGGGTGTTTCCCAGGCGGGAGATCAGGTCCTTGCCTGATTGAGTCCGAACCGGATGACCGCTAGGGTCGATCTCTCGAAAAGTCAATGCCATGCGCACTCGGGACCGCTTCGTCATGCCGGAGCCAGGGAGGTGCCGTCTCCACCCCAGGGTAGCAATTTGCCCCTGCCAGTCACTACCTTCCATGAGGCTCGCGCGAGGAGTCTTCCCGTGACCGGGGGTGCGCTCGTCGTCTTCACTCTCAGCGACCGGCGCTGCGGGCTACCGCTGCCGGCGGTCGAGCGGGTGGTGCGCATGGTCGCCCTCACCCCCCTGCCGCGGGCGCCGGACATCGTCCTCGGCGTTGTCAACCTGCAGGGGCGAGTGATCCCGGTGATCGACGTGCGTCGGCGCTTTCACCTTCCACAACGCGAGAGTGCGCTGACGGACCAGATGGTGATCGCGCACGCGGCGCGGCGGACGGTCGCACTGGTGGTGGATTCCGTCAGCGGCGTGCTCGAATACTCCGAGCGGGAAACGGTCGGGGCACAGGACGTGCTTCCTGATCTCCAATATGTCGAAGGTGTGATCAAGCTCGATGAGGGGTTGATCCTGATCCACAACCTGGACAAGTTCCTCTCGCTCGAAGAAGAGGCGGTGCTCGATCGGGCGCTGCAGATCGATTCGGGAGTCTGAAGATGGGGCACTCCTTGTCCCATCCGCTTCTTTCCGGTTTGAGCGGGTTCGTCGCGACGGGCCTCGGTCTGCATTTTCCGGAAGAGCGCTGGACCGATCTCGAGCGGGGTGTGGCGGCCGCCGCCCGCGAGTTTGGCTTCCCGGACGCGGAATCGTGTGCCCGCTGGCTCCTCTCCGCCTCGCTGACGCGGAATCATATCGAAGTCCTGGCCAGTCACCTGACCGTTGGGGAGACCTACTTTTTCCGCGAGAAAGAGAGCCTGCAAGTCCTCGAGCAGCAAATCGTGCCGGAGCTGCTGCGCTCCCGCCTCGACGGCGAGCGCCATCTCCGAATCTGGAGCGCGGGCTGCTGCACCGGCGAGGAGCCGTATTCCATCGCCATGCTCCTCGACCGGTTGATGACCGATGCGAAGGCATGGAACCTCACCATCCTCGCCACAGACATCAACCCGCAATTCCTTCGGAAGGCCGCCGAGGGCGTCTATGGCGAGTGGTCGTTCCGCGGTACCCCAGCCTGGATCCGGGAGCGGTATTTCAAGGAGAGGCAAGACGGGCGCTTCGAACTGCACTCGCATATCCGAAGCAGGGTGACATTTTCCTACCTCAATCTTGCCGACGATGTTTATCCATCGCTCGTGAACAACACCAATGCGATGGACGTGATCTTTTGTCGCAATGTGCTGATGTATTTCACGGCGGAGCGGACAAGGGAGGTCGTACGGAATCTTTACCGTTCGCTGGTAGATGGCGGGTGGCTGATCGTCAGTCCGACGGAAACCTCGAACGCTTTGTTTTCCTCGTTTTCGGCGGTCCAGGTTCCGGGAGCCGTCCTGTACCGGAAGAGTACGCGTGCGGAGCCTGCTGATGTTGTGCCCGAGCCTGCCAACGTGCGCCGTGTCACCCCGAGCGTTAGCGAGGGGCCTGGAGGGGCGGAAGACTTACCACCGTACCTACAGCCCAGATCCCTCGCTGACGCTCGGGATGACAAGCAGCGCGGCGTGCCGGTGGCATCCCCGGTCATCGAGCAGCGTGAGCTTGAACAGGAAGACGGGCACCGCCATGCGGAAAATGCGCGGCGCTGTGCCAACGAGGGGAAGCTCGCCGAGGCGATGGAGTGGTGCGAACGGGCAATCGCCGCTGACAAGCTGAATCCGGCGCACCGCTACTTGCTGGCGACCATTCAGCAGGAGGAGGGACAAACCGAGGCGGCGGTGCAGTCATTGACGCGCGCCCTGTATCTCGACCCAGCCTTCGTGCTCGCGCACTTCGGTCTCGCGAACATCGAGTTGACGTTGGGCCGGCAGCGGGAGGCCAGGCGTCATTTCGCGAATGCCCTCGCCGCGCTGCAGACGCACGCGCGTGAGGAGATCCTTCCCGAATCGGAGGGGCTGACCGCCGGCCGGCTGAGCGAGATCATCACCTCCGTGCTGGCCAGCCAGCCGCGTGCCGGGGCGGCGCAGGCGTGAGGAGGAGGCCCGTATGAGGACCGTCGACTGGGACGAGGTTCGCCGGCGGATCGAGGCAGCGCGCGCGGCCGCCGAGCGCGCGTGGGCGCTGGATCCCGAGGAGGCCGGGCGAATTCTGGAGGCCCGGGCCCAGGCGCTGGCCAGAGAGCCGGAACAGGCCCCAGCCGCCGGCGCGCTGGAGCTCCTCGAATTCCTCCTGGCGCATGAAAGATATGCGGTCGAGTCGCGCTACGTCAGGGAAGTTGACCCGCTGGAAAATCTCACGCCGCTGCCATGCACGCCGGCATTTGTCCTTGGCATCGTCAACCTGCGCGGAGAGATCCTTTCCGTCATCGACATCAAGAAGTTCTTCGACCTTCCGGAAAAAGGACTGACCGACCTCAACAAGGTCATCGTTCTTCAGTCCGACAAGATGCTGTTCGGCATTCTCGCTGACGCCATCCTCGGCGTTCGCCGTATTCCACTGTCCGAAATCCAGCCCTCCCTCCCCACGCTCACAGGGATCCGGGAGAAATACCTGAAGGGCGTGACTCGCGAGCGCACGGTGGTGCTCGACGCGGAGAAGCTTCTGGCGGACGAGAAGATCATCGTGCAGGAAACGGTGGAGGAGACGCGATCATGAAATGGTTTCTCGATTTGACGATGCGCGGGAAGCTGTTCGTCTGCTTCGGCGTGATGTTCGTGCTGTTCGCGGCGGTGATCGCGACCGCATACAGCGGAATCGCCGCCATCCTGCAGTCGCAGGATCGGCTGTACAAAGAAGACTTCGCCAACGTGCGCGATCTGATGGCCCTGCGCGCCAATCAGAACCAGATGCGGGCCCTGATGCTGGAAGTGCAACTGCTGACCAGGCGCGCGGAACAGGATCCCCTGCTGGCGCAGGCTACGGAACGCTCGAAACAGGTCGACCAGATCCTGCTCGGCCTGATGGAGCGGGCGAAGAGCAACCCCGGCCGGCTGGCGCGGCTCGAGGAACTGCAATCGGTCTGGCAGGCATTCGCCCAAACGAAAGACGCGGAGATCATCCCGCTGATCCTGGCTGGCAAGCTCGCCGAAGCGCAACAGCTCGCGGTCGGCGTGCAGCAGGGACGGGAGCAGAGGATTCGCGCCATTGCCCAGGAACTGGGCAAGGCCGCGGAAGAAGAAGCGCGCCTCGCCGTGGCCGATGCCGGGCAGCGGGCCAATCAATCGTTTCGCATTTTCCTGTTCATCGGGATATTGGCGGCGGTCATCGGCCTCGTGCTGGTGCTGTGGATGGAGCGGGTGATCGCGGGACCGCTGCGAAGTCTGTCGCGCGCCGCCGACCGCGTTGCCGCGGGCGACCTAACCGCCGAGGTGCCCGGGGAAAATCGCGCCGACGAGGTGGGCGACCTGACGCGGATGTTCCGAACCATGCTCGAGAACCAGCGGAGGGTCATGCGGGAGATCCATGAAGGGGTCAACGTACTCTCCTCATCGTCCGGCGAAATCCTCGCCACCACTACCCAGGTTGCGGCCAGCGCGGCCGAGACCGCAAGCGCGGTGAGCGAGACCACGGCCACGGTGGAGGAGGTCAAGCAGACCGCGGGGGTGTCGAGCCAGAAGGCGAAGTACGTCTCGGAGAGCGCGCAGAAGGTCTCACAGGTTTCGCAGAGCGGGCGAAAATCGGTCGATGGCACGATCCAGGGGATGCAGCGCATCCAGGAGCAGATGGAGTCGATCGCCGAGAGCATCGTGCGGCTCTCCGAGCAGAGCCAGGCGATCGGGGAAATCATCGCCACGGTCAATGATCTGGCGGAGCAGTCGAACCTGCTGGCGGTCAACGCCGCCATCGAGGCGGCGCGGGCGGGGGATCAGGGGAAGGGCTTCGCGGTCGTGGCGCAGGAGGTCAAGAGCCTTGCGGAGCAATCGAAACAGGCGACCGCACAGGTGCGAACGATTCTGGGCGACATTCAGAAGGCCACCAGCACGGCGGTGCTGGCCACCGAGCAGGGGAGCAAGGCGGTGGAGGCGGGGGTCAAACGGTCCGCCGAAGCGGGCGAATCGATCCGGCTGCTTGCCGACAGCGTGACCGAGGCGGCGCAGGCGGCCGTGCAGATCGCCGCGTCGAGCCAGCAGCAGATGGTGGGCATGGATCAGGTGGCCCTGGCCATGGAGAACATCAAGCAGGCGAGCATGCAGAACGTCTCGGGCACCAAGCAGGCGGAGGTTGCCGCGCAGAATCTGCACGCGCTGGGACAAAAGCTCAAACAACTAGCGGAGCAGTACAAGGTGTGAAGGAGAGCATGCAATGACCATCGGTAGAAAAATCATCGGGGGATACGTGCTCGTGCTCGCGTTGCTGGTGATTGTGACAGCGATTGCCTTCTATTCGCTCAAGGCGATCGAAAGGGCGTATGTGGGATTTCTCGACGTGAACACCCAGGCGATTATCGAAGCCACGGAACTCCAGAAGGAGTCGAGGGACCAGGTCGCCCAGTACCGCGGCCTGCTTCTTTATCCCGACCAGCACTCCCGCCTGCTGAACGAGCTGCAGGAGAGTCATCGCCAGTTCGATGCGCTGCTCGACAAGGTGCGCAGTCTCTCCCGTTCCGAAGCGGGGACTCGTCTCGCGGATGAAATCGCCGAGGCCCAGAAAAAGTACAAAGAGAGTCAGGAGCAGGGGATACGGCTGATCGAGCAGGGAAAACGCAACGAGGCGATTGCTGAGGGAGACAAGGCAGTTAATCTCTCCGTGGCGTTAAGTGGCAAATGCGATCAATACATCACGCTGCAGCAGAAGCTGTTGGCCGAAGGGCAGTCCGATGCTTCGCGAGTGCGTGATCGCGCCTTCCTTCTGCTGTCGTCGATTGCGGCGCTCGCGATCGTCCTGGGGCTGGCGTTGGGCGCACTTCTGACGCGCTCCATCACCCGGCAGCTTCGGGAGACGATCAACCAACTCTCATCGTCCTCGTCTGAGATCCTCGCCACGACGACCCAGGTTGCGGCCGGCGCCGCCGAGACCGCCAGCGCCGTGAGCGAAACCACTGCCACGGTGGAGGAGGTCAAGCAGACCGCCGGGCTCTCGAGCCAGAAGGCGAAGTACGTCTCCGAGAGCGCGCAAAAGGTCTCGCAGGTTTCCCAGGCCGGGCGCAAATCGGTGGATAGCGCCATCCAGGGGATGCAGCGCATCCAGGAGCAGATGGAGTCGATCGCCGAGAGCATCGTGCGCCTCTCCGAGCAGAGCCAGGCGATCGGGGAGATCATTGCCAGCGTCAACGATCTGGCCGAGCAGTCCAATCTGCTCGCCGTCAACGCGGCGATCGAGGCGGCGCGGGCGGGGGATCAGGGCAAGGGCTTCGCGGTCGTGGCGCAGGAGGTCAAGAGCCTTGCCGAGCAGTCCAAGCAGGCCACTTCCCAGGTGCGAACGATCCTGGGCGACATTCAGAAGGCCACCGGCACCGCGGTGCTGGCCACCGAGCAGGGCAACAAGGCGGTGGAAGCTGGGGTCAAACAGTCCGCCGAAGCGGGCGAGTCCATCCGGCAGCTCACCGACAGCGTGAACGACGCGGCGCAGGCGGCCGTGCAGATCGCGGCGTCGAGCCAGCAGCAGATGGTGGGCATGGATCAGGTGGCCCTGGCCATGGAGAACATCAAGCAGGCGAGCATGCAGAACCTCTCCGGCACCAAGCAGGCGGAGGTCGCCGCGCAGAGCCTGCATGAGCTGGGACAAAAACTGAGTGTCATGATTGGAGGCGAGACCCACTGAACACGAACGGCGGCGCGGGCCCGAGACTATGGCCAACAAGAACGACGAGTTCCTGAAGCGGATCCTGGCGACATTCCGGCTCGAGGCGGATGAGCACCTCGAGGCGATGTCCTCGGCGCTCCTCGCGCTCGAGCGGGAGGGCGCCGGCGGGCAGCGCGTGGAGATCGTCGAGAAGATCTTCCGCGAGGCGCACAGCCTGAAGGGGGCGGCGCGAGCCGTGAATCTCGCGGAGATCGAATCGCTATGCCATTCGCTGGAGAGCTTGTTCGCCGGATTGAAGAGCAACCGTGTTGCCGCCTCGCCGGCGCTCTTCGATCTTGTGCATCAGGGGCTTGACGCTCTCGCAGGGCTTCTTGCTATGGATGCACAGAACGGGACCCGTAAGCCGGTAGTCGCCGCGCTGATTCAGCGGCTCGACGACGCATCGAAAGGGGCGGCGCCCGGGAAAGCCCCAACTTCTTCCGGGCCGGACCAGCCCGATACGGGTACCGGCGCGGGCAGGCTGCTGCCGGCCGTCAGCCTTGGTTCCGGGACGATCCGGGTGCACACCGCGAAACTCGACTCGGTGATGCGGCAAACAGAAGAGCTGTTTGCGCCGCGGCTGGCAGCGGGCCAGCGTGTCATCGAGCTGCGCGAAACCGGCGCGGCGGTTGCAGCCTGGAAAAAGGAACGGGCCATGGTCCAACCTGCTTTACGTTCGATTGAACGGTCGCTCGCATCAGCGACGGAAAAGACAAATGGCACTGCGAAAGGACAACCGGAACTGACGGAGCTGCTCGAGTATCTGGAAACAGAGAAGCTGTCATTGAAAACAATCGAGAATCGGCTGGCGAAGCTGCAAAGGTCAGCCGAGCATGATCATCGCTCTCTGAGCGGGATGGTCGACAACCTCCTTCAAGACGTGAAGGAGATGCACATGCTGCCGTTCTCCTCGCTGCTCGAGCTCTTTCCGCGACTCACCCGCGAGCTTGCGCGCGAGCAGGGCAAGCAACTGGAGCTCGTGACTCGGGGAGGGGAGATCGAAATCGACCGGCGGATCCTCGAGGAGATGAAAGACGCGCTCATGCATCTTCTCAGGAACTGCATCGATCACGGCATCGAGAAGCCGGCGGCGCGCGAGCAGAAAGGCAAACCGCCGCACGGAACACTCACGATCGCCGTCACACACAAAGACAGCAGCAAGGTGGAAATCGTCATCGCCGACGACGGGACGGGCATCGATGTTACGAAGGTCAAGACGGCGGCCGGCAGGCTTGGCCTTGTTCCCGTCGAAGAGATCGACAAGCTCGATGAACGAGAGATGCTCGCACTCATCTTCCAGTCCGGGTTTTCCACCAGCCCGATCATCACCGACATCTCCGGGCGGGGGCTGGGGCTTGCCATCGTGCGAGAGAAGGTCGACCGGCTGGGCGGCACAATCGCCGTGGAGAGCCGGCCCGATGCCGGGACGACCGTCCGCATCGTGTTGCCGCTGACGCTTGCCACGTTTCGGGGCGTGCTCGTCCGGGCAGGCGCTCAGCTCTTCATCATTCCCGCGGCCAGCGTGGAGCGGGTGACGAGGGTGGCCAACACCGACATCCGGACGGTGGAAAACCGCGAAACGATCCCGCTCGACGGGCAGACGGTTTCGCTGGTCTGGCTCAGCGACGTGCTGGATCTAACGCGCGCGACGGGCGAGTCCGCGGACAACGCGCAGGCGGTCGTGCTCGGGCTGGGCGCTGATCGCATCGCATTCCGGGTGGATGCGGTCCTCGCGGAGCAGGAGGTCCTGGTCAGGGGGCTCGGGCGGCAGCTCGCTCGCGTGCGGAACGTCGCAGGCGCCAGTGTACTGGGGACGGGCGAGGTCGTGCCGGTCCTGAACGTGCCCGACCTGATGAAATCGGCCATGCAGCCGGCCGCGCCACATGTGGGGCAAGCCGTCGAGAAGACGGCGGAGGCAGCAAAGCGATCCATCCTGGTCGTGGAGGACTCGATCACATCGAGGTCCTTGCTGAAAAACATATTGGAGGCGGCGGGCTACAGCATCACCACTGCGGTAGATGGGATCGACGCCTACACCACGCTCAAGACCGGGACATTCGACCTGATCGTATCGGACGTGGAGATGCCGAGAATGGATGGTTTCGACCTCACGGCCAGGGTGCGGGCGGACAAGCAGCTCTCCCAATTGCCTGTGGTCCTGGTGACTGCCCTGGAGTCGCGCGAGCACCGCGAGCGCGGGATCGACGTCGGCGCCAATGCTTACATTGTAAAAAGCAGTTTCGATCAGAGCAACCTGCTGGAGGTTGTGCGGAGGCTGATCTAGCAGAAGGCAGAAGGCAGAAGGCAGAAAGCGCGAAACGAGAAAGCAATGATTCAATCGTCCCGATCCGTGACTGCGAATATTGTTGAAAGCTGGTCGCATCCTGCTTTCTGCTTTCTGCTTTCTGCTTTCTGCCTTCTGCCTTCTGCCTTCTGCCTTCTGCTTTTAACGGGGAACGCATGATCAAGGTCCTGGTGGTCGAAGACTCGGCGGTGGTGCGCGAGTTTCTCGTTGAGATTCTCGGTTCGGACCCCGGAATCGAGGTCATCGGAACGGCGAACGACGGCGAAGAAGCGGTCGAGGCTGTTCTGCGCACACGGCCCGACGTCATCACCATGGACATCCACATGCCGAAGCTGGATGGGTTGGAGGCCACGCGCCGGATCATGGAAACCCATCCCACCCCCATCGTCATCGTGAGCGGGAGTACGGATCCCCATGAGGTGGCGACGACGTTCCGTGCCATGGAGGCGGGTGCCCTGGCCGTGCTTCGCCGGCCGGCGGGGATCGGTCACCCCGATCACGAGGCCACGGCCAGGGATCTGGTGCAGACGGTGCGGCTGATGTCGGAGGTCAAGGTGGTGCGGCGCTGGCCCCGAATGCGGCCCGAAACATCGGTTCCGCGCCCGTCGGAGCTGGGGCTCACGCGCGCGCCGGCAAAGGTCAGAGTCATCGCCATCGGCGCCTCGACCGGCGGCCCGCCGGTTTTACAGACGATTCTTGCCGGGCTCCCGAAGGATTTCCCTTCGCCGGTGCTGATCGTGCAGCACATGGCGACCGGCTTCATTCGCGGGTTCATCGAGTGGCTGGCGCAGACCTCCACCTTGCCGGTCCACATCGCAACACACGGAGAAACGATGCTTCCCGGTCACGTCTACGTGGCGCCCGATGAATTCCAGATGAAGGTGGAGCACGGCGGCACGATCGCCCTCGCCAGGGACGAGCCCAAGAACGGCCTGCGCCCTTCAGTCTCCTGTCTGTTCCGCTCGGTGGCCGCGGTGTACGGAGCCGAGGCCGTGGCTGGCTTGCTGACCGGCATGGGGCGCGACGGCGCCGAGGAGTTGAAGCTCCTCAGGGACAAAGGAGCGGTCACGTTCGCACAGGACAAGGACAGCTCGGTCGTGCACGGTATGCCGGGGGAGGCGATCAGGCTCGAGGCGGCGACGCTCGTACTGCCGCCCGAGAAGATCGCCGCGGCATTGACCAGCCTGGCGAACAGGAGAAAGCAGGGGGAGCGATGATGAAATCCAACAAGAAGACGAACAGCAAGGTGGAGATTCTCATCGCCGAGGACAGCCCGACCCAGGCGGCGCGACTGGCCCACCTGCTCGAGGAGCACGGTTATGCGGTGACCACCGCCACCAACGGCCGCGAGGCCCTCGCGCTGCTCGATCGGAGCATGCCGACACTGATCATCAGCGATGTCCTGATGCCCGAGCTGGATGGCTACGGCCTCTGCAAGGCGATCAAGGCCACCGAAAAGTGGAAGCACATCCTGGTCATGCTGGTGACCACGCTCTCCGATGCCCTCGACGTCGTCCGCGGGCTGGAGTGCGGGGCGGACAATTTCATCCGCAAACCGTACGACGAGAAATACCTGCTCTCGCGCGTCGACTACCTGCTGATGAACCTCGAGCTGCGCAAGAACCAGAAAATGCAGATGGGGTTAGAGATCAGCCTGGGCGGTCAGCGACATTTCATCAACTCCGAGCGGCAGCAGATCCTCGACCTCCTGATCTCCACCTACGAGCAGGCAGTCAACATCAACGACGAGCTGAAGACGCGGGAAAAGGAACTGGCGCGTTCCAACCAGGTGCTCAACGGGCTGTACCGCATCGCCGAAGGTCTCAATCATGCAGTCAGTGAACGCGAGGTGGTGGAACTGGCGCTGGAGCGCGCGCTGGAATTGCCCGGGATCCAGGCCGGCTGGATTTCCCTGCGGGAAGGAGAGACCGGCTTCCGGCTCGCCGCCGCGCGCAACCTGCCGCCGGCGCTCGAGGTTCCGGGGGCCATGGAGGGCGATTGCGCATGCCGCCGCCGGCTCGTTTCCGGCGAGCTCGACTCGGTCACCAACATCCTGGAGTGCGAGCGGCTGCAAAAGGCAACCGGCGACACGCGCGAGCTTCTCTATCACGCCAGCGTGCCGCTCTGGCTCGGCGACCGGACGCTGGGTGTGATGAACCTGGTCGGACCGGAAAAAGGCTTGTTCAGCGAGGACGAGTTGAAAGTCTTGTACGGCGTCGGTAACCAGTTGGCCGTGGCGCTGGAACGTGCACGTCTGAGCGAACATCTGGAGAAGTTGGTGGAGGAGAGGACCGCAAGGATCATTCGCCTCAACCGGATCTACGCGGTGCTCAGCGGCATCAACACCGCCATCGTGCGCGTTCAGGAACGGCAACGACTCTTCGAGGAGGCGTGCAGTATCGCGGTGGAGCAAGGCAAGTTCACGTTCGCGTGGATCGGGACGCTCGACGCAAGCACGCAACAGGTCACGCCGGTCGCCCGGTCGGGCCGCGACGACGGCTATTTGTCGCAGATCAATCTGACCACCAGGGAGGATGCCCCGGGAAACTGCGAGTTGACCGCACGCGCCTTTGCGTCGGCGGCGCCCGTGGTGTGTAACGACATCGCCTCGGACGAACGCATGAAGACATGGCGCGCCGAGGCGCTAAGCCGCGGCTATCGTTCCGTGGCATTGTTCCCTCTCGTCCTCGACGGCCAGCCGATTGGTGTGTTCGTGCTCTATGCACCGGAACCGGGCGTTTTCGACGAGGAGGAGATGGGATTGCTGGTCGAAATGGCCGGCGATATTTCGTTCGCTCTGGACCACCTCAGGAAAGAGGAACTGCTGGAGCAACGAACCACAGCGCTCACCGCAGAGATCGCGGAACGAAAGCGGATCGAGCAGGAGCAAGCGCGGCTCGTGGCAATCATCGAGGCCACGCCGGACTTCGTGGCGACGAGTGCCCCCGATGGCAAGGTGCTCTACTGCAACCAGGCTGGCCTGCGCATGCTCGGGTATGAGCCGGGGCACGACGCGTCCGCGCTGAAGATCCGCGAAGCGCACCCCGAGTGGGCAGGGAAGCTGGTGGTGGAAACGGGCATTCCTTACGCGATCGAACACGGATCATGGGCCGGGGAGACCGCATTCGTGCGAACGGACGGACGGGAAGTTCCGCTGTCGCAGGTCATCGTGGCGCACCGTGGGCCGGACGGATCGGTCGAGTACCTGTCGACCATCGCGCGCGATATGACCGCTCGCCACGAAGCGGAGGAGCAGCAGCGCCGCACAGAGCGCCAACTCGAGCAGATGCAGCGCGTCAGCAGCCTCGGTCGCGTTGCCGCGACCATCGCCCATGAATTCAACAACGTTCTGATGGGCATTCAGCCGTTCGCGGAAGTCATTCGTCGAAACACGACGGCTGACGAGAAGGTGCAGAAGGCTGCCACCCAGATCATGAGCTCTGTGTCGCGTGGCAAGCGCGTGACCCAGGAGATTCTCCGCTTCTCGCAGCCGTCCGAGCCGGCGCTTCAGCTGGTCGTTCTCGCGGACTGGCTGCAGCAGCTCGCGCCCGAGTTGCGGGCCATGATCGGCCAACGCATCAACATCGACATTGAGAAACCGCCGCGGCCTGTTGTTGCTCGCTGCGATCCCATGCAATTGCAGCAGGTGCTGACGAATCTCGTGCTCAACGCGCGCGACGCCATGCCGAATGGCGGCACGATCACTCTGATCACCGCTGACTCCGGCGATCAACGGCAGTTCTCCTTCGGGAGAATTCCCGGCGGAAAGGTTTTGCTCGCCGTGCGCGATACCGGTTCCGGAATGCTTCCGGAGGTTCGCCAATCGATTTTCGAGCCGCTGTTCACCACCAAGCGGTCGGGCACCGGACTCGGACTGGCTGTCGCGCAGCAGATCATTGAGCGCCACGGCGGCTCCATTCACGTGGACACCGCTCCGGACGAAGGCACGACGTTCTTCCTCCTGCTTCCCGTCGCGGAGCAGGCTGCCGTTCAACAAGGCCAAAAGAGAGCGACCAGCACCCCTGTTCGTCGCGTGCTCCTGGTCGAAGATGAGCCGGCAGTGGCCGCCGGCATTACCGCGCTGCTGGAAGGAGAGGGCATCGAAGTTCGCGCCGTGGAACGCGGCGCCGAAGCGCCGGACGCGGCCGAGTCTTTCCGGCCGGACGCGGTCATTCTCGATCTCAGTTTGCCCGACATCAGCGGTCTCGACGTTTACGTTTCCCTGAAAACCATCGCGCCGGATCTTCCGATCATTTTTTCCAGCGGGCACGCCGATCAGGCAGCTCTCGAACAGCAGATCGATTCTTCGACCGTCGCTTTTCTGCGTAAACCGTATGAGCTCGAAGCGCTGCTGGAGGCGTTGCAGAAGGTGGTCGAAGAGCAAGGCCGCGGAGCCAAGCGATGAGCGAGACGGTACTGGTGTCGCTCGTCGAGGATGATCAGGCCGCGCGGCAAGGCTTGTCGGGGATTCTCGAGATGCCTGGCTACTCAGTCGTCGCGGTCGGCACAGGAGAAGAGGCCGTCGACATTGACGAGCGGGTGCCGTTCTCAGTCGTGCTGACCGACTTCATGCTTCCGGGGATGCCCGGAATCGAAGTCGTTCAGAAACCGTTCGACATGGCCGTTCTCGGACTCTGCGTCCTGTCCTTGAACCCTCCGATGCTCCGGAGTGTCTATAATTCAGGATGCGAACAAAAACGCAACGGCTCGCTCTTCGTGTGTTGCGCGGTAACTGCCTGCAAGGGAGCAACTTGCCTCACGCGAGGTTTGGCAGTCGGATTGCTCCGCTTGTATCCGGCTGGAGGATTCGATGAGCACCGTCGCAAGGCTGATAGGGAAGGAGACACAAGTGAGCCCTGTAGTTGCAACACCACGTGAGTCCCAACTGGTGGTCATTCTTGACGACGACGTCCTGATCACCGAGGCGCTCGCGGAAGGACTGGAACGCGAGGGGCGCACGGTCATCACCTGCAATGATCTGGAGTCGGCGCAACTGATCGTCGAACGGCTGAAACCTTCGCACGTGGTCTCCGACGTCCGACTGTCGGGGCCGTTTGGCTTCGAAGGGCTCGATTTCATTCGTTTCATCAGGCAGTACTCTCCCGAAACGCGCGTCCTTCTGATGACCGGAGATGCGCCGGCTGCGCTCCAGCTCGAGGCGTCGGAACGGGGCGCTGTCGGCTTTCTGCAAAAACCATTCGCCGTCGCTGACCTCGATTCGGCGATCGACCTGTTGAAGTGTTCTGCGCTTTCCTCATCGGCTGCCGAGTCAGCGGTCATCCGCATGCCTCTGTTCGACGAGATCATCAACAGTGATTCCTTGACCGCATTCTTTCAGCCGATCGTGTCCCTGCCGGACGGTAAGGAACCGCTGGGCTTCGAAGCCCTGGCGAGGTACCACGACAATTCTCTGCTGCGGAATCCGGAAGTGCTCTTCCTGTACGCGGCGCGAAAGCAACGGCTCGAAGACCTGGAGATGGCGTGCGTCAGCCGCAGTCTCCTGGCCTACGCGCGGCTCGCCACCCGCGGTTCTCTCTTCCTGAACATTCATCCCCATGTTCTCTCGAATGGCGCACAAATTCGCGACACCCTGACGCGAGGCAGCAAGCGCTTCGGCATCCCGCTCGATCGCATCGTCCTGGAGATCACGGAGCAGGGATCGTTGAATGCGGGGCCGCAACTCTTTGAGAACGTCGAAGAACTTCGCGCCCTCGGCGTCCGCTTCGCGTTCGATGATGTGGGTGTCGCCTATTCGCATCTGCCATTCATCGACAAACTGCGCCCATCATTTTTGAAGATCAGCCAGGAGTTCGGAACGGCTTTTGAACGCGATTCGACGAAACTGAAGCTGGTCATCAACATTCAGTCGCTGGCGCGCGACTTCGGATGTGAGTTGATCCTCGAAGGCATCGAAGATACTGCAACGGCGGAGATCGCTGCGCGGATGGGGATCAGATACGGGCAGGGATTCCTGTTCGGCCGTCCGTCGGATCCCGCTTCTTTCGCCAGCTGAGGAACCTCTGCATGAGTGCACCCCTCCGGGTGTAGGGGCCGGCGTCCCCGCCGGCCCGGCGGGCGAGGACGCCCGCCGCTACACGGAGCGGTTGTGCAGAGCTTCCCTAAAGCGGCACAAAGGCTGCGCAACGCTGCCGCTTCTTTCGCCAGCTGAGGAACCTCTGCATGAGCTCGAACTCCTTCGCCCCCGCGGTGCGGGGGAGAAGGTGGCCGAAGGCCGGATGAGGGGGAACACCCTCACCCGGCGCTTCGCGCCGCCCTCTCCCGCATCGCGGGAGAGGGAACTCGAACTTGTGCTGAGCTTCTTTAAAGCGGCACAAAGGCTGCGCAACGGCGCGTCATCACGCTGAACGCTGTTTCGCCCGCCGGAAGTGCAACGGATCGCGGAGACTCT
>JBGPFD010000023.1:0-25920 GCA_041483175.1 Thermoanaerobaculia bacterium | reverse complement strand
TTTGTGTCGGCGGCGATGCGCTCCAGCGTCTGGTGCACGAACGGCGGCAGATTGGGATTGTCGAGCAGGTTGATCGGATAGACGGTCACATTCGCACGATTGAGAGCGCTGATCATCGGATCGTAGTAACGGCTGGTGCTGATCACCATGCCGTTGCGAACCTCCTCGCTCATTTCGTGAATGCCGACGGAAAAGAGCACGAGGTTCTTGCGCGCGCGAATCGAGTGCGTGGCATCTCCCAGCGCCTCGAGCGCCTCGTAGACTGTTCCCGTCTCGCTGATCAGCCGGTCGTCACCCATGCTCCGGAGGATGGATGGCCCGCTCGCCGGGGCCGCCGCGGTGGTGGCGCCGCGTCCGTACATCGCGGTGTCGTCGACTGCCTTGTCGAGCTGTTTCTTGTCCGACGTGAAGTCGCTATAGACCTTGAGCCGCGCGTCATGAGCGACCACGGCGGCCATGTCCGCCGGCTTCATTTCCTTGACGAAATCCTTCACCGCACGGCGTGCCAGCGAGAGGCGGCCAAAGAACGCGGCGCCCGCCGTCGGCTTGTCGAAGAAAAAGATGAAGTAGCGCTGTTCGTGCACCCGCTCCGCCTTGAACGGCGCCTGGCTTTCCGGCTGGTTGAGCAGCTGGCGATTGGTGAAGTAGTCGACGGAGTCGATGGTTTGCGGGACACCGTTTTCTTTCACCACGAAGTCGTTCTTATCCAGGCCGAGGATCTGTTGGCCGCGGGAGTCGGTGACCACCGCGTCGAGAAGGACGAGATTGACATCGAGTTTTTCGCCGAATGCCGGCGGTTGCTGCGCCGCGGCTGTGGTCGCGGCCAGAAGGAGTGCGAGGGCGATACGCTTGAACATGGAGAGTCCTTTCCTATCGGAAAACGTGCTGCCGAGTTGCGCCGATTCCGCCGCAGGGACCGGGAAGCACACTTCTTGCTGATTTGGCACCGCGCGTCGCAGCGAAGATGAATTTCACGCCAGGCGTGATGCAATTCGCGGCGCGTTCGCCGGGACATCTTCCGCGATCCTCCGCGCAATGGTTCCCTCGGTTTGGCTAGGCGCGCGGCGGAATGAACGCCGGCAGGGGCCGGTTTGACCGACCGGCGGAATCCTCCTAGAATCCGCGATTCTCTCGCGCCGCCACGGCGCGACGCCTTCATCGGGGCATAGCTCAGCCTGGTTAGAGCGCACGGTTCGGGACCGTGAGGTCGGTGGTTCAAATCCACTTGCCCCGACCAATCAGCATCCCCTGCGAAATCAACTACTTCGATGTGCGAAATGCCGTCACTACGGCACGCTCGCGTAGTTGATATGTAGTTGGCCTTCTCCCAACTTACGCACAGCTTTCAGTTTGTGCTTTTCTGCGATCGTGCTTAGATGAAGGAAGGTCAAACACATCATTCATCACATGGACGCAAATCCTCAGCCGAGTATTGGTCGCATCGTGGTTTACAACCATCCGGGCAGCGCGGATGGCAAGTTCCCTCCGAAGCAGTCGCCCGCCATCGTACAGAAGGTCAACGAAGACGGCACGGTCGAAATGGTCGTGTTCAGCACGTACGGCGGATTGTTCTTCAATCACTCGGTGCAACAGGGCGATGGACCGAGCCAGTGGAACTGGCCGAATCGCGTTTAACAAATGAGGTTGGCAACGCAGCTCGAAAGGGCGGCGTTTTAGTTACGGGCTCTTCTGCCAACTAAATGGAATTGATTGCAACTCAGCGATGACAGCAGCCGTGTTCGCGGTCGATGGATTCTTAACCAACTTTTCGAGTTCCTGGAAGTGCAAGCGGAAGTCGTCGAGAAACCGGTTGTAGACGAGCTTTGGGAGCCAGCGCATTCGGTTCGTTGGGTCGGGTGCTCCGTTCAGGTGGTCGACGATTTCAGCGGACAGTTTCTTCTGGTACTCCCATTCGCTGATGTCTTCCTTGCGACCGCGCTTCAACGTCTCAAAGCTCCGGCGTAGCTCCGGTTCATCGAGCCAGTCTCCATCGGTGACCCGGTTCTCGCACGTGCCGTAGTCGTCCTCTACGACGACGATGAGGTCCGGCCGGGCGTCGTAGCGAAGCTCTCGGACCTTCTGTTCCGGCCCAAAAATGGCTTTCGCGAGCACCTCCTGCTCTTTGTCTGTCATCTTTCCACCTCGCCGGAATCATACGTCCGTGGTGCGGTGAACCAAGCCATCGAGAGGGGAGCAATTAGCTCAAAGAGTGTGTGGGGGGAGCGATCCGACCTGCTTCAGGCCTTCTTCGACTGCGTGTCGAGTCAGTTCAAAACATTTCGTCGGCTGGACAGAGAACATCGGCAACTTGTCGTAGACCACGGCGAGCCCCAGCACCGACTCCCCTTCCTTCTGGTGATAGCTGAAGTTCGTGCAGACGGCGTACGCGAACTTCGCTGGATCGGAAGGACTCATTCCCATTGGGCCAATGAAGTCGGCCATGTGCTGCGCCCAGAGCTTCGCGGCATCCTCGAACGAATCGCTGAGCGGCATATTCACATCGATGAAAACGAGAAGCGGCAAGCCATCCGCATCTTTCTTGAGAGCATCGCGGAAGTTTCGGGTCGCCAGAACTCGCGCGTCCTCCGCCTTCTCGCCCGGTTCGTTGAGCAGCCCAGAACGACGCTTGCTCTTCGCCTCGACGGCGAACTTCTCCTGAGTGAAGGAGTGCTTCGCAGTGAACTCGCAGTGGCTTTCCGACCTCTTGTCGAGCCATTCGATGTCGAAGCCGCCGTGGACGAGCGCGCTTGCGATTCGGACCTCGTACCACGCTCCCTGAAACTCTCCCTTGTGGCGGAGGCGGTCGATCAGACGGTCCGGGAGTTTCCCGAGCTGAGCGAGATACAGCAGATCGCGGCCCAGGAGGATAACCTCCTGCGCACCCCCAGTCGGGATCGAGCTGACGATGTTCCCCGGCTTATGTCCCGGAGGAGTGTCGCGCTTCTGCAGCTCGGAAAGTTCGGTAAGCCACTTCGCAACGACATGGCGGTCCTCAACCGGTTGCGCGAACTGCTCGTCGAGCCATTCCTGTCCGAAAGTCTTCTTCAGCACCCACACGCAAAACTCGTGGAATGTTTCAGTCGGCTTGCGCCAGGTGAGCGTGCCGCCGAAGGCGCGCATGATCCAGCCGTTGAACGGTGTGCGGATCAGGTCGGGCGGACCGAAGTGGGCGCGCTGCGATTTCTCGGTGAACTCCCGGATCATCGCTCGGTGCTCGGGCTTGTTCGGATCTATCTCGCGAAGTGTGAGACCACGCGGCAATGTAGGCTTACGCCGCTGACCGCTGGGCAGAGAGATAACCTTCGGCTTCAGCCGCTGATCCAGGCAGCACTTCTTGAACTTCTTGCCCGAGCCGCACGCGCATGGATCGTTCCGCCCGATTTTCGGTTGCGCCATTGCGGAGCTGAACAGTCGAGCTCGCGCGATTCTTTCGGCCACCTTCGTGGTTCTTGCGTAGCCAATACGTCGTTAGAAGGCGTGAATGTGGAGGTTTGGGGGGTTCTGTCGTATCGTATTTTCAGTAACTTACTGAGCCACCGAAGCGCGTAGAAATACAAATCCACTTGCCCCGACCAGCTCACTCCGTCCGGAGAATGGCGTCTCCCGTTCCGTTGTCGGTCGACGAGGTGTAGACGGCGACCGAGCCGTTGCCGCCGACGACCTGAAAGTCCGCTTCCAGCCCGCGCAGATCACCGAGCGTGTTGCGGCTTGCGCCCAGGATGTCCGCGGCGAGGCCGAGCTGGCGGAATTCGTTTGGACTGAGCACGTAGTCCTTCGACGCGGAGCCGATCGCTTGCAACTTCGTTCCCGCGGGATAGTTGAAGCGAAGCGTGACCCGAACGGTTACGCTCTGACCGCTGGTTTCCAGAAGTCCGAAGTTCGTCCGGAACGTCGCGGGACGCGCGGCAACCACGGTCGCCAGAGCCGCATCTTCCAGGGAACCGATCGCGCGCAGCGCGCCGGCCGTCAGCGAGCCGGCGGCCGCCAGCGCCGGAACACCGGTGCCGAACGTCGCTACCTGGCCCGCCACCGTGGTGTACGTGCGGCTGGTGATGGCAAACGTTCCGGTCGCGGGGGTGAACAAGAGATATCCGACGCTTCCGCTCGGAGCGTTGAAAAGCGAGCCGATAACGTTGCTGACGATGTCCGTTTGGCGACCGCCGAGCGTGATCTGCCGATCCGAAGGGCTGCCTCCCCTCGGATAAAAACGAAGCGTGCCGCTGGCCTGTCCCGAGCCGGTGTTGGTGATCGCCAAGTCCGTGCGGAAGAACGTGTTGTTCGCTCCCTGCAGCACTCCGGCGACCGGAATGATCACTGGGTCGCTTCCGGAATAGCCGTACTGGCGGGACCAGTCGACGATGCTCCAGTTGTCGCCGCTGGCCTGATCGACGGGGGTGGCATACGCCAGGAACCGCGCGCTCCCGGAGCTCATATTCGTGAGAATCGCCACAACGGCGCCAGTGGGAACGGCGTTGTTGATCTGCGACAGCGCGAATGTCCCCACGGTGTCGGGCCGTGTGCCGAGTGTGGTTCCGTTCTGATCGAGGAACTCAGTCTGCACGCTGACGCCCACGCCTGACGTTTCCTGAATGAACAGATTCGTGTGGCCGGTCGCATCCTGACGCAACCCAGTGAGCACCATCCGTTCGCCGGCGCCGACGGCGCGGTCGGAGCGGAAGGTCGGAATTGCAGTGCCGTATGTGCCGGCCGGGTTGCTGGAGTTGATGATGTTCGTGCTCACGGACAGCTTGTCGGCGGAGGCGGAGCGAATCTGCAGACTGCCGACCTGGCTGTCGCTGCCGAAGACGCTCTTCACCACATCGGCAAGAGCTACGCTCACGCCGCCAACCGGCGGCAGCGTGGTCGATTTCTGCGGGCTGCCCGCGGCGGTCGGCGTGAAGAAGAATCGGACGTCCGTGAGCGCCGCATTGCCCGATGGGTTCAGCACGGACACATCGGAGATGAACGTGCCGACAGTGCCGGTGATATGCCCGGCGCCGGGAACGAACAGCGCGATCTCGCCTGGAGCGAGTGGCGGTGGCGCCGTCCCGCTCGACACCGTAAGCTGCACCGTGTCGACCACAGTGACCAGGCTGACGGATGGCGTGTTGGTATCGAGCGCGCCGATCTTTCCCGATGCGCCACTGAGGTAAACGAGCGAGAGATTGCCCGACACCGAGCCGACGAGCGCATCGGCGTCGGTGCGCTTCGAACGATCGATAGTGAACGAAAACGACACCGTCGAGCCCGCGGGAATGGTGATGATTCCGCTCTGCGGCGTGATCCACGGCACGTCGGAAACGAGGATGCCCGTCAATGTCGCGCTTCCGCTGTTCTTGAAACTGACCGTTCCGGTGGGCGAAGTGACGTCGACGCGATTGGTCGTCGGTTTCGCGATCGCCGTCCCGGCAGGCGGCGCCGCAGACAGGAGTTTGATCGGAATCTGCAGGCCGCTCGTGACCCCGTTGCCTGACGGAATTGAAGTCCCCTGGAATGCGCCGCTCGATTGTGCAGATCCGGTCACGGTCACCACTTGACTGGCGCCGGGACCGAGCGTGAACGAGGTCGGGCCTTGCGTGAAGAAGGTCCCGCTCTGCGAGAGCGTGATCGTGGTGGCGGAGCCACCGGCGTTGGTCAGCGTGAAGCTCGTCGTCGCCCCGCCAACGCCTTGCTGCTGCAGCATCGCCGACGGGAAGGAGCTCACCACGACTGTCGGCGTCGTGATGACGGTGACCGTTGTCGTGGCGGTCGCGGAAAGCATCGAACTCGAGCTGATCGCGGTCAGCGTGTACGTCGTCGTGGCGGAGGGAGTGACGGTGGCTGAGCCCGACGGCCCATTTCCCTGAACCCCGTGATCGATGAACACGCTGTCAGTCCGCGAGGCTGTGGTGTTCCATGACAACGTCGCGCTTTGGCCGGCGCGAATGGTCGATGGAGTCGCCGCGAAGGAGAGGATTTGTGGCGCGGTTGACGGCGTGGCGCCGGACAAGAGCCATGTGAATTGGCTGCCATTCATGTTGTAAACGTACGTGTCCTGGAACGATCCCGGCGCCGTCGGTTTGAAAACGAAATCCTGCAGAAGCCATTCGCCGGGCTGCAGAGTGAGGGGAAGAGTGACCGGAGTTCCACTGCACCCGGATCCCGCGATTCCTTTGCGCAGGTTGGTCACCGAAAAAGGAGGCGCGAGGGACTTCTGCAGTGTAATCGAGCCGGTACCGTTGCAGTTGTCTGGAGTGTTCACATAGAAGCAGTCGTAGTAACAATCCTGAATCGACGTGGTGTTCACCGGCGTCGTTGGAAACACCAGGCCAAACGAGTCGTTCGGCGCGATCGCCTTTACCGAGTCGTGGGCGATGCCCCCTCTGATGCGTTGCGCAGCAGCGGGGGTCGCGAACAGAAGGAATGCAAGCGAGAGAGGAGGGACGAGGGCGATCCAACGGCGCATGGTGATCTCCTCCGGGTGGAGTGGGTCGGCGGATCATAGCAGACGGTACAATCGGCGGCCGTGAAACGAATCGGTCTTTGCGTCGCGCTTCTTTTCGTTCCGCTCTGCAGCTTCGGATGGGGAGAAAAAGGGCACTTGCTCTCCAGCGAGGCCGCGACGTTCGGTCTGCCGACCGACATGCCGATTTTCTTTTATAAGTCGTATCCGGAGTTGATTTACCTCGGACCCGATCCCGACCGCTGGCGCGGCGCCGGCGAGTCGTCGGATGGAGTCAATCCCCCCGATCACTTCCTCGATTACGAAACCGTTTCGCATTTCGATCTCCCGCCGAACCGATACAAGTTCATCGCCCTGCTCGCTGATTCGGGAACGCTGCGTCGCTACGGCATCAACGTCGAATCGGCGGGCTTTCTCCCGTGGCGCATCGCCGAGCTATCGGAACTGCTCACGAACCAGTTCCGGCGATGGCGATTTTCCGCCCCCGGCTCGCCCGAGCGCGCCGCGATCGAGCATGCAATCGTCTACGTCGCTGGCATCCTCGGGCATTACGCCGCGGACGCGGCGAATCCGCAGCACACTACGATCAACTACAACGGGTGGATTCTTCCGAATCCGAACGCCTATCCGATTGATTGCCAGGCGCACGAGCGATTTGAGACGGCGTTCGTATCGCACGCCATCACGCGCGAGGATGTCACGCCGCGATTGGATCCTCCGAAACTGCGCTCCAACTATTTCGCGGCGGCGGTGGAACTCATCCGCGCCTCGAACGCGCTCGTCGAACCGCTCTATCGCATCGATCGCGACGGCGGCTTCGACATCTTCCGCCCCGTGTCGGCACCGGCGAGAGATTTCACCGCCGCTCGTCTCGCGGCCGGAGCGTCACTGCTGCGCGATCTCTGGTGGTCGGCGTGGCGGAATTCGGCGGTTCGCCCGCCGCGGCGGCTCGCGCCGGCACCGAGTTAGTTTGTTGGATGTCACGCCGAGCGTAAGCGAGGCGCCTTGGGAATGGCGGGCGCATGAAGGCGAACGATCGCGCCGCCCACGCCTCCAGGCCCCTCGCTGGCGCTCGGGGTGACAGCGGGGCCCTACGGTTTAGCGCCCTGCTTCCACGGCACATCCTCGATGCCGTGCCGCAGATTCGCGAATCGGGCGGCGACGAAGAGGTAGTCCGAAAGGCGATTGAGGTAGGTCATGGTGATGCGCATCGCGGCCGATGATTCGCCGAGTGCGATGACCCGCCGCTCGGCGCGGCGGCAGACGGTGCGCGCCACGTGAAGCTGCGCGGCGGCGGGCGATCCTCCCGGAACAACGAACTGCTTCAGTTCCGGGAGCTGCGCATCCATCGCGTCGATGGCGCGCTCGAGGCCGTCGACGCGCGATGCGCTGACGCCATGAAATCGATCCGATCCGGGAGAGGCGAGATACGCGCCGATGGCGAACAGATCGGATTGCACGTCATGAAGCTGCGCGTCGATGGGCGACGAAGGCCAGCTCGCGCGAGCCGCACCGAGGCAGGAATTCAACTCGTCGATCGTGCCGTAGGCTTCGATGCGCGGATCGTCTTTCGGAACCCGGCTGCCGCCGAACAGAGACGTTTCGCCAGCATCGCCGGTCCGCGTGTAGATCTTCACTCGGACTCGAGCTGGCGGATCCGCTCCTTCACCACCGTCTCGGCGAGATCGGGGATCACTTCCCAGGCGATGTTCTTGACGACCTGCTCCGACATGAGCTGCACAACCCGCCGCGCGATGCGGTCGATCTGATCGTCGGTCAGCTCGCCCGGTGCCGCGGCTGCCGGCTGCGCGGGCGCGTCGGGCGCTTTCGCTTCCGGCTCGTGCTTGAACTCCAGCTCTTCCATCGCCGGCGCGGACGGTGCGGCCGCTTCTTTGCGAGCGGGCCACGATGGAGGTTCCGGCGGTGGCTCGGGCATCGCAGGAGCCTGGCTGGCCGCTTTCCCGAGATCGTCGAACGTCATGCGCGGGAACGCGCGCGTCTCACCGGAAAAACCGCCGGCCTGCTCGCCCCATGGCAGCGACTCGGCGGGAGACGGCGGCGTTTCTGCGGCCCCGGAAGTAGCGCGGGGGCCCGAATCCCACGGCGACGGTTCCGGCGAGCTTGGTGGCGGAGGAGGCTGGCTGGGCGCTTTGTCCAGATCATCGAGACTCATGCGCGGAAATGCGCGCGTCGCTCCGCCGGTCGCCGGCGGTTCGTCCCACGGCGATGTCGATTCCGTCGGCGGTGGCGGCGGCGCGACGGGCGGTGGCGTGGGCGGCTCGCTCGCCGCTTTTTTCAGATCCTCGAAGCTCATGCGCGGGAAGGCCCGCGTCTCGGCTCCCGCCGGCGCCGGCTGATCCCACGGCGATGCAGGCTCCGGGGCGGGCGGTGGCGGGGTGGGCGGCTCGTTGGACATCCGCTTCAGATCGTCGAAGCTCATGCGCGGGAAGGCGCGCGTCTCGCCTGCCGGCGGCGGTTGATCAAAGGGTGTTTCCGTGGCCGGAGCCGCTGGCGACGCCGTTCCGGCGCCTGCGAATACTTCGCCGTGCGACTGGAACGTGCCGGTGGCGAACGCATCGGGTAGCGCTGGTGGCGGCACCGGCGCTTCCGGGGCGAATGCCTCGACCGGCCCGGTCGGAGCCTGCGACTTTGCGTGCTCGATCAGCTCCTCGACCTTGTGAATGAGGCTCTGCGATTCGAAGGGTTTCGTGACCACCGCGTCACATCCTGCCTTGTCGGCGCGGTCCGGATCGAACGGCTCGAAGGTTCCGGTGAGGAGGATGACGGGGATGTTGCGGAACTCCGGATGCGATTTGACGTACTCGCAGACCTCGTATCCGTTCTTTTCCGGCATGATGATGTCGGACAGAATGATGTCGGGACGCATCTCGGACAGCTTCTGGATGGCTTTGTTGCCGTTATTCACGGCGGTGACCTCGTAGTCCCCGTCGGAGAAGGTTAGCTCGACGACCTTCTGAATGGTGATGCTGTCATCTGCCAGGAGGATTCGCTTGGCCATGAATTCGTACTCCGATTTGTTTCCTCAACTCTAGCAGAAGAACGGAGTTGTGCGCATATGAGCGGTGAACTGCGTCACTTTTGGATCTTCGGGCATCGCGGCAGTCCACGGCGGCGGCCGGAGAATACGGTCGCCTCGTTCGAGCAGGCGCTACGGGAAGGGGCGGACGGATTCGAGACGGATCTGCGGCTCCTCTCGGACGGCATGGGCATTCTCTACCACGATGATGAGGTGCGTGGCGACCCGGTCGAGTCGCTCTCCTCCGGTGAGCTGCGGCGGCTCGGATTGACGCCGCAGCCGTTGCGCGATCTTTCCCAAATTGCCGGAAAGGCGCGGATGGTTCTGGAGGTGAAACGCGGCGGGTGGGAAGAGACGCTGATCGCGGAAGTCGGCGCCTGGCCGGAGATCGTCGTCGCCTCGTTCGATCACGCACTGATCGCTGAGCTGGCACGGCGGAAGGTCTCCTTTCCGCTCGGGCTCACGGTTTCGGGAGTTATCGTCGATTTGCCGGAGTACGCGCGGCGGCTCGGCGCCACGTGGTGCTTTCCCGATCACCATCACGTCGACGCCGCGCTCGTCGGCGGCCTGCACGGTGCAGGCATCGCCGTCGTGCCGTGGACGGCGAACCGCCGGCGCGACTGGGATCGCCTCCTGACCGCTGGCTGCGACGGTGTGATCACCGACGACCCTGCAGCGGCTGTCGCCTGGCGTGCCCAAACCCTGTAACGCTTGTGCATGCTACACTTTCGGGCCTACCAATTCAGCACCACGGGAGGGGCGCGGCCATGAAGACCTGGGAATACAAGATCATCAACGTCCGATCGGAAAACTATTCGATGGATCCTCGCCGCGCTGAAGAGCTCAACCGCCTCGGCGACGACGGATGGGAACTGGTCAGCATCACCTCGATCAATTTCAAAACCGGCGCGACGGACCATATCGGGATGGTGTTCAAGAGGGAGAAAGCGTCGTCGTGAACGATGAACGATTAACGATGTGCGATGAACTGATGGCGGGCGCGTTCATCGTTCATCGTTCCGCGTTCATCGTTCGCTTTTGATATCGTCCCGCGCCGACGTGCCACCATCTCGCCCGTTTCTGATCCTCATCGTCCTCGACGGATTCGGCTGCCGCAAGGAACGCGAATGGAACGCCATCGCGCAGGCGCGGACGCCGCGGTTTGATCAACTCTTTCGCAATGCCTCCTGGGCGACGCTCGACGCGTCGGGCAACGCGGTCGGTTTGCCGGCGGGGCAGATGGGCAACTCCGAGGTCGGACACCTGAACATCGGGGCGGGACGGATCGTCGATCAGGACATCATGCGCATCAGCAAGGCCGTCGATCGCGGCGAGCTGCGCACGAATCGCGCGCTCGTCGATGCCGTCAAGAAGAGCCGAGCCATCCATTTTGCCGGTCTTCTCTCCGATGGCGGCGTGCACTCACTGCAGCTTCACCTCCACGGGCTGATCGACGCGGCGCTGGCGCTCGGCGCGAAA
Source organism: Thermoanaerobaculia bacterium (assembly GCA_041483175.1). Classification (GTDB taxonomy): domain Bacteria; phylum Acidobacteriota; class Thermoanaerobaculia; order Gp7-AA8; family Gp7-AA8; genus Gp7-AA10. The sequence continues at coordinate 14,962 of JBGPFD010000023.1, read as the reverse complement.
GACGTCTTCGTGCACGCGATTCTCGACGGCCGCGATACGCCGCCGAAATCGGCCGAGCGCTATCTCGAAGAGCTGCGCGCCTTCATCAAAGACAAGCCACGAGCGCACCTGGCGACGATCATCGGCCGCTATTACACAATGGATCGCGACAAGCGTTGGGAGCGTGTCCAGCGCGGGTACGATCTGATGACCCTCGGTGTCGGCACGGAAACGAAGGATCCAATCGAGACCGTTCGCCGGTTTTACGAGCAGGGCGTCACCGACGAATTCATGGAGCCGATCTCCGTTCTGACCACGGAGGGTGCGCACCTCGGGCGCGTCGAAGACGGCGACGCGCTGTTGTTCTTCAACTTCCGCGCGGACCGTATGCGGCAGATCGTCACTGCATTCAAAGACGACGATTTCACCGGCTTCCCGCGGCCGGTCCGTCCAAAAATATCACTTATTACAATGAATCAATATCGTGAAGATTTTAATTTGCCGGTGCTTTTCCAGCCGGTGGAAGTGAAGAACCACCTCGGGGAAGTGCTGTCGCATGCCGGCCTCAAGCAGTTGCGCATCGCGGAGACAGAGAAGTACGCGCACGTGACGTTTTTCTTTAACGGAGGATCCGACAAGCAGTCGCCCGGCGAGGATCGCGTGCTGATCCCCTCGCCGAAGGTGGCTACCTACGACCTGAAGCCCGAGATGTCGCTCCCCGAACTGGCGAATCGCGTGGTGCAGGAGATCGGGAAGCGGAGTTACGACGTGATCATCCTGAACATCGCCAATCCCGACATGGTCGGGCACACAGGCGTCATGGAGGCGGCGGTCAGGGCGGTCGAGGCCACCGACGAGGCCATCGGCAGGATTCTCGACGCCGTGGCGAAGATCGAGGGCGTGGCCCTGATCACCGCCGATCACGGCAACTGCGAATTTATGTTCGACGAGAAGACAGGCCAGCCGCACACGGCGCACACCACCAATCCCGTGCCGCTCATCCTTTTCGATCCGAAGGAGCGATTCGGCAAGCTTCGCGACGGCGGCGCGCTGGAGAACGTCGCGCCGACGATGCTGGCCATTCTCGGCATCCGGCAGCCGGCGGAGATGACCGCGAAGTCGCTGATGGCGGTCGCGTGATCGAGCAATTCATTCTGGTGCGGCACGGCGAGACCGTGCACAACGTGACCGGTATCGCTCAAGGGTGGAACGACAGCGCGCTGTCGGATCTGGGCCGGCGCCAGGTGGCGCAGCTCGCCGCACGCATCGCGACGATGAAACCGAACGCGCTCTTCAGCTCGTCGCTGGAGCGCGCGCTTTCGACCGCGGGCGTGATCGGCGAAGCGACGGGACTCGATGTTCATCCGCTCGACGAGCTGCGCGAAATGCATTACGGCGCATGGGAGGGGCGGTCGTTTCTGGAGATCCGGCGCCAGGACGAGGCCGCCTACCGCCGCTGGATCGACGATCCGGAATGCTCCTGTCCCGGCGGCGAGTCGCACAACGCGGTGCTGCAGAGGATGCGGCAGGCGTTTGCGATCATCGCCGAGTCGGCGGATCGGCAGGCGGGGACGCCCGCCGCTACACGCGCGGTCATCGTCACGCACGGGACGGCGATTCGCATCGGCGCCACGGCGCTGCTCGATGCGCCGGTGATGACCTCGCGGCATCTAGCGCAGGACAACGCCGCAATCAACATCTTCATCCGCCGCGGCGATCGCTTTGTGCTCAAACTGTGGAACGATACGACGCACTGCGTTTTCGAACCATGATTCTCGAACAAATCACCGACCAACTCACCGAAACGCTGACAACGCGCGTTTTGACTCTCTTCGGCCACGCGGTCGATCGCGTGGTGCTGCAGGCGCCCCCGCGACTGGAAATGGGGGATCTGGCGACGCCGCTCTGTCTCGAGCTGGCGAAGGCGCTCAAGCGAAAGCCGCGCGAGATCGCCGAGACGCTGGCGAAGGATCTGCCGCTGCCGATCCTGGTGCAGTCGGTGACCATCGAGGGCGCCGGCTACCTCAATTTTCGCCTCGATCGCGGCGCGTTCGCCGTGGCGCACTTGCAGAGCGTGATGGCCCCGCCGCCGCCGGCCGGCGACCGCGTCATCGTCGAGCACACGAACATCAATCCGAACAAAGCGGCGCACATCGGCCATCTGCGCAACGCGGTCCTGGGCGACACGCTCGTCCATTGCCTGAAGTGGCTCGGCCATCACGTGGAGACGCAGAACTACATCGACGACACCGGAGTGCAGGTCGCCGACGTCGTCGTCGGCTTCGAGCGCCTGGAGAACAAGAGCGTGGCCGAGGTTGAGGCCATGGCGCGGTCGACGCGCTTTGACTACTACTGCTGGGACCTCTATGCGCGCATGGCCAACTATTACGCCGAACATCCTGAGGCGGAGCAGTGGCGGCGCGACACGCTCCATCACATCGAGAATCGTGAAGGCGACACGGCGAAGCTGGCCGCGGTCGTCGCCCGCGCTATCGTCGATCGCCACAAGGTCACCATGTTCCGGCTGGGAATCGAGTACGACCTCCTGCCGAAAGAGAGCGACATCATCGCGCTGCATTTCTGGGACCGCGCGTTCGAGATGCTCAAGCGCTCCGGGGCCGTGATTCTCGAGACGGCCGGGAAGCACAAGGGCTGCTGGGTGATGAAGCTCGAGGAGAGCGCCGAATTCGAAGGGATGAACGAGCCGGACAAAATCCTGGTGCGCTCCAATGGCACGGTCACCTACACCGGCAAGGACATCGCCTACCAGCTCTGGAAGTTCGGTCTGCTCGACCGGACCTTCCACTACCGCAAATTTTCGACGTATCCCGACGGACACGTGCTTTGGGAGACCACCGCGGGCGAAGGCTCGCCCGACGCGCCGCGTTTCGGCGCGGCACAGCGGGTGATCAACGTCATCGACGTGCGTCAGGCGTATCTGCAGAAAGTCGTGCGCGAAGGGCTGCGACTGCTCGGCCATACGCGTGAAGCCGGGAATTCGATTCACTTCTCCTACGAGATGGTGGCTCTCACGCCGGCGACCGCCGAGGCGCTTGGCCTCGAAGTGTCGGACGCGGATCGCAAACGCCCATTCCTGGAGATGTCGGGACGCAAGGGTCTCGGCGTGAAGATCGACGATCTGATCGATGCGCTGCAATCGAAAGCGACCGAGGCGGTGCGGGAGGGGAGCAAGCGCGAGGGGCTGTCGGGTGACGAGATCCGCGACCTGGGAAAGCTGATCGCCATCGGCGCGCTGCGCTACTTCATGCTCAAGTACGGACGCAACAAGGTGATCGCCTTCGATTTCGCCGAGGCGCTGACGTTCGAGGGCGACTCGGGACCGTACTTGCAATACTCGACCGTGCGGGTGATGAACATCTTCCGCAAGATGGCCGAGCGGGGCGTCGATCCGAAGCTCGACGACGTGTCGCTCGACGCGCTCACGCTGCGCGAGGGGATCAACGACGAAATGTGGGAGCTGGTCCTGCGCAGCGCGGAATTGCCGGCGGCCATTGCGCGCGCGGTCGACTCACTGGAGCTTTCGGGAATTACGCACGAGCTGTTCGAGCTGTCGCAGAAATTCAACTCGTTCTACCACAAGTACCCGATCCTCAACGAGAAGGATGGGGCGGAGCGGCAGCGGCGAGCGGTGTGCGCTGAGGTGTTCCGTCGCACAATGGTGGCCGCGCTGGAACTCCTCGGGATTCCGATACCCGAGCGAATGTGAACGTGAGGCCCCTCATCCGGCCCTTCGGGCCACCTTCTCCCAGCGAGCGGGGAGAAGGATCTCGCGCGAGGGTGCCGCGAAGCGGCGGGTGAGGGATCCTCGCCTATACTGCCGGAGTCGGTCCCATGAAACAGTTCGATCTCCAGAGTCTCGCTCTGCGCGGACTCTTCCTTCTTGCCGGAGCGATCGCTGCGGTGCTCCTGATGCTCAAGGGCTACGGACCGGAGCTGCCTGGGCTCGCCGTCGGCGGAATGCTCGGGGCCTTGGCCATGGCCCGCTTCGGGCCGAACGAAGAGTAGCTACGACACTTCCTGGTGATCCTGATCCACGCGGCGGACGTTCTCTGCCTGCAAGCCTTTCGGTCCCTGCTTGACTTCGAACTCCACCTTGTCACCTTCATTCAAGCTGCGGTATCCCGCAGCCTGAATCGCGCTGTGATGGACGAAGACGTCCTCACCGCTTTCGCGTTTGATAAAACCATAGCCTTTGTCGTTGTTGAACCACTTTACCGTACCGACCTCGGCCATCATCTCCTCCGTCCCGCGCCTGCGGGCGTAACCGCTCCGCCACGCGTGAGCTCTGCCCGAATCGTGCAATGTTCGGGCTGTTCTATGCAAGAGAACGTGATCTCTACCAGATCAATGCCCGGTTGTTGCCGATCCGTTTGAATCCAAGCGACTCGTAGAGGGCAATGGCCGGGCTGTTGAAGTCGTTTACAAACAGCGTGACACTCTTTCCCTTTCGCGCCAGATGCCCGCAAACCTCCCGTAACAAGGCGCGACTGAACCCTCGGCGGCGGTAGCGAGGGTCGGTCCAGACGCCCATCAACTGCACGGCTTCCGGGGTGACGGCGGAGAACTCGCATTTGGCGGCGATCTTCCCCTCGAACACGCGGATGATCGAGCGCTTTTTATCCACCAGCTCTCGAATGCGTTCACGATAACCGGTGGCGTCGCGCTCCAGCGGATCGATTCCCACCTCCTCCTTGTGCATCGCGGCGCAGGCGGGAACGAGTGCGTCAAGATCGCGCGTCGTCGCTATTCGGGCATCTTTCAGATCGGGATAGTCGAGCCTCCCGGCAATGGCGTACACCGGCTGGTTCATGCGCACGACGGTGGGAGGATCGAGATGCGATTGCAACCGCCTCCACAGCGCGTCGACCAGCGTGGCAGGAGAGATGATGGCGCGGACCGGAAGCATGCGGGTCAGCACGCGCTCGGAAATGACCGCGGCGGCGGCCTCGATGACATCGGCTGGAGCGGAGGGATCGGCGGCCACGACGATGTTCGTCGCCAAGGAGGCCACCATCACGATATCGCGGCCGTAGCGCACTTCGACGATCTGGGTGGCCGAGACGAACCGCTCCTCGAGCAGCCGCGAAATGAGATACACGTTGATCAGCGGATCGCGCCGAAGGAACGCCAGCGCCGGCCCGGCGTCATCGTCGGAGAGAGTCCGGATTGTCCAACGTCCTTCTGCCGGAAGGGTGACCATGCACGTTCCCTATATTTGCGGGTTGGCGACGTATGCTAACTGATCGATCGGCTTGTGCCAAAATCTCTCGCCATCCTCGCGGCTCAGGATGACGCACACGCTTGGTCCACCAGCACGCGCACGTTGGCATGGCGCCAGAGTGCGGACGCGGGAAAGTTGACGCTTTGCTCGGTCGAGCGCAGCCGCGCGACAGCGTCTCGTTTTCTCTCGCCGCTGGCCAGGAGCACGATCTCGCGCGATTCCAGAATCGTGGCTATGCCCATGGTGATGGCGTGCGTCGGCACGCGCTGATCGAGGAAGAACGGCGCATTCGCCTTGCGGGTCGACTCGCTGAGCGCGGCGACGTGCGTCCGGGTGTCGAACGGTGTTCCGGGCTCGTTGAAGGCGACGTGCCCGTTTGAACCGAGGCCGAGAAACGTCAGCGCGAGCCCGCCCGCGCCGCGGATGGCCCGTTCGTAGCGCGCGCATTCGACGCCAAGGTCGGGCGCCATTCCGTTGGGGATATGTGCGTGCTGCGGTTTGAGATCGACGTGATCGAACAGTTGGCGCTGCATGAACCGCGCGAAGCTGCCGGAATGATCGCGCGGGATGCCGGCGTATTCGTCGAGGTTGAACGTGATTGCGTCGCCGAAACAGCGGTATGCGCGCATGCACTCGGCGACCACGCGCGCGTACATGCCGACCGGCGTGTTGCCGGTCGGCAGGCCGAGAACGATCGCCGGATCGTTCCCGATCGCCTCGAGCAGAATCGACGCCGCGCGATCGGAAAGCGCGTCGTAGTGGGGAAGGGTTTCCCAGATCATTCCCTCACCCGGCGCTTCGCGCCACCCTCTCCCCGCTGCGCGGGGCGAGGGGGTTCGAAATCCTTCTCCCCGCCACGCGGGGAGAAGGTGCCCGCAGGGCGGATGAGGGGTGACCGATTCATCGGAGCTCGCGCCCGCGCACAAACACGCGCGATACATCGAATTTCGGCGTGAGCAGAACCAGATCCGCGTCGTAGCCGGCAGCGATCCGCCCCTTCCGGTCGGCGACGCCGAGAATCCTCGCCGGAACTTCGGTGGCCATGGGAATCACCATCTCGATCGGCAGTCCGGCCAGCTCGACCATATTCTGCACTGCACGGCGCATGGTCAGCGTGCTGCCGGCCAGCGTGCCGTCGCCGAGGCGCGCCGCTCCGGCGGCGGTCACGGTGAACTCCTGCTCGTACAGCTTGTATGTCCCGGCGGGCATTCCAGCGGCCCGAACGGCGTCGGTGATCAGCGCGATGCGGTTGGGCATCGCCAGCGTGGCGATGCGCAGGACGGCGGGATGGACATGGACGCCGTCAGCGATCAACTCCGCGGTCGCGGCGGCGGAGACCAGTGCGGCGCCGACGACGCCCGGCTCGCGATGATGCATGCCGGTCATGGCGTTGAACAAATGGGTGAAGTGTGTCGCTCCCCAGTCGAGCGCAGCGACCGCCTCGCTGTAATCAGCCGCGGTGTGGCCGATGGAGAAAACGATCTGGCCGCGGAAGTGCTCGATCAGGGCGCGCACGCCGTCGATCTCCGGCGCAACCGTGATCATCCAGCGCAGATGCGGCGCCTCGTTGAGCAAGGCGCCGATTTCATGAATGTCGGCCGGGCGGATCGAACCGACGCTCTGCGCGCCGGCGCGTTTCGCGCTGATGTACGGTCCCTCGAGGTGAATGCCGCAAATCTCCGCGGCCTGGCGTTCGGGACGGGAAACGCGCGCGATGGCCATGACGGCGTCGCGCAGATTCGAGCCCGATCCGGAGAGCGTCGTCGCTGCCATCGCGGTCGTTCCGTTCCGCGCGTGGAATGACGAGACGCGCGCCGCCGCTTCGTCCGCGCCGTCCATGAAATCGGCGCCGTCGCCGCCGTGCACGTGAATGTCGACGAAGCCCGGAACGATCAGATCGTGCATCACGGCCGCGTTGTCGGGCGTCTGCGCCGATTCGCGAATCTCGGCGATCTGGCCGTCGTCGATGGTGATGAGCGTGCGCTCGCGGATTCTTCCGCCAATGAAGGCGCGGCCCCAAAGACGCTGCGTCATACGCTGATCTTACCGAGCACGGTTGGCTTTCCGCCCGTGGCGCCCGGAATGTTCGTATTCAGCCCGGCGATGGCATCGTTGGCAATGATCGCCAGGGCTATTGCTTCTTTGGCTTTACCGTTGATGGAGAAGTGCTCGTGCGGCAGCACGTCGATCCGGGGCAATCGTTCGCGCAACATCCGCATCAGCGTCGGATTCCGCGATCCTCCTCCGCCGACGATCACCTGATCGATCGGCCCGCGTAGCAGGACGAAATCGCCGTAGGCGCGCGCGATGCTCTCCGCGGTCAGCGCGGTCGCCGTGGCAATGAGATCTTCGATCGGCACGCCATGTGCCTCGGTCAGAATGCGCCGGGCAAATTGCACGCCGAAGAGCTCCCGCCCGGTGGTCTTGGGCGGGGGCGTTCGAAAATACGGATCGCTCATCCACGCATCGAGCAGTTCCGGCTTGACCGTCCCCCTGGCCGCGAGCGCGCCGTCTCTGTCGTACCCGAGGGCGCCGGCGGTGGCCACGTCCGCGAGGGCGTCGATGATCATGTTTCCCGGGCCGGTGTCGAAGGCGATGACGTCGTCCGTTTTCGCGCGCGGCGGGAGATAGGTGACGTTCCCGATTCCGCCGATGTTCTGCACGCAGCGGCCGAGCTTCTCGTCGCGAAGGAGCACCCAGTCGGCGTAGGCGATCAGCGGCGCACCTTGACCTCCCGCGGCCACATCGCGCACGCGGAGGTCGCCGACCGTGGTGATGCCGGTGCGCTCGGCGATGACCGCCGACTGCCCGATGGCGAAGGTCGATCGCGTGGTGATCGGATGATCGATCCAGCTCACGTGAGTATCTTCGACGATCGGCTGCGGGTCGTGCCAGATCGTCTGGCCGGCCGTGGCGACGAGGTCGACGTCATCAGGCGAAAGATGATGCTCGTCGAGCAGGCGCTGCACCGCCGCGGCGAAGACTTCGCCGAGCAGGAAATCGAGCTGGCAGATGGCATCGACACGCGCCTGCGTCGGATCGAACAGCCGGAACACTCTGGCGCGCAGATCGGGAGGAAATGGATAGCTGCGAAACCCGCGGAGCTTCACACGCGCGTTTTCGGCGTGGCCTGTTATATCCACCAGCGCGGCGTCGATGCCGTCCACCGAAGTTCCCGACATCAGGCCGACGACCAGCCGCGATTCCTTGACCGCAATCTGTAACAGCCGCCCGACGCGGTTCACGCCTCGAGCACCTCGCCCAGGCTCCCATGGTGTGCGTCGAGCAGCTTGCGCGCTTCCTCCGCGGAGATTTTCTTCCTGGCCACGATCGCCGCAATCCGGAGATTTCCATTCGCCTCACGCGTTGCCTGAGCGGCGACCGAACGTGAAACGCCCGCCGCAAGCTCGACGATTCGCAGCGCGCGATTGCGCAGTTTCTCGTTCGTGGGCGGCATGTCGATCATCAGGTTCGAGTAGACGTGGCCCAGACGGATCATCACCGCGGTAGAGATCGCGTTCAGCACCAGTTTCTGCGCCGTTCCGCTCTTCATCCGCGTCGACCCCAGGATCACCTCGGGGCCGGTCTGCGGGACGATGGCGATGTCCGCCTCCTGCGCCAGCGGCGATCCCGGCTGCGAGGTGACGCCGACGGTCAGCGCTCCGATCATGTTCGCTTTCCGAATCGCGGCGACCGTGTAGGGAGTGGTCCCTGATGCGGCGATGCCGACGACCGCATCGTCGGCGCTGACTTGGCGATCGATGGCCTCGATCGCCGCCTCCTCATCGTCTTCGGCCCCTTCGGCCGCGGCGAAAAAGGAACGCTCCCCTCCGGCCATCAGCACGCGGACCAGCGAGGCGTCGATGCCAAAGGTCGGCGAAAGCTCGGAGGCATCGAGCATGGCGATGCGCCCGCTCGTTCCGGCACCGACGTAGAAGAGGCTGCCAAGGTGCGCCATCCGATTGGCGATCTCGTCCACCGCGTTCGCGATCCGCTCCGCCTCCGCCGCCACGGCCGGCGCCACGAGCGCGTCCTGCTGCTGAATGATGCGAACGATTTCCAGAGTCGATCGCCGGTCGATGTCCAGACTGGCGTCGAGCCGGTCCTGACTCATGATCCGCACGATATATCATCCCGATCCTGAGCCGTGCTCGAGATCGAGAATGCCCACCCTGATGCAGAAGATCCGCCTCGTCATTCGCGGCTGGAACCGCAGGCGCGAAGAGCGCGAGCGGGAGTTCCTGGCGAAAAATACTGTGTGGGCGCCGGCTCCAGCCGGCGCGGGCGTGTTGAAGCCCGCCTCGACACAAAAGGCGATCGATTTCGAGGGACTCACCGTCGCCTGGCTCGACGACTCCGGACAATTCGAGCACTACCTCGATCTCGAAGGCGGAGAAGTGATCGACACACGCGATTCGCTCACGGGCGATCGGTATCGGCGCGTTCCTTCCCGCAGCGCGCAATCGGAGGTCGACGACCGGCGCGCCTTCGTCGCCGCGCTCGACCCGTCTGCAACACGCGACCGACTTGCGGCATGCATCGGCGTGGCGGAGGCCTTTCGCCGCACGCTGGCCACGAATCGGAAGCTGGAGCGCGCCTGGTACAATTTCAAGAACGACCGCGCCATCGCCGCCATCCAGAGCTGGCTGCGCGAAATCGGTCTGCAATAAAAAAAGCCGCGCGTTCCCGCGCGGCTCAGTCGTGATCTTGGTCTGCGTGTTACGGCAGCGGTGGAGGCGGATTGTAGTTCGTTCTTGGCGTCGGAACGATCTTCACCACTTCCAGTTCGAGCTGTGATTCCTCTTCCGGCCGCTGGACCTGATCCATTTTTTTCTCGCGTTTGTTCACGCCCTCTTCGATCCATTCTTCTCCGTCATATGTCCACATTGGGCGTCCTTTCCACTGCGCGCCGGGCTCGCCGGCGTCACATCGATCAGTTCAAGGCGCCTGCCAAGGTGGCCGCGGTACAAAGCCATACCTTTCAATAAGTTATGCGTCTGTGGAAGATCGAGGCTCGAGCGGATGTCCTCGAACGGGATCACTTTCGTCCGGCGGGATGGGCACTTTCCTGACGCAGGTGCGAGGCGAGTTGGCGATAGGCATGGCCCCGATGGGAGACGCGGTCCTTCTCCTCCGGCAACATCTCCGCGAAGGTCTTGTCGGAGCCGCTGGGCTGGAACCAGGCATCCCATCCGAAGTTCTGCGTGCCACGCGGCTGCAGGAGCACCTCACCCGCGCATGCGCCGAGAAACTGATGGCCCTGGCTGCCGTCCCAGTAGGCGACGCAACACTGGGCGGTTGCGGCGCGGTTGTTCAGCGCATGGGCAATTGCGGCGAGACCCTTGCCGCCGGCGGCTTCCAGCAGCCAGCGAATGTACGGGCCCGGAAAATTGCCCAGCTCATCGAAACCGAGCGATACGTCCTCGACGATGAGCCGGCCGTAGCCTTTCGTGCGAGCGGCTTCGAGTTTGGAGCGGGTGATCTCTTCGACGGTCGCCGCCTGGATCTCAGGCAGCGTCAGGGAGACGTACAGCAACGGCATGCCGAGGATGCGCTCTGCTTCGATGGCCTTGTTGAGATTGGAGGAGACGAGAATCAGTTTGTCGGAATCGGCCACGGCGCCGATTCTACGATTACTCGGCGAACGCGCGGAGCGAGCGAGTCAGCCGCTGCTTCAGGTGATCGGGCGCACAGATCGGTGCGAGCCGCTTCTTCAAGAAGATCCGGATGCGGCGGTGGATCACGATTCTCGTTTCGCAATCAGCGCAGAGATCGAGATGATGTTGAAAGTCGTTCTGCCGCCGCAGGTCGAGCGTGCCGTCGAGGAAGAAGTAGATGACGCGTTTCACATCGTGACAGAGCATCAGTGTCCTTCTGTGCCTGAAGTGACGACTGCCACGTGTTCGCAACTGCGTTACTCGATATTGAATTCCTCTTCTTCGCCCTCGACCTCGAGGTCCAGATCCTCATCGTCGGCGAAGAGGACCTCTTCCTCGTTCTCGTCCGGCTCCTGGATCTCTTCCTCTTCCGCGGGGCCCTCTTTCTTCTTGGGGCCCTTGTCTTCGTCCTTGCGTGAGCGCATCTTGGCGGGCTCAGCCTTGCCGCGGATGTATCCATACTTGCGGGCGTACTCGAGCAGCGTGCGTTCGAGCATTTTGCGGCCGCGGTAGAGGCGCGACATGACCGTGCCGACCGGGCAGTCGAGGATCTCGGCGATCTCCTTGTACGAGAAGCCTTCGATGTCGGCGAGAAGCACGACCATTTTGTAGTCGTGCGGAAGCGAGTCGAGCGCGCGCTTGACGTCTTCGTCCATCATGTCCTGGAAGATCTCGGTCTCCGGATCCTTGATCAGATCGGGAGCGTTCTTCTGGATCACGCGCTCGTACGATTCCTCAATCTCCGAGAAATCGATCTTGTGCGGGGTGAGCTTCTTCTTCCGGTAGTTGTTGATGAACGTGTTCTTCATGATCTTGAAGAGCCACGCCTTGAAGTTCGTCCCCTCTTCGAATTTGTCGTAGTACTTGTACGCCTTGAGATAGGTCTCCTGAACGAGGTCCTCTGCGTCTTCGGAGTTCCGCGTCATCCGGTAGGCGGTGTTGTACAGGGAGTCGACGTAAGGCATGGCTGCCTTCTCAAAATCCCATCCCTGCTCGTGCTCGTACGCTTCCGCGCTCTTCATTGCCTCTCCCGTATGATCGTGAAAAGTGCTGATTTCGTGCCGCTTCATCATTAGATGCAGTGGCAAATAAATTGGTTACTGCCAGTTCGCGATAATCGAAACAATTCCTTCGAACTTGCGGCTGCTCTTGATGTTACGGCCTCTGCCGTCAGAACGTTGAATCAGGCACGCGCCGGAGCGTCCGCTTTTTCTCGCGTCATCCACACCGGACACAATGTTCCTCTAAGTGATTGTTTTCTATGAGTTCGCTACGGTTAACGGAGGGAAAGCGCTGACAAACTTTTCGGCAACACCTAGTGAACAGCCCAAATTCCCGGCGAGAATTCTAGCATCCTCGGGGACGGGAATCAATCCCCATAGAGGGCCATCAGCGCCTCGTAGGCGCGGGTGATCTCGATGAAGCGCGCGGCCGCCTCGGACTGCACGTCGGCCGGCTGGCCATGCACGCGGTCGGGATGGATCTGCGCCGCGAGTCTGCGATACGCGGAGATGATCGTTTGCCGGTCGGGCGCTCCTTCGATCCCCAGGACTTCCAGCAGGGCCGTGGTGTCGCCTGTGCCGCGAACGAACAGAGGCACGGCGCCACCGCCGCGGTCGGCCTCGCGAGGACGCCCCTCCTTCGCGTGGTCGATGTAGTCGAATCCGTACTGCTCGCGCAGCTTGGCAAGCGCGTCAGTCTGGAACCCGAGAGAGAAGTTGAGGTCGAGCAGCACCGCGTATTGCCGCACAGGCACCGGACGCGCAAAAGCGGCGACGAGCTGGACCGCCGTCTCCAGCAGCCATCGTTTCTGTTCTGCCGTCGCGAGGTGCGCGAAACGGTCGCCCCAACTGGCGACGTCGATTCCCGTCGTGACCGGCGAGGCCACTCCCGCGCGCCGCAACGCGCGCAAGGCCTCATCGGGCTCCGCCCCTCCGGCGAGGAGAAGGTGAAAGAGGATCGACGCGGCGATGCGGCTGCGGTCAGGTGTGGTCGAGGCGATCGGATTCGGCTCGGCGTTTCTCTGTGCCACGCCGATGGCAATCATGACGGCCACGGCGATCACGCCACCGGCAGCGATCATGAAAAGGACGCCGATCAGTTCCACGGCCGCGGTCCCTTAGACGCGCGTCGCGAGCAGCGCGTCGATGTCTCCCAGCCTCGCCTCCAGGATCGACACGTCCACCACGGGCTTCGACCCTTCGATGTCGACCTCTTCGTCGAGGCTGACCCAGCTCCGGCAGCCGGCGTATGCGTCGGTCAGCGGGATATGCAGCGGCTTCGCCAGAGCCCATGTGCGCACGCCGATAACGTGCACGGCCTGATCAGGCCGGAAGCGATAGCGCGTCTCGAGGGTCGCACGATCGAAGACCACCAGCGGCTCGAGCCGCAGCAGCGTCTCCAGATCGCGCACCTCCCACGTGCGCACGGCTTCGCACCAGTGGGTGATGGGGACAGCCGAGAGTGGCCCTTTTCCCCCCTCATGGAAGTTTGTGGGGAACAGATAGAAGCGCGGCGCCTCGAGGCCGAACTTCGGATCGGCGATGCCTCCCTTACGGATCAGCACCACCTGCTCTCCGCGCGCCAGCGCCGCAATCGCGGAGGCCCATTCCTTTAATGCGGTGTGGTTAGGAAGCTTGTTCATGAGAAAAGAATTTCGAATGAAGAATTAAGAATGCCGAATCCGATTCTTCATTCTCAATTCTTAATTCGAAATTCAATGTGTTCCTTCAGGCGTGAACGTCACCGAATTCACCGGCCCTTCCCAAACCGTAATCCCCTTCACCACTGCCTTTTCGTTCGCCACCGCCGCCGAAAGTTCGCGATAGAACCACTGCGCGATGTTTTCGGCCGACGGATTGATGTGGTCGAAGGGTGGCACGTTGTTGATGCAGCCGTAGTCGAGCTTCTTGGCCAGCGCTTCCAGCTTCTGGCGCGCGCTGACGAAATCGACGGCGATGGCGTCCGCGTCGACGCCTCCGCTGCTCGCCGCGAGGTCTGCCTCCACTTTGTACGAGTGTCCGTGCAGCGGCTCGGAGATGCCGCGATACTCGCGCAAATAGTGCGCGGCCTCGAATCGCGCTTCGACGCGAACGGTGAATTGGCCGGCAACCCGCGCAGGGAAGAGGCGCTCGATCATCCCTTCGTTCATCCCCAGCTCGCGCAACTCCTGCGGCGACGACTGCGAACGGAGCAGCGACTCGGCACGCTGGTCATCCCAGCAATCTGCTGGACTGCTCCCCTCGGCGAGTGTGATCAGCGTCTGGATCGTCTTGCGACGATTCTCGTCCACGGGCGAAGTGTACAATGCGCCGATTCATGCCGCTGCCGAAGAGCATTCTCTGCTCAGCCTGCCGGAAAACATACCCCGAAGGATGGCGCCGCTGCCCGTACTGCGGGCACGACGAATTGCGCCTGAGGCAGGATGCGATCGCGCGCCGTTTCATGCAAAAAAAGCTGCAGGAATACGAGCAGCGCGTGGGGAGCGATCGGCGCGCCGCGAAACCCCCGCGCCCCGAGTCGCGTGGACAGGAAAAGCGAGGGCAACAGCAATCGCCCGCGCCCGGTGGACAGCCCCGCAGCGAACGCCCGGGCCGTGGGCGCCGCCGCCGTCGCCGTGGCGCCCATCCCCCGGCCCAGGCCACTGGCGCGCCTCCCCCGCCGCCCACCCGACCCCCCCCACATCCGCCCGGCCAGCCGCCTCCCGAGGGAGGGCGGCCGCGCAAGCGCAGGCGATTTCGCAGGCGGCGCGGCGGCAAGGGTGGCGACGGTGGCGCGGGCGGGGGCGGCGGTGGTACGCCGACGTAGCGCCGCCTTTCAGGCGGCGTGCGCCGGCTAAGAGCCGGCGCTACGTTTCGGTGACCACCGCGCCACACCCGCCCAACCAGCCGCCTCCCGCGGCCGCGCAAGCGCAGGCGATTTGTGGGGTGGGGGTGGTGGTACCCCGACGTAGCGCCGCCTCTCAGGCGGCGTGCGCCGGCTAAGAGCCGGCGCTACGTTTCGGTGACCACCGCGCCACACCCGCCCAACCAGCCGCCTCCCGCGGCCGCGCAAGCGCAGGCGATTTGTGGGGGTGGGGGTGGTG
>JBGPFD010000022.1:0-26233 GCA_041483175.1 Thermoanaerobaculia bacterium | reverse complement strand
GACGAGGTCCCCGAGTATCCGCAGCTCGATCTGAACGTCCCGCGCACGCGGGTGATGGTCATCGGCGTCACGGGGGCCATCGTGGCCTACGTCACGGTCAGCGTGATCGGAAGCTATCAGGCGTATCACTACACCGACTCGGACGCGTTCTGCGGCACGCTCTGCCATCAGGTCATGCATCCGGAGTACACGGCGTACAAACTTTCGCCGCATGCGCGCGTCGGCTGCGTAAACTGCCACGTCGGCACGGGAGCGACGTGGTACGTGCGCTCGAAACTCTCCGGCGCGTATCAGGTCTACGCGACCGTCACGAACAAATATCCGCGGCCGATTCCGTCGCCGGTGGAGAATCTGCGCCCGGCACAGGAAACGTGCGAGCAGTGCCACTGGCCGCAGAAGTTCTGGGGCGCGCAAATGAAGGTCTTTAATCACTACCAGTACGACGAGGCAAGCACGCCGCTCGAGACGCAGATGCTGATCAAGGTGGGAGGCGGCAGCCCCGTCGGCGGCCTGACCTCCGGCATCCACTGGCACATGAACATCGCCAACGAGGTGACCTACGTCGCCACCGATGAGCATCGGCAGAAGATCCCCTGGGTGCGGATGAAAGATCGCAGCGGCCGGGTCACCGAATACCTCGCCGAGGATGCGAAGATGACGCCGGCGCAGCTCGCCGCGGCTCCGAAGCGAAGGATGGATTGCGTCGACTGTCACAACCGTCCGACGCACATCTACACTTCTCCCGACCGGGCGGTTGACGATGCCCTTCTCGCAGGCCGGATCGACCGTTCCCTGCCGTACGCCAAGCAGCAGTCGGTCGCCGTTCTGACCAAGGAGTACGCCACCACTCCGGCCGCCCTTCGCGGCATCGCCGCTGATTTGCCGGCGTACTATCGCGCCTCGTATCCAGACGCTTACCGCATGAAGAAGGGGGCCATCGATCGCGCGGTGGTGACTCTGCAGACGATTTTCACCAGCACCCGCTTCCCGGAAATGCGCGTCGACTGGCGCACGCATCCCAACAACGTCGGGCACATGTTGTCACTGGGGTGTTTCCGTTGCCACGACGATCAACACGTGAGCAGCGACGGCAAGCGCATCAGCAAGGATTGTCAGATCTGCCACACCATCCTGTCGCAGACCAAGACCGCCGCGGAATTCCAGCATCCCGTCGACCTCGGCGATTTACGGAACGTTACCTGCGCCGATTGCCACACCGGCAACGGCATGTAATCGAAGGAGGAGAAGTATGAAGAAATCTCTGGTCCTGGTTCTCGCGGTTTCCATGGGGGTCCTGGTTCTGCCACGCTCCGCGCGCGCAGACGCCGGCGTCGATGGCGCTGCGGTCTACAAGTCGAAGTGCGCCGCGTGCCATGGCGCCGATGGCAAAGGGCAGACGGCGATGGGCAAGACCCTGAAGCTGAAGGATCTCGGCTCCGCCGAAGTCCAGAAGACCACCGACGAGGAAATGAACAAGATGATCGCCGACGGCAAAGGGAAAATGCCGGCGTATAAAGGCAAGCTCGATCAGGCGAGCATCGACGCCGTGATCGCTCACATCCGGACGTTCAAGAAGTAGTTCCCCTTCCCCTCATGCGCCGCTACGCGGCACCTTCTCCAAGCACGCGGGGAGAAGGAGTTGCGAGCGCCCTCGCCCCGCGTCGCGGGGAGAGGGTGGCCCGAAGGGCCGGGTGAGGGGTTTCGTTTTTCCGCACACCACCCCACCGTCACCATCACATCCGTCCAGTGACTCGATCACAACTCATTGGGCTGCAAGTCATTGCTGGCCATCTGCCTCCGGCGTACGAATGTGTGCAGGAGGCTTCGATGAAAAAGACTACAGTGATCACCCTCATCCTGTTCGCATTGGCGATCGCTCTTCCGGTGATGGCTACCGAGGACGGTGCCGCGCTGTTCAAGACCAAATGCGCCGCCTGCCACGGCAAGACCGGCGCGGGCGACACGCCGATCGCCAAGGCGAAGAATATCAAGGACCTCGGTTCGGCGGACATTCAGAAGATGACCGATGCCGAGCTGACGGACATGATCGCCAACGGCGGCCCGAACAAGGTCAAAGGGCATGACTACAAGGCCAAAGGCCTGACCGACGATCAGATCAAGGCGCTGGTCACCTTCATCCGCACGCTGAAGAAGTAGCCGTTCGCCCGGCTGCGCGCAACGAGGCAACGAGGCTGGGAGATGCCGAAAGCAATTCTCTACACGCTGCTGAGCATTCGAGCGGTTCGTCAAGATCCGAACCGGCTCGGGCCTGAACGCCCGCGGCGCGAAACTCTGGCTGGAGTTTGATCGATGAAGGCGACCGACAGCACGTGGCGCGCCTCGGTCGCCTTCCGTCGCGCCGGCAGAAGCCTCGAGGCGAAGCTCTTCGCGGCCATCCTCGGCGTGCTGTTGCTGAGCCTTTCAGTGCTCGGATTCGTCGTCACGCGCATGCAGCGCCAGCACGCCGAGTCGGGACGCCTGGCCGCGGCGGCGCGCATCAACGAAGTGGTCCGCCAGGCCACCGGTTACTCGATGCTGCGCAACGATCGCGCCGCGTTGCAGCAGATCGTCAGCGCAGTCGGGGCGGGTTCCGGCGTGATCGGATTGCGAATCTCCGACGCTCAGCGCCAGGTGGCCTTCTCGTCGATCGGCAAGGAATTGGGGAGGCCGCGACCGGTCCCGGCGCCCATTCCACCCGCCTCGCAGACCCGGATCTACTCTCTTGCCAACCAGCGGATCCTGGGCATCACCACGCCGATTCTCAATTCGCCGAGCTGCTCGAGCGCGGCGTGTCATGCGCACCCCGCCGAGCAGAAAGTCCTCGGCGTGCTGGACATCGATCTGTCACTTGCTGAGGCCGATGCCGAAGTGCGCCAGACCACAAAACATTTCATCACTTTGGCCGCGTTGGTCATTGCTCTGACGGTCGGCACCGCCGGCGGTTTGCTGTGGAAGCTCGTCGGCGCGCCGGTTTGGGCGTTGCGCCACGGAACCGAGCGCCTGCGGCAGGGCGAACTCGGCGTGCAGATCCCGGTGCGCTCCGACGACGAGCTGGGTGCGCTGGCGGAGTCCTTCAACCTGATGAGCGTGCAGCTCAAGGATGCGCGCGAGGAGATCACCGCCTGGACGCATTCGCTCGAGGAGCGCGTGCAGCGCAAGACGGCCGAGCTGCAGATCGCGCAGAAGCAGATGCTCGAAGCGGAGAAGTTGACGTCGCTCGGCAAGCTTGCCGCCGTCGTGGCTCATGAGATCAACAACCCGCTCTCGGCGATCCTCACCGACGCGAAGCTGATGCGCAAATGGATCGAGCGCGGTGACTCGCTCGAGGGCCATGCCACGGACATGCGCGAGTCGCTCCAGCTCATCGAGTCTGAGAGTCGCCGATGCGGCGACCTCGTGCGCAACCTGCTGACGTTCGCGCGCGTCGCGCCGATGAACATCAGCGACGTCGATCTGAATCATGTCGTGCAGCAGTGCATGAAACTGGTGGCCCACAAGATGGAGCTTGGCAACATCGACGCCGATCTCGACCTGGCCGCCGATCTCCCCACTGTGCGCGGTGACGCCAACCAGCTCGAACAGCTCCTCCTGGCGCTGGTGATGAACGCTATCGACGCCATGCCGCGCGAGGGACAATTGTGCATCGCCACGCGGCCCACCCTCGACCGCTCGCACGTGATCGTCACCATCAGCGACAACGGCGTCGGCATCCCGCGCACCCTTCTTCCGCGGCTTTTCAATCCGTTCGTCACCACCAAGGAAGAAGGAAAGGGAGTGGGGCTCGGACTGGCGATCAGCCGCAGCATCGTCGACCGTCATCAGGGGAAAATCGAGGTGCAGTCGGAAGAGGGGAAAGGGACGACCTTCACCATCACCCTTCCGATCGTGCCCGTTCTGACCGATCCGCAGCTGGGGCAGGAGATGGAGACCTTTGCGATTTGACAGGCCCCTCACCCGCCGCTTCGCGTCACCCTCTCCCCGCTTCGCGGGGCGAGGGGTCTCGCGTGAATGCCTTCTCACCGCTTGCGGGGAGAAGGTGGCCGGAGGCCGGATGAGGGGTTCAGGGGGATGACCATGGCCAATCAGGGGAAGATTCTCATCGTCGATGACGAGCCGGGAGTGCGCGGCTCGCTCTGCCGATGGTTCCGCGACGATGGTTTCGAGGTTGGTGTTGCGGACGGAGCGTCGGAGGCGCTGACGCGCTTGAACGAGGCGAAGTGGGACCTCGCGCTGGTCGACATCCGCATGCCAGGGACAGACGGCATCGAGCTGCAACGCCGCATGCGGCAGGTCGACCCGGAGCTGGTGGTGATCATGATGACCGGCTACGCGTCGGTCGACACGGCCGTCGCGGCGCTGAAAAACGGCGCGTATGACTACATCACCAAGCCGCTCGATCCTGACGACGTCGCGCACCTGGTGCGCAATGCCCTCGCTCACCGCCGATCGCAGGAGGAGAACGTCCGTCTGAAGGAAGTCGTGGCCTCGCAGTCGACGGCGGACATCGTCGGTCAGAGCGTGGCTATGAAGAAGCTGTTCGCCTTGATCGACACTGTCGCGCCCACCGACGCCACGGTACTCATCACCGGCGAGAGCGGCACGGGGAAGGAAGTCGTCGCCCGCGCCATCCACAATGGAAGTCCGCGCCGATTCCATCCGCTGGTGGCGATCCATTGCGGCGCGCTCACGGAGACCCTCCTCGAGAGTGAGCTGTTCGGGCATGAGAAGGGAGCCTTCACCGGCGCGCAGTACCGGAAGAAGGGGAAGTTCGAGATGGCCGAGGGAGGAACAGTATTCC
The DNA here is from genome assembly GCA_041483175.1 of Thermoanaerobaculia bacterium. Taxonomy (GTDB): domain Bacteria; phylum Acidobacteriota; class Thermoanaerobaculia; order Gp7-AA8; family Gp7-AA8; genus Gp7-AA10. The sequence goes on along the minus strand of JBGPFD010000022.1, from coordinate 21,435 downwards.
TCGACGAGATCGGCGACATCAGCCTCAAGACGCAGACGGACCTCCTTCGCGTGCTGCAGGAGCGGGAAATCACGCGCGTCGGTGGACATCAGCCGATCAAGGTCGACTTTCGTTGCGTCGCAGCGACGAACAAAGACCTCGAGGCGCTGATCAAAGACGGCAGATTCCGGCCGGATCTGTACTACCGGCTGAACGTCTTTCGCATCGAGTTGCCGCCGCTGCGCGATCGGCGCGAAGACATTCCTCTCCTGGTGAAGCACTTCATCGATAAGTACGCCGCGGCGATGAACAGGAAAATCTCCAGTATTGAGCCGGCGGCGATGGCGCTGATCCAGCGCGATGACTGGCCGGGGAACGTGCGCGAGCTGGAAAACGCCGTCGAGCGCGCGATGGTCGTCGCGCGCGGCACCGAGCTGCGCGAAGACGATTTCGCCATCCGCCCTGCCGAGACGGCGCCGGTGGTCGTGCCTGAGAGCGGACCGCAGCCGTCGCTCGAGGAGGTCGAGAAAGCGCACATCCTCCGCGTTCTGGAGCAATGCGATTTCAATCAGACACGTGCCGCGGAGATTCTCAAGATCGACCGCGTCACACTGCACAACAAGCTGAAGAAATACGGCTGGTCGCGTTCGGTTCCAGCAGCACATCCATGAACCCCATCAGCCTCGTGGCGATCGGCAACCCCCGCCGGGCGTTGCTCGACGTCGTCCGGCCGGCGCTCGCGCGTGCGTTCGGCACCGACTGCCGCCATGAGACGCTGCGGATCGATCCGCGGCCGATGTATCACTCGGAACGGAATCAGTACCATTCAACCGAGCTGCTGCAGAAGCTGGTTCATGCCAACGGGGGGCAGTCGATTCTCCTCGGCATTACCGATGTCGATCTCTTCATCCCCATCCTGACCTTCGTCTTCGGCGAAGCGCAACTCGGCGGCAGCGCGGCGGTGATCTCGCATCACCGGCTGCACCAGGAGTTTTACGGCCTTCCGGCGGACGAAACCCTGCTGCGCGAGCGCGTGGTCAAGGAGGCCATCCACGAAGTCGGCCACGTCGCCGGCCTGACGCATTGCCAGGACTATGACTGTGTCATGGCCGCGTCGCATTCGGTGGAATGGCTCGATGTGAAGGGGAATTCGCTCTGCACCCATTGCAGAGCGGCGCTCACGTAGCGCCGCCTCTCAGGCGGCGCCAGCTGAGAGCCGGCGCGCTGTAACGCTTTTCATCACAGTGATGAATTTCTCTGTTGTGAAACGCAGCGGCGCATTCCGCTGCTCTTCCGCGTTGCCTGTATTTGCAATGACTTAACAGATCTGCGAGGGCGGCACATCGATTGCCCTTATGGATGAGCAGAAAAGGAGGTCCACCATGATCGCACTGCTCGTCGTACTGACATTCCTCGGAGGCATCCTGCTCGACATTTACATGACCCGTCGCCCCATCGTTGTGATGAATGAAGCATTCGAGACTCCGTCAAACCGGCCTCGCCTCATTCCAGCGGTGGTCGGAGGGTTCGCCGTCCCGGAAAACGTCCGCTATCACCCCGGCCACACCTGGGCGCTGGCGGAGAGCCCGGAGCTGGTCCGCGTGGGGATCGACGATCTCGCCGCCAAAGTGGCCGGCACAGTGACTAAAATCGATATCCCCGAGCGCGGACAGTGGATCCGGCAGGGACAGAAGATCATCGCCATGCATCGCGACGGCCGCGAGATCGATCTCGTGTCGCCGATCGAAGGGACCGTCGTGGGCGTCAATGAGAAGGTGCTGCTGGATCCGGATCTGGCCCGCAAAGACCCCTACGGCGACGGATGGCTGCTCACCGTGAGCTCTCCCGACGCTCCGACGAACTTCCGCAACCTGCTGGGCGGCAGCGTGGCGCGCCGCTGGATGGAAGAAGCAGCGGCTACTCTGCGGCGCCTGACACCGACTCCGATCGGCGCAGTGGCGCAGGACGGCGGAGTGGCGCTCGACACCGCGGTTGGCAAACTCGCCGCGGAGGATTTCACCCGGATCGAGAAAGAGCTCTTCCTGCTCTGACGGTATGATCTGGCTGTGCGTGGGACCGCCGCACCCGCGGCGGTCTCTCGTTTTTGCATGAAGTACGTGCACACCAATCTCATCGCCCGCGACTGGCGCGCGCTCGCGGACTTTTACATTGCACACTTCGGCTGCGAAGTCGTGCCCCCCGAACGCAATTACTCCGGAGAGGCACTGGAGGCCGGAACGGGTGTGGCTGGATCGACGCTGCGCGGCGTCCACCTTCGACTGCCCGGCCACGGCCCCCATGGGCCGACGCTGGAGATCTACACCTACTCGAAGCTGGCCGGCGGCCCGCAGCCCGCGGTGAACCGTCCCGGCCTCGGGCACATCGCGTTCGAGGTGGAGTCGGTCGCCGGCGCGCGGCGCGACGTGCTCGCCGCGGGTGGGCGGGCGGTGGGGGAGATCGTCACGCTGACCACCGCGGCGGGAACGCGCGTGACCTGGTGCTACGTCACTGATCCCGAGGGGAACATCATCGAGCTGCAATCGTGGGGGATGAGCTGATGCCGGATGTGTTCATGCAGGCGGCGATCGAGGAGGCCGCGCAGGGATTGCGCGAGGGGGGCATTCCCATCGGATCTGTTCTCGTGCACCGCGGAAAGATCCTTGGACGCGGCCATAACCGCCGCGTGCAGCGCGGAAGCGCCATTCTGCACGGAGAGATGGATGCGCTGGAGAACGCCGGCCGTCATCCAGCGCGCGTCTATCGCCAGTCGGTGTTGTACACGACGCTCTCGCCGTGCGCGATGTGCAGTGGCGCGATCCTGCTCTATGGCATCCTGCACGTGATCGTCGGCGAGAACCGCACTTTCATGGGAGAGGAATCACTGCTGCGGGAGAGAGGGGTTGTGGTCGAGGTGTTACAGGATGAGACGTGCATTCGGTTCATGACGGAATTCATTCGATCGCGGCCGGAGCTGTGGAACGAAGACATCGGGGAGGGGGGATGAAGAATTTCAAATTAAGAATTTCGAATTTCGAATGAAGAATTTCTCCCCAGCGCTTCTTTTCTTCATTCTTAATTCGAAATTCGAAATTCTTAATTCTCCGCCTAAGGTTCCCGCCCTTCCTTCACCGGATACTTCGCTGTGATCCACGCGCCGAAACCGCCCTTGATTGAGGCGGCGTCGATGCCGGCGTTGCGGAGGAGGAACGCCGCACGGGCGCTCGACTCTTCGTTGGGTCACGTGCAGTAGGTGAGGATCGGCTTCGTGCGCGGCAAGTAGGGAATCTCGCCCTCGACGCGCGCCAGCGGAATCTGCAGCGCGCCGGAGATGTGCCCGGCGAGATACGAATCGGCATCGCGCACATCGATCAGGGTCACGCTTCCGCTCTCGATCTTCTGCTTCGCTTCGGTGAGCGGCATGCGCGGGACGGTCGGAAAATCGACGGCCGCGGTCGATCCCGCTGCCACGCCGGCGACGGGGGCTGCCGGTTGCACCTCGGGATTGCGCAGCGCCGCCCAGGCGATCAACCCGATCACTGCGAGAACGAGAACGATGACGACGACGGTTCGCATCATCCCGTGATTATTGCACTGCTGCTTCGTCGATGCGCAACGTGCCGGCATCCGCATCGAGCGTTGCCTGAATTCCGATCGGCATCACCGAAGCGCGCGGAGGATCTCCCGCGGGAGATCATGGTTAACAGTTCACGGTTAACAGTTAACAGAGGGCGGTGAGACTGTTAACCGTTAACTATTAACTGTTAACTCTACGGGAACAGAAACCTTCCGCGTCATCAACATCCCCACCGCGAGAGTGGTCATGCTTCCCACAACGGCATACCAGGGCCACGCCAGCGGGGTCCAGAGCCAGACCGCGGTGACGGCGGCGATGCCGGTGAGCATGGCGGTGAAGGCGGCGGCGTATCCTTCGCGCTGCAGCGCCGAAAGAAGAAAAACGCCGAGGATCGGACCGTTGATCAGCGATGCCACGCCGAGGGCGGTGTTCACCGCGGAGCCCTTCTGGCCGATGAGCGCGAGCGCTACGCTGATCTGCGCCAGGCCGGCGATCACCGTCAGCACGCGAGAGACACGAAGGTAGTGCGCGTCGCTCTTGTGCTGGATGAATGGTTGATATAGGTCGGCGAGCGCCGTCGCGGCGATGGAATTCACCGAGGGCGATGTCGCTGCCGCCAGCACCGCCGCCACGATCAGCCCCGACAAGCCCGACGGCACGTGATTGATGATGAAGTCGGGAAACACCTGATCGGGAAGGGCGAACGGCGCGGCCACTGCTCCTTTCCCGTATGTGGGCAGCAGGTCAGGGCGGTAGAAGCCGAAAAGCAGCACGCCGATGAAGAGGAATCCGACGAATTGCACGAAGATCACCACTCCCGAGACCAGCAGCGCTACCGACGCCTTTCGCGAGCTGGTAGTGCAGAGATAGCGCTGCACCATGTACTGATCGGTGCCGTGCGTGCTCATGTTCAGAAAACATCCGCCGATCACGCCGGCCCAGAACGCGTACGGCCGCGTGAGGTCGGTGGAAAAATCGAACATGCGGAACTTCTGCGCATGCGCGCCGATGGCGATCGCGCCTTGCAGTCCTCCCGGAATGGCCCGCACCAGAAGAATCCCCGCGGCGATCGCCCCGATCATGTACACGCCGACGTGCAATACCTCGGTCCACACCACCGCCTCCATGCCGCCGGCGACGGTGAACAGCAGCATCACGCAGCCGATCAGCACGATCGACATCGCGGTCGCGTGCATCGTCCCGATCGACGGAATGAACGCGTGCCACACGACGGCCATCACCACCGAAGTCAGCAGGAGCCGCACTCCGTCGGCAATCGTGCGCATGACGATGAAGAGCGACGCCGCGAGGCTCTTCACCTGCGGGCCGAACTTGCTCTGCAGCAGTTGGTAGATCGTCAGCAGGCTCCGGCGGAAGTAGGCCGGGATGAACAGAATGCAGATGACGATGCGGCCGAGGAGATAGCCGAGGACGAGCTGGAGAAAGGTGAAGTCTCCGCCGCGTGCGTAGGCCACGCCGGGAATGGAGACGAACGTGATCGCCGAGGTCTCCGTGGCCACGATCGATCCGGAGATGGCCCACCAGGGCAGATGCTGTCCGGCGAGAAAGTAGTGGCGCGTGGTTTTCTGCCGCTTCCGACACCAGAAGCCGATGGCCAGGATCGAGGCGAGGTAGGCGGCAACGATCAGGAGATCGATCGGGCGCAAGGCGCCCCATGGTACGCGATTGGTCTGGAGCGGCGGCCTCTCCAGCTGCCGGCGGGCTCAAAGCCCGCCGCTCCATGTGTTCAGTGGTTGCCGTTGTTGTTGCGCTTCGCCTGAGTCGAAAAAATAGCGACCATCTCGCGCAGCCGTTCCTGCGACTGGCGGTCCGCGGCGAGGACGCGCAATCCGGTGTGGTAGCTGGGAGCGTCGCCGAAGCTCGCCGCCGGAACCTCGACCGTGTGGACCACTTCGCAGTCGACGCTGATCGGTCCGAAGTCTGACTGGAACATCACACGGCAGGTGGCACCTACGACCGGAAGGTGGTTTTGATGCACCACGCGCGCGCCGGCGATCGAGGCGTCGACAAGCTGCACAGCAACCGCGCCGGCGAAGGCGCGAATGGGTTGCCTGAGATTCACACGGTGGAACCGCCGCCGTTCGGACTGAAGCATGAGGGGTTTGAAGTGTACCGGAAAAACCCGATGGCCGCCCGAAGGCGGCCATCGCTGAATTTACCAGCCTGGGGCTTTGAAAATTACGGCTTGGCGATCCCCGCCTCGAACGCTTTCCAGCGCTTCAGGATATCCGCCGTCGCGGCGCGACGGTCGGCAACGGCGGCGATCGCCTGCGCGGTCGGCGTGACATCCGCTCCCTGCAGCAGTGCGAGCAGCGCGCGCAGCGATCCGGAGATCTGATTCAACGATTCCGGCTGCTTTTCCGCTCCCGGCGTGACTCCGCCGAAGCCGAATCCTCCCCCCGATTGTCCTTCGAGCGCGGCGGCTCGTTTTTCGAGATCGCCGCTCAGCTTCGACCGCATCCCACGAAGCTGTTCGAGCGCCGTGTTGACCTCGATGATGTCGTCGTAAATCTCCTTCGAGAGCGTGAACTGCTGCCGCAGCCCCTCGGGCGGCGTCTTCACGCGCGGATCCATCGTCACCGTCAGCGGCTGCGTCATGCTGCGGCCGTTTGCCGTCAGCTTCACCGTGTACGCTCCCGGCATCACCCACGGCGCGCTGTCATTCTGGGGCGTGTTGTACGGAATGGCCGCGATCGGATAGCTGATCCGCCCGCCGGGCGCCGGAGTGTAGTGCAGATCCCAGGCGAAACGATGCATGCCGGACGCTGCCGATAGAATCTGTGGCGGGCGAATCCAGTACCACGGCACCTGGCCGCTGTCTTTCGGCGGCTCCGCTTTGTCGGTGCTGGCGTATCGGCGCACGAGCTTGCCGGCGCCGTCGAGAATCTCCAGCGTGACAGGCGACGACGAAGCGTCGGCCAGATAGTAATCAATGATGGCGCCGTCAGGCGGATTCTGCCCCGCCGGCTCGTCCGGCGGCAGCGGCGTGTCGCTGTTCTTGTTCCAGCGGAAACGCCACGCGCGAGCGGGCTTGAACAGGGCCGTGTCGGAAACGTGAGAAACCTGCCGCAGAGGCTCGATGTCATCGAGGATCCAGAATCCGCGGCCGTGCGTGCCCGCGATGAGATCGTCCTGGTGGACGTTCAGGTCGCGGATGGAAATCGCCGGCATGTTCAGGCGCAGCGACCGCCAGTGATCGCCATCGTCGAATGAAACGTAAACGGCCTGCTCGCTTCCGGTGAACAGCAACCCGCGCGTTTTCGGATCTTCGCGGACGGCATTGATGATCCCGCCGTTCGGAATCCCGCTCACCACGTCCGTCCACGATTTCCCGCCATCGCGTGTGCGGAGGATGTGGGGGCGGAGATCGTCGAGCCTGAAGGTGTTGATCGCCGCATACGCCTCGAGCGGATCGAAATGCGACGCCTCCATGATCGACACCTTCGCCCACGGCGCGAGCTGCGGCGGGGTTACGTCTTTCCACGTCTTGCCCCCATCAGTCGTGACGTGGACCAGGCCATCATCCGTGCCCACCCAGATGCGGTTGAATTCGCGCGGCGACGGAGCGATGGTGTAGATGACGCCGCGCTGCGCCGCCTTCACTTCCGGCGTGTACTTGCCAACGCTCGCTGGCACGGCCCAGGTCTTTCGCGTGAGATCGGGACTGATTTGCGTCCAGCTCTGCCCGCCGTTGACCGTTTTCCACAACGTATTCGATGCGAAGTACAGGATGTGCGGATCGACAGGCGAGAAGACCACCGGCTGCGTGCGCACCACGCGATAGTCGACTGTCCGCATCACCTTCGGCGCGACCGACGTCACCTGATCGATGCGCCGGTCGTAGCGCTCCAGCTTTCCGCCGAAGACGAGATTCGGATTGAGCGGATCGGGAACCGCGTATCCATATTCTTCGACCCCGACCGGATGCCATTCCCGGAATGTGATCTGCCCATCGTCCCCTCGGCTTTGCACGCACGCCGACCCGCTCTCCTGCTGGCCGCCACAGACGCGATATGGGAAATCGCTGTCAGTGTTGACGTGGTAGAACTGCGCGGTCGGCTGGTTGTACCAGGAGCTCCACGTCTGCCCGCCGTTCACGGTGACGATCGCTCCCTGATCGGAGGCGATCAGAATCGTCTTCGGATCGTCGGGATTGATCCAGATGCGATGGTAGTCGTCGCCGCCGGGCGCGCCGCGAAGCGACGCCCATGTCTTGCCGCCGTCGACCGATTTCCATGTGACCACGTTGGCGGCGTAGACGACATCCGGATTTTTCGGATCGGAGCGGATCTCGTTGAAGTCGCCGTCGCGGCCCCAGAGGCGCTCGTCACTGTTCATCAGATGCCAGCTCTCGCCGGCGTCATCGCTGCGATAGATTCCGCCGCCTTTGCCGGCGCCGACCACGGCGTAGAGCCGCTTCGGATCGCCCCGCGACACTTCGATGCCGATGCGTCCCAGTTTTTCGTTCGGACCGGGAAGTCCAGTGGTCAGCGGCTTCCATGTCGTGCCGCCGTCGGTCGACTTGAACAGGCCGCTGTTCGGTCCGTCCCATGCGGCGTTCTCCCACGGACCCTGCCGCGCTTCCCACAGGACCGCATACACCGTATCGGGATTTGACGGATCGAAGGCGACATCCATCCCGCCGGTGTTCTCGTCTTTGTAGAGGACTTTCTGAAACGTGCTGCCGCCGTCGGTCGAGCGGAAGATTCCGCGCTCCTCGTTCGGCCCGTACGGATGTCCGAGGACGGCGACGAAGAGGTGAGCCGGGTCGCGCGGATCGACTGCGATCATCGGGATCTGCTGGCCGTCGCGCAGCCCGAGGTGTTGCCACGTCTTGCCCGCGTCGGCCGACTTGTAGATGCCGTCTCCGGTGGACAGATCGGGGCGTTGCAGCCCTTCGCCCGAGCCTACATAGATAATGTTGGAATCAGAAGGGGCGACGGCGATGGCGCCGATCGATCCGGTCGGCTGATCGTCGAAAATCGGAAGCCACATGCGGCCAAAATCAGTGGTCTTCCAGACGCCGCCGTTGTTCGCGCCGATGTAGAAGACGTTTGGTTGCCCGCGGACGCCGACGGCGGCGACGGTTCGCCCGCCGCGGAAGGGGCCGATCATGCGCCAGCGCATCTCCTGGAAGAGGCGCGGATTGACCTGCGCAGCGGCTGCGGCCGCGAGGAAAAACGTGGCCAGGGCAACGATTGGGCGCTTGCTCATGGCGCGACATTATCCATCTTTGGAACGTAGCGCCTGCTCTCAGCCGGCGTCCAGCCGCCTCTGGAACGTAGCGCCTGCTCTCAGCCGGCGCCCAGCCGCCTTTGGAACGTAGCGTCGGCTCTCAGCCGGCGCCCAGCCGCCTTTGGAACGTAGCGTCGGCTCTCAGCCGGCGCCCAGCCGCCTGAGAGGCGGCTCTACGTCGCCGCCCGCCGGTCATCGTGAGTGCTCCATCGCCTTGCGCACGTCTTCTTGCGATGGATCGAGCCGCAACGATGCCGCGTACCTTTCCCGCGCTGCAGCCGCCTGCCCCCGTTTGTCATAGATCACGCCCAGCCAGTAGAGCGCTCGCGCCACCGGCGGATCGTCTTCATCGGGATTCGGCGTCCACAGCAGATACTTCTGCAGCGCTTCCTCGCCGCGGGCGAGATTAGTCCCGGTCATCGCGGCGAGATGCCCGATCTCGAACCACGCCGGCATGCTGGTGGGATCGAGCTTCACCGTTTCTTCGAGCTGCGCGACAGCCTCGCGGGTGCGCTTCTCGTCTGCGTAAATGAACGCCAGCGCCTCGTGCCCCATCGTCGCGTTGCGCCTGGCGATCTCTTTCGCCTGCTGGAACGCCTTCCAGTCGCCGCCTCCCACATAGATCGGCGCGAGCGTGTAAAACTCGGCGAGTGCGAAACGCGCATGGAGCTGGCCGGGGTCGAGTTTCACCGCGCGCTCGAATTCGTCGCGTGTCTTCATCGCCAGCCGCAGTTGCCGGAACATGTTCGCTTTCCGGGCCTCCCGCCCGTACGCCACGCCGAGCCAGTAGTGCGCCTCGGCGCTGTGGGGCGCTTCGGCGACCGCTTGCCGGAACAGATAGGCGGCCTCGCCGGGATCGTTGCGCAGGAGCGCCGCCCGTCCGCGCTCCATCAGCGTCGTTTGCGCGACGAGCGGGAAAGCAAGCAAGATCGTGAGAAGGAGGGAAACGGGTCGCACGGGAACGATTGCCGAGGATCATACTCCGCACCGCAAACGGGCGTAGAGTTCCGCTGTGCTTTCGATTGTCTGCCTCTGCTCAATTCTGATCGCCGGCGAAGGCGTGCGCTTCGACGCCGGGCTGCGCCCGCAATTCACCGCTCGCCAGATCGCCGGCAGCAGCGAGGCCACGCGCGCAGGACTGGCGCAACTGGCAGCGACGGAGCACGGCCGCAAGCTGATCGAGTACTTCAACAACGCCGAGTTTCAGGTCAGCGTCACCGAGGACACGAGCGAGGACGGAGTCGGGCGCGCGCCGCAGCCGGGCATCGCCACGCTGGTCGCGGCCACCGATCATTCGAAAACGAAAGAGTTCGATCTGCTCCTCAATCCGGCTTTTTTTCGAACACTGCCGAAGGGGATGGCTCCGCTGCCCAACCAGCCGTCGTCGGCAGCCGACGTGATGGCCCTCGCCTGGGCGGGGGAGATGCTGCACATCTATTTCTACGCGCAGGGCATCAGCCTGCCGCATCACGCACGTGAGGACTTCCAGGATGACTGGCAGACGATCGTCACGGAGCTGGGAATGCCGACGATGACGCACGACGACGGCGATGAGCGCGCGGTCATGCGACGCCGTGCGACGGTGCGATTCATCGGGCGCCGCTGACGTGGCGCCGGCTCTCCAGCCGGCGCGGAGCGGGTAAGAACGCGGACCGGCTAAGAGCCGGTCCTACATCAGACTCGCTGGCGTTCGCCGTCGAGATACGCGGCGAGTTTCCGCTCGAACGCGGCGCGATTGATGAGCCCACGCGCGCTGCAGCTCCGGCAATTCGGCCGCAGCGCGCCGGTCACCAGTTCGCGCCGCAAAGTGTGAAACGCATCGCCCTCGACCACGTCGAGCAGTGAATCGGTCATCAACGTACCGAGCTTCTCCTCGAAGAAACAGCAGGGGCGCACCGATGCGTCGGCCTGCACGAACGCGATTCTCCACGGGTCGAGGCAGTCGCGCGTCTGATCGGGGGCGGCATCGACGTAGTGCACGGTCTTGTCGCTGATGCGCGTCTCGCGTTCCGCGACGGCGTCCTCGCGGCGATCGAGCAGCGACAGCAGAGTCGAATCGATCTCGAACGAACCCCCCTCCGCTTCGATGCGCGCCAGAGCGGTGCGGAATCGTGTGCGCACGATGTCGAGAGCCTCCGCGGGAAGATGTGAGACGTGCCGCATCCAGGTCACCTCTTCGATGGGCGTGTATTCCGCGAGATCGCCGAAACGGAAGAGGCGAATGCGCCGGCCCAGACATGCCTCGACGAGATCGAGAATGCCCGGCGCGGAGAGATCGCCAACCGTACAACTGATGAAGATCTCCGGGTTTCGCCGCCGCGCTGCGGCGAACTCCTGCATGGCGTCGATGTTCGCCAGAATCGTATCCAGGCTCGCGCCGCGCCGCAGCTTGGCCAGCAGAACCGGATCGATCGTGTCGATGCTGACGAGGATTCGCTCGAATCGCGACAGCGTCGCGATCTCCGAAGGCTTCAGCCGCTTGGCCAGATTGGTGGTCATGTGCAGCCGGAATCCGGCATCGGCCAGCCGGTCCGCGTAGACCTCCCACTCTTTGATGATGGTCGACTCGCCGTGCCCGTTCATCACCACCGTGCGGACGCCGCGTGCGCGCATCTGTTCGAGGAAATTGTCGAAGCCTTTGAGCGGCAGATCGATGCCGTGATAAGTCGGCTGGCTGACCGCGCAGTAAGTGCAGCGCAGGTTGCAGCGCGAGGTCAGCTCGAGAAAGACAGTGTCCGTCGTCGGAGAGGCGAGAAGATCCTCCGCCGGCCGGACCGTCTTGCGGCCTTCGTTCGCTCCGAAGCGGAGGTAGTGTTCGTGGCCGCTCCCGAACATGCCGCTGCGCACCGCCTCGGCAACGTCGCGGTAGGTGTGTAGATAAAACTCCTCATCGAAAGGAATAGCGGCCATTGCCCGATAAAGGGGTAACTCCAACACCCGCCTCGAGATTTCCCCCTTTTGGCGGGGGCGTGAGTATTTTCTGCGCCCCTGACGGCGATCCTAATTGCTATGATCAGATAACGCTATTGCGGGGTCGGTCCTCCGCAGGCGCCAATTCACATGAAACGGCTCTTCGTTGCGCTGGCTGTCGCCATGCTGTTTCTCGGGGTCTCGGAGGCTCGCGCGGCGACGCCTTCCGATCCGCTGATCCCTTCGCTCGTGCGGCAGGCTCCCGGGCTGCGTTCCAATGTGCTTCAGCTGGCGCTCGATGCCGCGGATGACGCCGCCAAGCGCGGGCTGGTGAAGCGCCGCAATCTGCTGACCGTCATCGACTACTCGCTGCCGTCGTCAGAACCACGTCTCTTCGTGTTTGATCTCGTCGCGCGCAAACTCCTGTTTCACGAGCTCGTCGCACATGGAAAAAACAGCGGCGACGATGAGGCCACCGATTTCTCCAATGATCCCGGCAGCCTGGAGACCAGCCTCGGTCTGTTCGTCACCGCCGACAGTTACGTCGGCAGCAACGGCTACTCGCTCCGTCTGCGCGGCCTGGAACAAGGGATCAACGACATGGCGTGGGATCGTGCCATCGTCATTCACGGGGCTGCCTACGTCAGTCGCGAGGCCATCCGCGTCCTCGGGCGGCTCGGGCGAAGCTGGGGCTGCCCCGCGGTGAGAAAAGAGATCGCCCGGAAAATCATCGATACGATCCGCGGCGGAACGCCGGTCTTCGCCTACTACCCGGCGAAGCAGTGGCTGACAACGTCAGCGTTCTTGCACCGCTGAAGCACTCGTACAGAATCGCGCTGCCGATCATCCTCCGCCTGGCCACGCACTGCACCGCTCTCGCTTGCGGGCGGCGACTTCAGCGTGTGGGGGCCGGCGCCCCCGCCGGCCCAGCGGCGGGCGGGGCGCCCGCCGCCACACTCGAAGCGCTGTGCCATCATCGGCGATCATGCCAGAGGTTGTTCTCATCGAGGGAACGTGGTTCCTCATGGGATCGGAGGACGGGCGCGATGACGAGCGCCCGCTGCATCGCGTGTGGGTCGATGCATTCCGGCTCGGCGCGCATCAGGTGACCAACGCGGAATACGCGGCCTTCCTCGAATCGACTGGCGATCCGCCGCCGCCCTGCTGGAACGATCCGAACTTCAACGATCCGGGCCAACCGGTGGTCGCGATTTCATGGTTCGACGCGACGCGCTACTGCGAATGGCTGAGCCGGACGACCGGGCGGGGAATGCGATTGCCGACCGAGGCGGAGTGGGAGTGCGCCGCGCGCGGAGGCGCGGAGCGAAAGCTCTATCCCTGGGGGGATGAACCGCCGGAGTGGCGGCCGGGCTACGCGACCCGCTGGCGAAGCGGTCCGGAACCGGTGGGCCGCAGCGCGCCGAACGCGTTCGGCCTCTACGACATCTGCGAGAACGTGCACGAGTGGTGCGGCGATTGGTACAGTGATAAATACTATAGTGCCTCTCCGGAGCGCGATCCGCACGGGCCGCAGTCCGGCTCCCGTCGCGTGTCGCGCGGAGGCTCGTGGCGGCATCAGATCAAGATCAGCCGCTGCGCCGCCCGCTCGAGCATTCCTCCCGAGTTTCAGTATGCCGACTACGGCTTCCGGATCGCCTCGGCGTAGTCCTTCCGCGCCACGTCCTGATAATCGAGAGTGGCGGGACTCTTGATCGCGGCCGCCGCCTCGGCGGCCTGCAGGTCATATTTGGAACGTAGGGCCGGCTCTCCACCGGCCCTATCTCTTTCTACGGCTTCCGCGGTTCGAGGATGATCTCGCGCGCCAGACGGTCCCCAAGGACTTCCCGGATCTCCAGCCGTTCCCGGTAACCCTGCCGCTGCTTCTCGTCGGGTCCAATGACACGCTGACCGAGCGCGTCGGCCTTCGCTTCGTTCACTTCCATGGTGGCCAGGTCCTTGTACTCCGTCATCAACAGGAGATTCCAGTCATTGCCGCCATGGGATTCCGTAGAGATCACCTTGTAGGAGAGGATCATCCCTTCCTGCTTGAGCGCTTCCTGTTCGCGTTTCCAGTCGGTTGTCAAATAGTTCAGATACGCGGTTTCCATCCCCGGCTTGACCCGGATGAACGCGAGGTTCCAGACAGTCCCGTTGTGATAGGGCCGACTCGCCATCTGGGCGTAGGCGGTGAGAGCGAGGGCGAGGGCAATAGCGATGACACACGTAATGAAGATGAGCCGTTTCGTTCGCAATGGTGCCTCCTTTTCAGGTTGGCGATACTAGAGTCGCGCCGAGGAGGCGTCAAGGCGGTCGATCTTCGCAGCCAGCGCGATCCGGAGCTACGAGTTACCCTCCGCGCGTACGGAAAGTAGTTATTTCTGTGACTAGTTACTGTTCCCGATTCATAAGAACCCCCGGTCCGGGTAATAACCGAATGCCCACCGGCGAGACCGTGCTTATGGCGCTTGCTCGCCTTCGGATATAAATTCTAGACATCCGAATACTTCCCCGAAACGAAAGGAGCGTGTCATGAAGATTCTGTCCAGAGTGACCCTGGTCCTGACCCTTTCTGCCGCTACGTTTTTCGCCATTGCCGCCGCCCCTTCATCGAAGAAAGCCCCGAAGGATGCGGCCATCTCGGCGGGTGAGATGAAGTTCGAACAGGTGCTGCCAGGCATCTCGAGGGCAACTCTGTGGGGCAATCCGGCGAAAGGTCCTTACGGGGCGATTACTCGATTCGCCAAAGGGACCAAGGTTGACTGGCATACGCACCCGCACGACATCAAAGCTGTGGTGATCTCCGGAACGCTCCTCTACAACAACGGGAGCGGCGAAAAGGCGCTTGGTCCCGGCTCGTTTCTGCAGGAACGATCCGGCATCAAGCACACGACCGCGGCGGCAGCCGACAGTGATGTCGCGATCTACGAAGAGGGGGCCGGTCCTTTCGCCGTCAAGATGGTGAAGTAGAGCGATTCCACTGCAGGAATGCCCTTCAAAAAGGAGACTTGAATGGCGACGTACATTTCACTCATCCAGTTCACGCAGCAAGGACTCGAAACGATCAAGGAGAGCCCAAAACGCATCGACGCAGCGCGCAAGGCATACGAGCAAGCGGGCGCCAAGCTCAAGGAGATTTATCTGTTGATGGGCGAGTACGACCTCATCGTCATCTCCGAGGCCCCGAACGACGAGACGGCCGCGAAAGTGAGCTTGACGCTCGGATCGAAAGGCAACGTGCGGACCAGGACCTCCCGCGCCTTCACCGAGGCGGAATACCGCAAACTCCTCGGATCACTTCCGTAACGACAGTCGAGGTCGTTGTGATGGTTGGCGCTCACGTTTGATCAACGTGACGCGGATTTGAGAAAAGCTTTGTGAGGAGCGGCGAATCGCGGGCCCGTTTCGAGCCCGGAGGTCAGAGTCAGTGGATGTTCGGCGGCAGGGCGGATCGGCTCGAAGAGTGACGGCCGTATAATCGGCAACCTCCATGACAATGAGTGCCGGTACGCGCCTGGGGCCGTACGAGATCATCGCTCCCATCGGGGCGGGAGGGATGGGGGAGGTTTACCGAGCGCGCGACACGCGGCTGGAGCGAAGCGTCGCCATCAAGGTCCTTCCCGCTGAATTCTCCGAGAACGCGCAGTTCAAACTCCGCTTCGAGCGCGAGGCGAAGACGATCTCGCAACTCAATCATCCGCACATCTGCACATTGTTCGATGTCGGAGAGAACTACATCGTCATGGAGCTGCTCGAAGGCGAGTCGCTCGCCGATCGGGTCGCCCGTGGTCCGTTGCCGGTGACAGAAGTTCTCAAGTACGGCGTGCAGATTGCCGAGGCGCTCGGCAAAGCGCATCGCGAAGGGGTGATTCATCGAGACCTCAAACCCGGCAACGTCATGATTACCAAGGGCGGCGCGAAGCTGCTCGATTTCGGGCTGGCAAAGAGCGCGATGGCCGCCCATGCGCCGAGCGACGCCACGGTCCATAAACCGCTCACACAAGAAGGCGTCATCGTCGGCACATTTCAGTACATGGCTCCCGAGCAGCTTGCCGGGGAGGAGCCTGACACGCGGACGGACATCTTCGCTCTCGGCGCGGTGCTGTACGAGATGGCGACAGGCAAGCGTGCGTTCGAGGGGAAGACAAAGACCAGCCTGATCGCGGCAATCGTGAGCAGCGATCCGCGGCCGATCATCGAGATTCAGCCGTTGACGCCTCCGGCGCTCGAGCATGTCGTCACGAAGTGCCTGGCGAAAGATCCAGATGACCGATGGCAGAGCGCAAGCGACGTCGCCGAAGAGTTGCGATGGATCGGGGAGGTGGGATCGCAGGCGGGCGTCTCGGCGCCGCTGGCAATACGGCGCAGAGTGCGCGAGCGGCTGGCCTGGTCAGTCGCCGTGGCGCTGACCGCCGCGGTGGCAATCCTGGCGCCGCTCTACTGGCGTGCAGTGTCGCGGAAGCCGCAATTGATGCGCTTCTTGATCTCGCTTCCGCCGAATACCAACACCTTCCGTTTCGACAACGGCGGGATGGCTCTCTCGCCTGACGGATTGCATATGGTGATGTCGCTGCGCACGCCACCCTCCGGTCGGCAACTCTGGATTCGTTCCATCGATTCGCTGGAAGCCTCGCCGCTGCCGGAAACGACGGGCGCGGCGTTTCCGTTCTGGTCTGCCGACGGCAGATTCATCGGTTTCTTCGCTGGTGGAAAATTGAAAAAGATCGCCGCCGATGGTGGTCCGGTTGAAGTGGTCTGCGACGCGCCCAGCGGACGCGGGGGCACATGGAATGCCGACGGCACGATTCTTTTCACTCCGGACATTTCCTCACCGATTTCGAAAGTCTCGTCGGCCGGAGGAACGCCGATACCCGTGACGGTGTTCGATCGAAATCAAGAGTTGAACCAATACTGGCCTGCATTTCTACCCGACGGACGGCATTTCATTTACGTCAGTCGCAGAAAAGAGAGCAGCGGAATCAGCCGTGGCGCCGTGGTTGTGGCGTCGCTCGATTCGCCGGCGCCGAAACGAATCATCGATGACGCTTCAAACGCGTCCTACGTTGCGCCCGGCTGGTTGGTGTTCAGCCGTGGCGAGTCGCTGATGGCGGTGCGCTTCGATGCCCGGAATCTACGCACGACCGCCGAGCCGGTCGCCCTGGCCATTGGGAAAGTCGGCTACTACCCCGACCGAAACCTCTCGTACTTCACCACGTCGGCTGACGGCAAGTTGGTCTACCTTCCTCCGACACGTTTCTTGACGCAAATGCGGTGGCTCGATCGTGACGGAAGAGTCCTCGGATCGGAAGAGCAGCCGGGCTACTTCGTCGCCGCGAGCGTTTCCTCTGACGGAAAGCGCGTGGCCTTCACGCGGACGGAAGACGGCACTGCCGAGCATGCAGACATCTGGCTGCACAATATCGGCACGCCGAGCAGCTCGCGATTCACCTTCGACGGGCACTACGGGAATGTGCGATGGTCATCGGATGGGAAACGACTGTTTTATGTATCGGCGGCGAAAGGAGTCGCGGACTTGTATAGCCGGCCGGTATCGGGAAGCGCCAAGCCGGAAACCGTCTGCATCTCTTCCCGATGGAAGGAAACCTTTGATGTTTCCGCCGATGGCAAGTATGTGATTGAAGGTGAGCAATTCCCTGATACCGGCGTGGACTTGATGCTGGTTTCTCTGTCCGATCACAGCGTGTCGCCGTTTGTGCGTACCCCCACGGACGACTGGATGCCTGCGTTTTCCCCCGATGGGCATTGGATCGCATATCAATCTGCAGGACAAATCTACGTACGCCGTTTTCCTGACACCGGTGAGCAGTGGCAAATTTCGACCGCGGGCGGTCTTGTCCCGATGTGGAGCCGTGACGGCAAGGCAATTTTCTATACAGCGAGCGACGGAATGTTGATGATGGCCGCTGTGCACCTCGGGGAGTCGCTCGCATCGGATACGCCGCGGCCGCTCTTCCGCTGCGACTTCTCCGCAATGCTGGAGGGACTCTCCTCGCCGGTGGTGGGCGTGAGCAACGATGCGCAGCGTTTTCTTGTAGTCATGAAAACGGACGCCCGCGAGACTCCGTTTCAGGTCGTGCTCAACTGGCCGCAGATGCTGCAGAAAAGATGAGTCCTCCGACTACCACCCACCCCCGCCGCCGCCACCCGAGCTCCCGCCCCCGCCGCCCCCCGACCCGCCCGAGCCTGGGCTGGCGACGCCGGCGGCCATTCCCGCGGCTGCGACGGCCCATGTTCCGCTCGCTCCCGCTCCGCCGAAGGCGCCCCCTCCGCCCGTCCAGCCGCCGCTCGCCGAGCTCGAGCCCGGACTCGACTGGGACGACGAGCCGAAGGACGATGAGATGACGCCCGATTGCCGGCCGAATGCATGGAACCATTGGTCGACGTTCGCGCCCAGTCCGAACGCCAGCAGGTAGGGGAACCAGGCGTCGTCGAGCGCGGGGTTCGGATTGCGCAGCTCGCGCGCAAAGTAGTCGCGCGCGGCCGTCAGCCGCCGGCGATTCTCCAGCCGATCGCCCGCGTCGCGGCTCTTTGCCAGATTGAGAATGCTTCGGATCGCGGCGAGCGCAACCAGCACCAGACCGGCGAGGGTGAATGCGCTGAAGCGGAAGCGGAGCGAGATTGCCGGTACGGCAAGGATCAGCAGAATCGCCGGAACGAATTCGAGCGCGGAAACACCGAGCCTCGAAAGGCGGCGGCGGTAATCGAGCGCGCCGAACAGCCCGGCGATGTAGAGCCCCAGAACAATGGAAGCCGCGACGATGCCTCCCACAATATTGAGTGGTCCGGCGAAGCCGCCGGCAGCGAGGAGGGCCACTCCGGCCGCAGCGAGGATCAACGTCGGTTTCCAGTCGATCTTCGGGGCACCCCCCCGGCTGCCGATCTCCCGGACCTTTCGCTGCAGGGGATCGCGGATCTTCGAGACGGGATCGAACCCTTTGCCCTTGTAGTGGGCTTTGATTTCTTCCGTGCTCGTCGTGTCACCATCGACGAAGAGCGATTTCACGAGCGATGCTTCGTACCCTTCGAACGCGTCCCGTTTTTGGAGCAGCGTCAGAACGAGAACATCTTTTTTCAGGAACCCGCCTTTTTCGATCCGGCTGCTCAGTTTCCCCTCATGGACCAGGCGCGCGATCACCGCGGCCACTTCCGCCGCCCCCGTCCGGTCGTCCCATGCCGCTCCGACCACCTCGGGCAGAAACTTGAAGATGTGCTCGTCGAGCCATTGCCGATCGATCGAGGTGGGATCGGGAAGCGGTTCGAATCTTCCCAGGGCTCGCTCGCGCCGCCAAAACAGCCAGCCGAAGAACGCTGCACCCCCCAGGAGAAGGGCGAGCAGAGCGTATCGAAGCGGAGCGGGCGCGCCGGCGTTGACCGCTGCGGGGAGGGCAGCGCCGGTGTGACGGAGATGCGCCGTCACGGTGACGTTCTCGCCGTGCGCAGTGTTCGAGCGCGTGATGTGTTTCGGCACAGCGTCGATCGGCTGCCAGACGGGATCGAGCGAGAAGTCGAGCGAGTAGGCGTCGATCGGCCATTGGAGGTCGGGCAGGCCGAAGTTGTGATCGAGTAAGTACGAACCATCCGTCGGGATCAGGATGTTCGCGTCGGTGTACTCGAGCAGGTAGGTGATCTCCTGATTCTGAAACGGCGGATCGGAGGGGAGGCGGCTCCTCCACCGCAGCGTGTTGGAGTCGTGCCATGCGTAGTCGTCGACATGCGCGAGCGACTTGTCTTCACGGAGTGGGATCGCCCGTCCCGAGGCGTCGATGCGGCTGATACGCTCGAGGCGGAGCACATTCTCCAGGTTCCTGCGGAAGATGCGCTCGCCGCCGTTCCAGTCACCGTTGAAGACGATCGAGTGGCGCTCCTGGACGTGAAGCCGTCCGTCACCATCGAGATGTGCGGTGACCGCGAGCCCCCTCCAGTGCAGGGTGCGCGAGTCGGCGGCAGCGAAAAGAAGAAAGAGGGCGAGGAAAGCCTTCGACTTCATCGGCAGAAGTGTAGGACAGCCGCCCTCGGCTGTCATGACAGCGGAGGGCCGCTCAGGCCGCATTCGATTCGCCAACCGTGGCAATCGTTACGTGCCGCTCCTCGCCCGCGAGAACAGTCGCGCGCGGCTCCTTGGCACGGGTAGCGCATCTCCCGTGTGAGCGACTGGCCAAGGAGGCATGTCATGACGGCTCGTTTCCGTGGGGTTCCCCTCGTTCTTTTCATCGCCGTCGCATCAATTGCGGCGGTCACCCATCAGACGATCGTGGTTCCCAGCGGGACGTCGATCCATTTCGAGCTCCGGAAAACGGTTTCCACCGCCACGGCAAAACCAGGCGAGTCCGTGCCGGCCGCGTTGACGGCTCCAGTTATCGTAGGCGGCCGCACCGTGGCGACCGCAGGCTCGGCCGCCGTCGTTCACATCAGCGAGGCCGAATCCTCGGGACGGATCGGCGGGTCCGCAAAGCTCACCTTCTCTCTCTCGTCGATCACGCTGGCGAACGGCACCAAGGTCGACGTTCGAACCTCGAGCTATTCGCGTGAGGGGCGCGCGCACGTCAAGCACAACGCCACGTACATCGGCGCAGCCGCCGTTGCCGGCGCGCTCGCCGGTCAGGCGGTCGGCCATGATCGCAAGACAACGGAGAAAGGCGCTGCAATCGGCGCGGGAGTTGGGATCGGCGCCGCGGCGGCGACCGGCAAGTTCGATTTCGAGGTGAAGACCGGACACCGCTTCAAGCTGACGCTGAAGTCGCCGATCAAAGCCACGCTCTGACGCAGACCTGCCTCCGAGCTTCTGCATTTGTCTTCGTCTTGTACGAGTTTTCAACGCGCTCAGATTACGCATGCGTCTGGGATCCGCCTTGTCGATGGCGAAGAGGCCGGAACGCCGGAGGCTAATTCGTGACGGCGCTGCTGGTCCAGTGGATGACGGCTCCCGCTCCTCCGAACGAGCCGCCACCGGCAACGGCGACGTAGCTGCCTGCGATGACGGCGAAGATCACCGCCAGTTTCAGCGTGTCCCACATCGGTTCGAACGCGACAGTAACCATGCCGTGCTTGAACGGACGATGTCTGATGAGATTCCATACTCCCATCGCCGTACTCCACAGCAGTCTGGCCGCATTCTCCACTCCGCTCCACACGCCGATGCCGAGGAGAATGCCGAAAAAGGAGATCCCCATGCGAGCCTCGAGAGGAGCGTCGCGGGCCAGCGGCCATGCGTTTCGCGCCACCTTGACGACAGCCACCTTCAGCTGCGGATACAGACGCTTCAGAAATGCCGGCAGTCCCTCCTTGCCCCCGTTGCCGTACTCGGTCTCCACTGTTGTGCCGATCGCCGCCACTGTGCTCTCGATGCCCTCCCGGTATTCGCCCCTTGCGAACCGTGGAGCGAGCTCGGTGGCGAGAATGCGCCGGCTGATCGCGTCCGGCAGGGCGCCTTCCAGCCCGTAACCGACCTCGATCCGCGCGACGCGTTCGGCCATGAAGATGAAGAGGATCACTCCGTTGTCCAGGTTCTTGCGGCCGAGGTGTGAGGCTTCTGCGATACGAATGGTGAAATCGTCGAGCTGCTCCTCCGCCGGAAGGCGCGGATAGATCGCCACCGCGATTTGATTGGACGTCGCGTGCTCGAATGCCGCGAGCGACGCGGTGAGGCGCTGCTGCTCGCCGGCCTGAAAGAGATTCGCCGAATCCTTTACGTAACTCGT
>JBGPFD010000021.1:0-26301 GCA_041483175.1 Thermoanaerobaculia bacterium | reverse complement strand
GGTGACGCGGTCTACAGCGCCGATCCCTCCCCAGGCCCAGATTGGATATTGCCTTCGGGGTGGGGCGAGGCATCGAAGCGATCCCCGCAAAGTCCTCTAGGACCGTTACACTCGACCGATCCTGCCAACGCATCCTCAGCCATCGCTTCGGTGTCATGCCCCGAACCCCCTCGGAGGCAGTTCCTGACCATCCCCGCTCGCGTCGCTGAGTTTGTCCTTCCCTCGACGGAATTCACCGTCAACGGTGTCCGTCTGCAATGCGCACACTTTCCTGTGACGCCAGCAGGTGCCTCACGAACGCTGCTCTGCATTCCGGGATACGCGGCGACAGGGGAGTCGTTCGCCCGGCTTCGGCCGCTGGCCGGTGCCTATGACGTCCGGATGCTGACCTTGCCCGAGGAGGCATGGCGACACAGCGATCCGGTCGGCGATTTCGCGGCCGTCGTCGCCGAGTTTGCTCGGCGCTTCGACCGCCCGGTGATTGTCGGGACGTCGTTCGGAGGACTGGTGGCCATCGAGACAGTCAAGCGACTCGGTGACGGGGCGTCCGGCACGGTTCTGATGTCGACGTTCGCCATGCATCCGCGCGGCCGCATCCTACTGCGCGTTTCATGGCTGCTCTCGATGGTGGAAGCGCTCGCGCCGCACATCGAGTCGCTGGGGATCCGGATCATCGGCGGAAAGGGGATCGACGAGGGCGCGGCGTTCGAGCTGCGGCAGGAAACGCATACCATCAGCAGACGCGAGAAGCATGCGCGCCTCATCGCCGCATTGCGCAGCGATCTTCGCGAGACAGCGCGCAGAATCACCGTCCCTGCGTTGATCATCCACGGCGCAGGTGATCATCTCGTTTCTGTCGAAAGCGCGCGCAAGCTTGCCGCGCTCATCCCGAACGCGGAAATCGTGGAGATCGCCGGGGCGGGCCATCTGCCGTATCTGACCCATCCCGCGGAGGTGAGCGCGGCGCTTGCACGATTCCTGTCGACGTAGCGCCGGCTCTCAGCCGGCGCACAGGCCGCTTGAGGGGCGGCCCTACGTTGGTAGCGCTCTTCATCGAGCCGCACCGGTCCGGCGGCCGCTGTTCGCCATTGACGAAATGTATATGTTGGGTATATACATTACGGTTGAATGAAGCGAGACCCGCTGGCCGAGTGCACGGGCTTTGACTGGGACCGAGGGAATCTCGAAAAAAACTGGGAGACGCACGGCGTTGCATTCTGGGAATGCGAAGAGGTGTTCCTGAACCGACCGATTGTCGTGCGAGCCGACCCGCAGCAGTCGCGAGGCGAAACGAGGTACTACGTACTGGGACGAAGCGATGCCGGGCGGCTGTTGTTTGTGGCTTTTACGATTCGGCGGAGGTTGATTCGACCGATTTCCTTCCGCGACATGACGGCGAAGGAGCGCCGCAGCTATGAGCTCTATGCGAAAGAAGATTCCGAAATTCAATAGCGAGGATGAAGAGCGAGAGTTCTGGGGACGAGAAGATTCGACCGAGTACATCGATTGGTCGAAAGGCTCTCGAGCAACCCTACCGAAACTGCGCCCAACGCTGCGCACGATCTCGATTCGCCTGCCGGAATCGATGATTGCAGAGCTGAAGCGATTGGCAAACAAGCGAGATGTTCCTTACCAGTCGCTCGTGAAAGTTTTCCTAGCCGAGCGACTCAAGAGCGAGCTCGCGCAGACGAAATCGTCATCTCGGTCACGGTGACTCGGAGAGTCCGGCTAACGGATTCAAGCTCACCGGCGTGAACCCGCACGGGACGAATCATACCTCCCGCGACCTGGTGAGTTCCGGGTTCGCGTCCGGTGCAGCGTGTTGAGTTGGGCCGCTCCTGAGCTAAAGCTCGCCCCTCGCCTGAGCGGCCGTGAAGTGGCGGACAAAGTACCTGTTGAGCGCGTCGACACTCCACGTGTCCACGGTAGGAACGACTAGACGACCGTCGATATCAAGTACGTTGTTCACGAGTTTCTTCGGCACGCCGCCATTCGCCAAAACGAAGTGCCGGTCCCTAACTTCGCGCGTGGACCAAAGATGGGGAGAACGTCAGTAGGTCTGGCGGGTCCGCGTTACGTTGCGCCGACGCATGTCGCGTAAGCATGGCCTCCGGCCGGCTCCCGCGCGACTCCCCCCCAAGGCTGCGGCGGTGTGCGTGTAAGGTCAGCGCATGAGCCGACATTAGCCCCGGCTCTCAGCCGGCGCACGAACCGCCTGAGAGGCGGCCCTACGTTAGTAACTCTCTTCGTCGAGTCGCACCGGTCCGGCGAAGCGGCGGTAGATGAAGACCGTGTAGGCGATGACGAAGGGCATGCCGACTACGGCAATCGTCAGCATCACTTTCAGCGTGGCCATCGTCGACGACGCGTTCCGGATGGTCAGACTCTGCGCGAGATCGCCGAAGGCGGGAACCATATTCGGATAAAGGGCCTGCCCGAGGATGGCGATCAGCGCGATGATTGCCAGCGACGACGCGGCGAACGGGAAGCGTGACGGCGTGCGGAGCGCGAGCGGGAACCACGCCGCGGCAGCCACGAACAGAAGCGGTGCGATCCAGGCCAGCGGTGCGTGGTAGTTGCCCCAGAGATGCGGAAGCGATGTCGAAGCCGCCGCCGTCACGATGATCCAGAGCGCCACGAACGCCATCCACGCACCTCTCCCGGCGCGGATGGCGCGTTCACGAAGATCGCCTTCCGTTTTCAACGAGAGCCACGAAGCGCCCTGCATGACGAACATCGCCGTCGACAGCAGGCCGACCGCGATCGCGAATGGATTCAAAAGGCCGAGAAACGACCCGCTGAATTCTCCATCAGGAGCGAGCGGCACGCCGCGCACGATGTTCCCGATGGCAACGCCGAAAAGCAGCGCGGGAAGAAACGAGCCGATCGCGAATCCGACATCCCACGCGGAACGCCAGCGCGGCGATTCCTCTTTGCTCCGGAATTCGACTGCCGTCGCGCGGACGATCAACGCGGCGAGGAGCAGCATCAGCGGCAGATAGAAGCCGGAGAAGACGGTCGCGTAGACGCGCGGGAAGGCGGCGAAAATCGCCCCCCCTCCTGTCAGCAGCCACACCTCGTTACCGTCCCACAGCGGTCCGATGGAATTCAGAAGAATTCGCCGTTCGCGATCGTCTTTGGCGATGAACAGATGCAGCATCCCCACACCGAGGTCGAAGCCGTCGAGCACCGCATAGCCGGCGATCAGGATGCCGACCAGCAGAAACCAGATCGTCTGAAGTGCATCCATGGGTCCTCCTCACCAGACCGGCCCGGCGACGGCCGGGTGCGCGGCGACGTGCGGCTGCAGCGTGGGCAGCTCGAAGGTATTGCCTGCCGGCCCACGGCTCACTGCGCGTGCGAGCAGATAGAGCCAGAGCGACCCGAGCAGGATGTCGATGACGGCGAACAGAATGAGGGAGAAAAGCACCTGCGGCGCGGCGACGACACGCGAGACACCGTCGGTCGTCTTCATCACGCCGTAGACGATCCACGGCTGGCGTCCGACCTCCGCGGCCATCCATCCGAGCTGAATGGCGAGCGTCGGCAGCGGAATCGACCACAGCATGGCGCGCTGCCATCGCGGCGAAATCTCCAGGCGGCCGCGGAAAAGAAGAATCACGCCGATCAGCGCGACGATCAGCATCACGTTTCCGAGGATGACCATGTTGTGAAACGCCAGGAACGTGGTGGCGATCGGCGGCCACTCTTCCGGGCGAAATTGATCGAGGCCCTTGACCGGTGCCGCGAAATTTCCGAATGCGAGAAACGAGGTGAGGTTCGTGATCAGCAGTTCCGGCCCGCCGGGTTTTCCGTGCTGCCGCGGCGGCAGCGAGAAGAGGATCATCGGCGCGCCGGCCTGCGTCGAATAGAGGCCCTCCATCGCGGCGAACTTCGCTTCCTGCGTATGCGCCACCTGGCGCGCGTGACGGTCGCCTGTGGCGAACACCAGAACAATCGCCACGAGCGCGCTCACAGTGCCGAGGCGCAGCGAGAGGCGTGCGACGTCCGTCGGCCGGTGCCTGAGGAAGAACCATGCGGCGATTCCGGCCATGAGAAACGAGCCGCAAACCCACGACGACGTGACCGTATGGATGTATCGCGGAATCGTGGAGGGATTGAAGACCGCCGCGCCGAAATCGGTCAGCTCCGCACGCCCGTTTGCCAGCCGGTAACCTGCTGGTGTCTGCATCCACGAGTTGGCCACGATGATCCAGAACGCGGAGAGCGTCGCGCCGAGCCAGACGAGAATCGCGGAGATCCATCGCACGAGCGAGGAGATCCGTCTCCGCCCGAAGATGAGCAGTCCGAGGAAGCCGGACTCGAGAAAGAAGGCAAAGACTCCTTCGGCCGCCAGCGGCGCGCCGAAAATGTCGCCGACAAAACGGGAGTAGCCAGCCCAGTTCGTTCCGAACTCGAACTCGAGGACGATCCCGGAGGCGACACCGACCACGAACGTGACGGCGAGGATCTTCAGCCAGAAATCACTGGTGCGCGTGTAGACATCGCGCCGTGTCCACCAGCGCAGCGTCTCCAGGATGGCGATCAGCAGTGTCAGCCCGAGAGTGATCGGCGGGAAGATGAAGTGAAACATCCCCGTGAGGGCGAACTGCAGGCGAGCGAAAAGAACAGCGTCCACGAGACACCTCCGGCCGGCCTCAGCATCCGCTGCCGGGGCCGATCGTGTCGTGACTTACGTCCGATCGATTCGTGATCTCTGAACAACGACCTCCGGGCCGTTACGTCACACGCTCACGTGCGACGGCCTCGAGATTGCCCGCAGAAGCGCGGTCACCTTCGTGGTTGGCAGCTTGGCCACCAGGTCCGCCTGGGAGACGATGCCGACGATCTTGCCGTCGCGGGTGACCGGAAGCCGGCGCACCTGGTGCTCCTCCATGAGCTCCGCTGCATCGTCGACGTTTTCATCTTCCGTGACCGTGAAGAGTTTCTTCGTCATGATGCCGCTCACGGGAGTTTCGAGCGGATTCTTTCGCTTGGCGAAGGCGCGGCAGGCGATGTCGCGGTCGGTGATCACGCCGACCAGCTTCGTCCCGTCGCAGACGGGGATCTCGCCGCAATCGTGTTCGAGCATCAGCCGCGCGACCTTATCGAGAGTTGTGTCCGGCGCGCAGCACGTCGGTGCGTTGGTCATGATTTCCTTGATTTGCATGGCGTCACTCCTTTTGTTCAAACCGTCGCGAACGTGGCGACGGCGTTCATTTCCGTAACGTGTGGCGGTTTCAGCACAGCAGCACGCCGGATGGCGTCTGCCAGAAGAGGAGCAATGGAGACCGCGCGAACCGACGGCCAGTCGTTCGATTGCGGGATGCTGTCGCTGACAATGATCTCCCGCACGCTCGGGAGGTCGAGCTTTGCCCGGGCGCCCTCCAGCAGCAGGCCGTGCGTTGCGACGACGATGATGTCCGGTCGTGCTCCCGACGCAAGCAGTGCCTCGATACTTCTCCGGATCGTGCCCCCGGTGGAGATCATGTCGTCGACGATCACCGCCGGCCGATTGCGCACTTCTCCGACGACATGCGTGATCTCGGTCTGCCTGGCGCTCGCTCGCCGTTTGTGCAGGACAACGACGGTACGGTCGAGCAGCTCGCCGTAACGGGTCGCCAGCCTTACGGCTCCAATGTCGGGTGCGACGATTACCGTTTGCGGAGGAATTCGCCCACGGAGCGCGAGCGCGAGCGTGTCGACGGCCGACCAGGTGTCCACCGGAATCTGGAAACAGCCTTCGATCTGCGGCGAGTGCGGATCGATCGTGATGACCTGATCGACGCCGGCAACCTGCAGGAGTGAAGCGACCGTGCCGGCCATGATCGGGTCACGGCGCCCCCCGCGTTTGTCGGACCGCGCGTACCCGAAGTAGGGGACGACGGCGACGAACCTCGAAGCCGCCGCGCGACGGGATGCGTCAGCGAAGGCCAGCAATTCGATGAGGTGATCATTGACCGGTGGGGAAGTCGGCTGGATGACGAACACCTCTCGTTTCCGCACCGATTCATCCAGGTGCACGGTGATCTCGCCATCCGGAAACCGCTCCACCGAACAGGAACCGAGGGGAATCCCGAGCTCGCGGCTGATGCCGGCGCTCAGCGCGGGATGTGCCGTCCCGGAGAGAAGGACGAACTCGGCCATCGGGCACCTCGTGCTGTGCAGTAGAGCGCTGCTGAAAGGGACGGAATAGGTCAGCAGTCACACGCCGCCGGTGAGTTGATGGCCGTTTCGTGGTGAGCGCGGGCCTGGTGCCGGGCGCGCAGGCTTGGGACACTCTCGCCATGAAGGAAATTCGATTCCGCGATCGAAACGAAGGCGGCCGATTGCTTGGGGATAAGCTTCGCCGTTACGCGGGCGATGCGACCGCCATCGTCCTCGGACTCCCTCGGGGAGGTGTGGTGACGGCGTACGAGGTGGCGGCGGCACTCGACCTGCCGCTCGATGTCCTGGTGGTCAGGAAACTCGGCACGCCGGGACAGAAAGAGCTCGCGATGGGGGCCATCGCTGGTGGCGGCATCCGCGTTCTCAACGAAGATGTCATTCGCGCCGCGGGCATTGAACGGGCGATGATCGATGAGGTCGCCAAACGGGAAGAGATTGAGCTGGAGCGACGGGAGAAATTGTTCCGCGGCGATCGTCCTCCACTCGCTCTTGCCGGCCGGATCGTCATCGTCGTCGACGACGGCCTTGCCACCGGCTCGACGATGCTCGCGGCGATTCAATGCATTCGAGCCCAAAAGCCCTCGCGCATTGTGATGGCAGTGCCGGTCGCGCCACCGAAAACGTGCGAACGCTTTCGGAAAGACGTCGATGAGCTGGTCTGCCTCTCCATGCCGGAGGTGTTCATCGCCGTCGGCGAGTGGTACGACGATTTCGCGCAGGTCGAGGACGCCGAAGTCGTCGCCCTGATACAGAAAGCTGCCGCGCATGCGACCAAGCTGGTCGGACGCTAGTGAGACACTACACTAGGATTTGGCGACGATCCCGCCCAACTCGGAAAGCAGGCTCTGCCGATGATCGCCAGGTTTCACGATGTCATGGCCTTGATCGGCCTCGCGCTTGACGGCGCCGGGGTTCTTATCGTCGCCGTCGGTGCGATCGTTGGGATGCTGCATGTGTTGCAGCCACACCCCCTCGGCGATCGTTATCGTGCGCTTCGAGAAGATCTGGGACGAGCGATCGTTCTGGGTCTCGAGTTCCTGATCGCGGGCGATATCATCCGGAGCGTCGTCGTCGATCCGACGGTTTTGAATGTCACCGTCCTCGGCCTCATCGTTCTCATCCGGACTTTCTTGAGCATGACGCTCCAACTGGAGGTCGAGGGACGGTGGCCCTGGCAGCGCGGTTCCCGACCGGCTCAGCCAGGCCCGGCCGAATCGCCGTAAGAGTGCGCTGCTTTATCGCCAAACCAAGCCACTGCCGGCCGGCCGTTTCCTCGGTCCGCGCTTCCGCAGGATGTAGCGTTCCGGCGAAGGCTTGGGATGGGTTCCCTTGGCGAGCGCGCGCAACAGATCCGATATGGTGACGATCCCGGCTAATGTGCTGCCCTCCATGACCGGCAGGCAACCGATGGTCCTCCCTTCCATCTTGCCGGCGGCCTGGCGGAGCGTCGCCCGCGGTGAGATCGTCGCGACACCGCGGGTCATGACGTCTGCAACATGAAGATCTTGGCTGCGATCCGCGAGATCGCGATCGGAGAGAACTCCGACGACGCGTTTTCGATCAATCACCACAAGGTGATGAATGTCGCTCAATCGAAGTTTTTCCCGCGCCTCGGACAGCGCGGCGTCAGGGGCGATACTCACGATGTCGCTGGTCATTACATCCTGAATGCGCATAGGCCCTCCCTCGAGCTACGCCATGACGAGCTCTTCCTCCCGAAGCGGATTCCACAGTTCGAGAATGCACCGGCCGCCATCGCTGCTCTCGACGATCAGCGATGCTTCGCTGCGATCATCCGTTTCGCTGGTCAAGAGAGCGCGCGGGCTGTGGATGATGTGCGCGAAGTGTTCCTCGGGTTCATATCCGAATGTGAGGACGAGCGTGTCTCTGCCGTCGCGTTTATCCACGGTTGCGCCACGAAACGGGCTGTCGTCCACCTGCACGCGCAGCGGTTCGCCCCCCTCACGGACCTCCAGTGATGCGATCCAGCCCTCATGCGCTCGGCTGAACTGATCGGCAAATGCCTTCCACTCGTTTGCGACGACAGGATGGCTTCTCATTTCGACCCTCCGGTCCTGACGCTCGCAATGTAGATCGCGCGCAAGGAAAACGAAGGTTCTGCGATCACAGGGCTGACGTGATGGCGGGCGCCCGTTCAGAGAGCGCATTCGGCGGGATCGCAGGTCGATCCCTGCTCATAGCGGCTCGGCGCTTCGCCGGTGCCGAGCTCGATCACTTGCGATGCCCGGCTGCCGAACCGGAAAAAGGTAACGCCTTTGAGGCCGAGATCCCAGGCACGCCGGATGCCGCGCGCCACGTCCTCGCGGGTCGAATCGAAGGGCATGTTGATCGTTTTGGAGACGCTGTTGTCGACGAAGCGTTGAAAGGCGTGCTGCATCTGTAGGTGTCTCTCGACGGGAATCTCCAACGCGGTGGCGAAGAGGGCCTTCGTCTCCTCCGGAACGTTCGCTGCGGCAATGGTTCCAGATTCGAGCACTTGCGAAGCCGCGGATTGCAGACCGTGGCGCTCGATGAAGTCGAGAAACAGCGGATTGACCTCTGTCAGCGTCTGGCCGCCGAGGATTCCGCTGCGGCGATAGGCGAGGGCGAAAAGCGGCTCGATGGAAGGAGTCGTACCTGCCAGGATGCTCAGCGTGCCGGTCGGAGCGATGGCGGTCCGGGTCGCGTTCCTGAGAGTGAGTCCCGTTGTGGAATAGATGCTTGTGCCCCAGTTCGGGAAAACGGCGCGTTCGGCGGCGAGTTGCTGCGACGCGGCGATGGCGTTCTGTTCGAGGAAACGGGCGATGCGCGCCGCGAGGTGCACCGCCTCGTCCGAGTCGTACGAGACGCCGAGGCGCAGCAGCATGGCCGCGTATCCCATGACCCCGAGTCCGATCTTGCGATTCGCGCGCGTGATGGCCTCGATCTCCGGCGACGAGTAGCGGTTCACCTCGATCACGTCGTCAAGAAAGCGCACCGCGAGATGAATGACGCGCCGCAGCTCCGGCCAGTCGATCCGGGCCATGCCGTTCTGTTCGACGACCATCTTTGCCAGATCGATCGACCCGAGGTTGCAGGCTTCGAATGGCAGCAATGGAATCTCGCCGCACGGATTCGTCGCCTCGATCGCACCGAGGCTCGGTGTCGGATTCGCGCGATTGATCGCATCGTAAAAGAGGAGGCCGGGATCGCCGCACGCCCATGTGGCGTCGACGATAGCGTCGAAGAGTTCGCGCGCCTTGATCGAAGCGACCTCCGTTCCGCTTCGGGGATTGATCAGAGGGACGCGGACGTTTGCACGCGCGGCGCGCATGAAGTCGTCGGTGACCGACACCGAGAGATTGAAGTTCCGCAGCGACGTTCCGTCGAGTTTCGCCCGCACGAAATCGAGCACATCGGGATGGTCGACTCGGAGCACAGCCATGTTCGCGCCGCGCCGCTTACCTCCCTGCTTGATGTGCTCCGTCGCGGCGTCGAAGATGCGCATGAACGACACCGGCCCGGAGGCCTCTCCGCCGGTGGAAGCCACGATATCGCCGCGAGGGCGCAGCTCGCTGAACGAGAAGCCGGTCCCGCCGCCGCTCTGCTGAATGCGCGCCATGAGGCGCACGGCGTCGAAAATTTCTTCCATCGAATCGTGGACCGGGAGAACGAAGCAGGCGCTGAGCTGGCCGAGCGGCGTGCCGGCATTCATCAGCGTCGGACTGTTGGGGAGGAACTTGCCCGACGACAGCAGGGCCAGGAACTCCTCCTCGCGACGCCGGACATCGCGCGCAGTTCCGGCCAGTAGCTCGCCCTGGGCAACGGCCCGCGCCACGCGCTCGTACAGTTGCGACGCCGTTTCGACGATCTTGCGATCCCGATCGCGGCGGAGATAGCGCGCCTCCAGGACGCGCGATGCATTCGCCGCCGTGCCAGGGCGATCATCGACAACCGTGGCCATCGTGCATCTCAGTGCTCCCGCCGCAGGGGATGGCCCAGCTTCTTCTCCAATGCTTCGACATTCAGGCGCAGCTTGTTCTTGCCCCCCTTCTCGTCTTCGATGGAAATGACGGTTTGGATGTGGCCGGCTTTCTGCTGCGCATGCTCGTGACAGCGCCGTACGACTTCCATGACCTCGTCCCACCCTCCTTCGATGCACGTGCCGGAAGGCGTCAGTTCGTAGGACAGGCCGGAACGGTCGACGATGTCCACCACTTCCGCGAGCTGATCGGCGAGATGCGTTCCTGTTCCGATGGGGATGATCGTGAGTTCCGCCAGCATGGCACTCCTCCTGCCGCGGGGTCCGTTCCGCGGCGACGAAATTACTGTCGGTCCGGCTGCATCTGCGGGCAACGACCGGCGTCACTGTCGAGACTGTCACAGCCTGTACCAGGATGCAGGTTGCAGATCACCGAATCGGTGTCCGCGCGTCATAGCGAGGGTCTCGAGTGCCGCGGAGAGGCATGCCCACCGACGCCGACGAGCAACGGCTCCGGCGCCTTCTGCAGAAGCTGTCCGAGGTCCTCGCGCGAGAGCGTCTCCCGCTCGATCAGTGTCTTTGCGATCACGTCGAGATCGTTCCGGCGTGTCGTGAGGATCGACGTGACGCGCGTTCGGGCAGCGTCGATGATGGCCTTCGCTTCGGCGTCGATTTTCTCGCCCGTTTGTTCGCTGTACCCCCGCGCGCCGGGAAACAGTGGTGATTCGAGGAATCGCGGCCCGAGCGGACCTTCCCAAGTCAGCGGGCCGAGCGCATCGCTCATGCCGAAGCGCGTGATCATCAGGCGCACCAGCGCGGTTGCCTTCTCCAGATCGTCGTTCGCTGCAGTCGATATGACCCCGCCGAATGCCAGCTCCTCCGCCACGCGCCCGCCGAGCAGGACGGCGATGTGATCCTCGATCTCCGGTTTGGTCATCAGAAACCGCTCCTCGGTCGGCAACTGGAGCGTGTGGCCCAGCGCGCCGACCGAGCGGGGAACGATGGAGATTCGATGCACCGGATCGGCGTGCGGCACCGAGAGTGCGACCAGCGCGTGACCGGTCTCGTGGTATGCCACGCGGGTTTTCTCAGCCGGAGTCATGACATGGCTGCGCCGCTGCAGGCCAAGCGTGACGCGGTCGATGGCCTCCTCGAGATCGCGCATGGCGATCTCCTCGGCATCCCGTCGTGCTGCGAGGAGCGCCGCCTCGTTGACGATGTTCGCCAGATCGGCCCCCACCATGCCGGGAGTGCGCGCCGCAATGACCTTCAATTGAACGTCATCCGCGAGCTTCATGCGGCGCGCATGCACGCGGAGAATCGCCTCGCGCCCGGCAACGTCAGGGCGATCGACGACGATTTGCCGGTCGAACCGCCCCGCCCGCAGCAACGCCGGGTCGAGCACCTCGGGCGCATTCGTGGCCGCCATGATGATGACCCCGTTCGACGAATCGAATCCGTCCATCTCGGCCAGCAACTGGTTGAGCGTCTGTTCGCGCTCATCGTTCGCCAGAAAGGCCCCGCGCCCGGCGATGCGCGAGCGGCCGACCGCGTCCAGCTCGTCGATGAAGACGATGCACGGCGCGTTCTCCTTCGCCTGGGCGAAGAGGTCGCGGACGCGCGCCGCGCCGACCCCAACGAACATCTCCACGAATTCCGCCCCCGACATCGAGAAAAACGGCACGCCGGATTCGCCGGCGACCGCTTTCGCCAGGAGCGTCTTGCCCGTGCCCGGCGGGCCGACGAGGAGCAGTCCTTTCGGCATCCGCCCGCCGAGGCGTCCGTACTTTTTCGGGTTCCGCAGAAAATCGATGATCTCGACCAGCTCCGCTTCGGCTTCGTCAACGCCGGCGACATCGTCAAAGGTCACGTGCTCATCGAGGGAGCGGTCGTACAGCTTCGCGCGATTCCGTCCGAAGCTGATCGCGGGCGATTTTCGCATCCGCCGGAGCCAGATCATCCAGATTCCCGCCAGAATCAGCAGCGGCAACCAGCCGATCAGAACGTCGATCCATATCGAGCGGGGCGCTGCGCGTCCGGAAAAGCGGATCCCGCGCTGCTCGAGCCGTGTCACGAGCTGGGTCTCGTCGATCGACGGCAGACGGGGCGTCGTGATCCGATTCGGTCCTGCAGCGGGCTTTTTCAGATGTCCAATGAGATCGCGGTCGGTGATCTCCACCGCAGACAGGTCGCCGCGATCCACCGCGGTCAGAAACTCGTTGTACGTCACGTGTCTAGGGGCCGCTTGTCCGACGTTGTTCAGCAGCCG
Organism: Thermoanaerobaculia bacterium; assembly: GCA_041483175.1. GTDB lineage: Bacteria > Acidobacteriota > Thermoanaerobaculia > Gp7-AA8 > Gp7-AA8 > Gp7-AA10. Next base: position 13,903 of record JBGPFD010000021.1, on the reverse strand, counting down.
CGCCGCAAGCATGCCGATGACGATGAACGCAACAATGTAAAGGATCGGCGGGATCCGTAGTCGCGGCGTTCCGGCCGGTGTAGCTCGTTTCGAAGTCTCGCCGGCTCCGGCTGCGTTGCGCATCGCCCCAACTGTGGCGCGGTTCGGGTGCGCGGCCAGCGACCAATGTCACAGAGAAGAATGTCAGCGTGAATCCTCAGCGTGTTTGGACATCACCGACGGCATGCCCGCACGTCATAGCGAGCCGCGCTCGAAAGTAGAAGGTTGATGGCCATGAGCATTCGTCGTTGGTTTGTCTCGATGGCCATCGTCCCGGTTTTGGCCGGATGCGTTGCCGCCGTGGTCCCGCCGTTTCCCGCGCCGGACATCCACCTGATTCAGGTCGGGCCCCGCCTGACCGATGCGATCTACTTCCCCGGGCCAATCCAGCTGCGTTACCAACTGATCATCCACAACCGGTCCCAGGTGCCGTTCGTGTTGCGCTCCGTCGGACTGCGGACGCCGGGGCCAGGCGCGTACCGTCTCCGCACGGAGACACGTTCGATGCGCACGGTGATTCCGCCAGGGGAGACAGTGACGCTGAATCTTGCTGTATGGGGCCGGTGGCGCGGCGACCTTCTTCCCGAGCCGGTGACGATTCGCGGAATTGCGGATTTCGACACCCCCTCGGGACCGATGCGGCACGTCTTCTTCGAACGGATTTCGGAGTAGACCGATAAGGAGTGCGGGATGACAGAGCACGTTGAAACCGAAAGGCAGGGCACCCTTAACAAACGACTCGAGGACATCGGCTGGGGTCTCTTTCTGATGATGATCGGAGTTCTCTGGCTCGTGCCCGACGCCACTGTCCCGCAAGGGACGTGGGTTATTGGTGCCGGTTTGATCATGATCGGCGTCAATGCGGTACGCCACAAGAAGGGAATCCGAGTGAACGGATTCTCCACCTCGCTGGGCGTCCTGGCACTTGCGGCCGGATTGGCGAGTATCTCCGGGATACGGCTTCCGCTGTTCCCGATCGTCCTCGTTGCGATCGGGGCGATGATTCTTTTGAAACCATTTTTCACCAGAACGGCGTAAGGGGGATGTATGACTGCAGTGACAACGGAGTTGAAACCGACGGAACTCCAGATTCCCGCCGGCCGTGTAGTTCTCGCAGCGAACGTTGTGATTCCGGCCGGCGCCGCCGGAGTAGTGTTGTTCGCGCACGGGAGCGGCAGCGGCCGCCACAGCCCGAGGAACCAGTTCGTCGCGTCGGAACTGAATCACGCGCGGCTTGCTACGGTTCTTGCCGACCTGCTCACGATGCAGGAAGAGGTCGTCGATGAGCGGACAACCGAGTTCCGATTCGACATCCCTCTGCTGACGACGCGCGTCGTGCAGATCATCGATTGGGTGGCCGGCTACGAACCACTGGCGCGGCTGCCGATTGGATTGTTCGGTGCCAGCACGGGAGCGGCCGCTGCGCTCGACGCGGCGGCGGCTCGCTCGGAGGCGGTGCGCGCCGTCGTTTCGCGCGGAGGCCGAGCCGATCTGGCCAGCAACATCGACCGGGTCCGTGCAGCGACGCTTCTCATCGTGGGGGGAAACGACAGCGTGGTGCTCGATCTGAACGCGAAGACGCTCGAGAGACTACCGGGCCTGAAGCGTCTCGAGGTCGTGCCCGGCGCGTCACACCTCTTCGAAGAGCGCGGTGCGCTGAAGCGCGTGGCGACTCTCGCCTGCAACTGGTTCGTCGAGAACCTCAAGCCGGTGCCCTAGAAATCGTCTCTTTACTCATCGGAGTGCTCCTGGCGACGCGGGTGACCGACCGGCATCAGAATCAGCGGGGACTCGGAGGCAGCCAGCCCGGTGATCCTTCGCACGCTTTGATCGTCGAATGCGCCAACGACGACGCTGCCGAGGTTCATGGCCACCGCCAGCAGCGCGAGGTTCTCGGCGGCGCAGCCGGCCTCAATGTTGACGTACCGCTCTGCGCGGCCGCCGTATTTCGCCGCCGTTCGCGCGTAAACGGCCGCGATGACCATCACGGCGGCAGCGTTCGCGACCGACTCCTGCCCGAGTGCGGCCCGCGCCAGCATCGCGCGGCGGTCCTCGAGGGCTATTGATTCGATCTGGTGAGATCGCGGAATGTAGTGGTACACGCCTGCCGGAATTGATGTGACGTTTCCGACGACGACGTAGATTTCGAGCGGATAGAGCGCTCCGGCGGACGGCGCCGTCCGGCGTCCATCGCTCGTAGTGATGCCCTGCGCAGCCCATAGGAGCTGCGAAAGCTCCTGGGCGGTGAGCGGCGAGCGTTCGAACTCGCGTATAGAGCGCCGCGACTGCAGCGCTTCGGCCACCGGGATTCGCCCGCTCCATGCAGGAGCGGGTAGCTTGATTGTCGTGGCCGCAACAATTTCGGCAGTCATGATCAGCGTGCTCCCGAGGAGAAGCCCAGCCGCCCGAATCACATCCATGTGCGGAATCTCGGCGAAGTCTTCTTCGGGACGTGACGGGCCAATTTCGGGTAGTTGGCGCCCGATGCGAGCTCCTCGGCCATGACTGCCAGATCGGTGGCTGAGATGATGCCCACGATGCGGCCATCGTGGTCCAGGACCGGCAGGCGGCGAACGTGGTGCGTTTTCATTACCGCCTCTGCCGCCTCGGCGTGTTGCTCCGGGTGGATTGTGGCCACGCGTCGTGTCATCACGTCCGCCGCGGTGAGCGTGAGCGGGTTCAAGCAGCGCGAAATGGCGCGGCAGACAATATCGCGGTCGGTGATGATGCCGGCGATCGTTCCATTTTGAAGGATCAGAATGGCGCCGCAGCGATGCTCGGTCATCAGCGCCGCGATCTCCTGCAGTGGGGTCTCCGGAGTCGCGCATACCGGATCGGTGGTCATCACTTCGCTGATTTGCATGATGTCTCCTTTACGCAGCCGTCACCGCGTGTGTGGTGGTGGCGTGCAGCAGACCGTCCGCCAGTTCGATCTTCGTGCCGAGCGCGCCGCAGGCGTTGATCATCCGGCGAGAGATCGCCTCGCGCTCGTCTCCTTCGGCGAGATCGACACGCGCAAAGTTCAGGCGCACCGGAACCATGCGGAACCGTTCGATCCTCTTGCCGGTCACGTCGACGAGAAAAATGAACGACCAGTCATTGCGCAGGATCTCATCGAAGGCGTAGTCGTCGATGAGGTCTCCGGTGTCGTAGAAAATCGGCCGCTCGCGGTAGATCTCCACGCCTTGAAAGAGATGCGCGGAATGACCGTGAATGAGATCGAAGCCGCAGTCGATCGCCGCGCGAGCGAATGCACAGAAGACCTTGGACGGAGACGTCACCATATTTGGACCCCAGTGCAGGGAGAGAACGGAGATGTCAGCACCGGAATCGCGACACGCCTCGGCCATCGCCATGAGGCGAGTCCGCGGCTCTCGCTCGACCTCGATGTCGAGGTAGTTCGTCCCCGCACGCTTTTCGGTCGCGGCGAATGCCGGCTCGTTGTCTGTAAGAGAGACCATGGCGATGGTGAGACCCGTCAGCCGAACGATGGCCGGCATCTCCGCCTCGGAGCGCGTCCGTCCCGCTCCGGCATGGCCGATTCCCGCCGCGTCCAGATGGCGCAGCGTGTCGAGCAGTCCCTGCTCGCAATAATCGAGAATGTGGTTATTGGCCAGCGCAACGCAGCGGATGTTCGCTGCCTCCAGCACCTTGATCGCAGCAGGACGAGCACCGAAGAAAAACATTTTCGGTGTTCTTGACCACGGCTGCTTCGATGACGTGATCGCGCATTCGAGATTCGCGATCACCGCGTCGGTCCCGCGCAGGATTGGGAGCGTTGTCCCCCAGAATGACTCCGGCCTGTGATGGGGAATCTGCTCGTCGACACCACGCCCAAGCATGACGTCTCCGAGGAACGCGATGGTGTGCCTCGACTTCATACTGCGCACTCTTCGAGGTGATCAGGCGGTGGCGATCAGCACTTTTGGCTTGGCGAGACGCTCGAAGTCGGCATAGTGCATGCGCACCACTTCCGTGTGCGTGCCGGCGTTGAAGGCGATCATGTCGTCTTTGGCCAGATCGGGATCGACGTAAAGCTCGACACCATAAAGATTGCCGAAGGGTGGCATGGCGCCTCGTTCGCAGTCAGGAAAGAGATCGACGAACTCGTCCTCCTGCGCCAGCCGTATCCCGTTCTTTCCCGTGACACGTTGCAGCTCGTCGATGGACACGCGTTTGGAGGCGGGCAACACGACCATGGCGATGCCGCCGTCGATTTTCACCATGACACTCTTGGCCAACTCGCGGCCGCGAATGTGCGTCGATGCGGCGATCTCCTGTGCCGTGTACGCCGGAGAATGATCGATGACCGCGTACTTGATCTGGTTGTCGTCGAGAAATCTACGGACTTTTTCGGTAATCATGGCAGCCTCGCTTTCTTTGAAGATCCTGCCTTGCCGCTGTCGTGTCAGTGTCGCTTCGAGCAGTCCGGATGTGACGGCTCTCACGAAGTCTTCGCCGCGAGATACGTCACGCATCCGTCGAGCGTTCGCAGACGGCCGGAGTCACTTCGCGCCGTTCTCCGCCCATGCTTCTTCCGTGATCGACGGAAGCTGACAATTGCCACTTGTGGTGGATAGATGACCGGATAGACGGTCGCGCAGCCTCGCTCACCGAGGTTCGTGACGGTGATCGTCGGATCCAACAGCTCCGAGCTGGGCAGGCCACCGGCGCGGACGCTGTTCACCAGGTCGCGGAGCGCGGCCATGACTTGATCGACGCTTTTCGTTGCCACATCATGAATTGCCGGCGCAATCAGGCCGCTGGTACGCAGAGAAGTCGCCACTCCGATGTGCACGGCGTCACTAGAGATCCCCGCCGGGAAGGCCGGTCAGATCTCCTCTTGCCGCGGTCCAGAATTCGCGGGAGGTCATGGGGACGGATCGAACGATGGTTCCTAATTGGGACATCACACAGTCGCGTGCAGCAGCAACTCCTGGAATTCCTGAGGCATCTGCTTCTGCAGTTTCTTGACCGCTCCGGGCGTGATCGCCTCGCGCAGCGTGTCGAGCACGACCTGCGTGTGAAAGACCGCCTTCTCGTAGTCCGTGCCTTCGCGCTCCGCGGCGCGCTGATAGAAATCATGAAGAGTGAGGTGCTCGAAATGATCGGCGCCTTTCAGATGGCGCCCGATTTCCAGCGGCAACTGCGCGGCGACGTGCGCCGCGGCGTGCTTCTGCAGCCGCTCGCCGAGCGTTTCGAGTGTCGCCCGGATGATCGTTTCTGCATCGCCGCGGGACGGCAAATGTGCCCGATGCTGCACTTGTCCGACAAATTCATCGTGAGTCATGGCGTTTGCCTCCTCATTGGACGACGGCGTGCTCCTCGCGTTCTTCGCCGACTTCGGTCAGCGTCGCCTCGCTGAGCAGCAGCACGCCGGCAACCGAGGCAGCGTTCTCCAAGGCGATGCGGACGACTTTGACCGGATCGATGATGCCTCTCTCCAGCATGTCGACATACTCTCCGGTGGCGGCGTCGAATCCGCTGTTCCCTGAGGCGTTGCTTACCTTGTCGACCACGACCCCGCTGTCGACCCCGCTGTTCTCGGCGATCTGCCGCGTCGGCGCTTCCAAAGCGAGGCGCAAAACGCGAAGTCCGATCTTCTCGTCGCCCGCGGCCTCGGCCTCAACCATCTTGACCGCTGAAATTGCGCGGAGCAGCGCCACGCCGCCGCCGGGAACCATGCCCTCGGCGATGGCCGCCTTAGTCGAGTTGATGGCGTTCTCGAACGCGTCGCGCGCGGCTTTCAGCTCGGCCTCGGAATGGGCCCCGACGCGGATCACGGCGACGCCGCTCGACAGCTTCGCCAGCCGCTCCTCCAATTTTTCGCGGTCGTAATCGGAGGTACTCTTCTCGATCTGCTGGCGGATTTCGTTGCATCGCCCCTCGATTGCAGCTTTCTCCCCGGCGCCGCCGACGATCGTGGTGGTCTCTTTGTCGATGACCACTCGCGCCGCCCGCCCCAAGTCTTCCGACTTTGCGCCGGAGAGCTTCATCCCCTGCTCCTCGGAGATGACGTGGCCGCCGGTGATAATGGCGATGTCCTGCAGCATCTCCTTGCGGCGGTCGCCGAATCCCGGCGCCTTGACCGCCGCCGCGAGCAGCGCCCCTCGCAGTTTGTTGACCACCAGGGTAGCCAGCGCTTCGCCGTCGACGTCGTCGGCGATGACCATGAGCGGGCTGCCGCGCTTGACGATCCCTTCGAGCAGCGGCAGAAGGTCGTTGAGCTGCGAAATCTTCCGGTCGTGGATCAGGATCAGCGGCTGCTCGAGAACGACCTGCATCTTCTCCGGGTTGGTGACGAAGTATGCGGAGAGGAATCCACGGTCGAATTGAAGTCCTTCCACGACTTCCACGGTCGTGTCGGTCCCTTTGGCCTCCTCGACGGAAACGACGCCTTCATGGCCGACGCGCTCGACGGCATCGGCGACCATGGCTCCGATGGCTCGGTCGTTGTGCGCCGAGACGGTGGCCACATGCTCTTTCTCGACGCGGCTGGCCACGGGACGGGCGAACTTCTTCAGCTCGGCAACGACGACCGAAACGCCGCGGTCGATGCCGCGTTTCACGTCGATGGCGCTGGAGCCGGCGACGATGTTGCGCAGCCCTTCGGAGTAGATGGCGTGCGCGAGAATGGTTGCCGTGGTGGTGCCGTCGCCGACTTCGTCGCTGGTGCGTACCGCCGCCTCACGCAACATCTGCGCGCCAAGGTTCTCTTCGTGATCTTCGAGGTGAATCTCCTTGACGATGGTCACGCCGTCATTGCAGACCAGCGGGGATCCGAACTTTTTCTCGACGAGAACGCTCTTCGACTTGGGGCCGAGAGTCACTCGAACGGCGTCGGCGAGAATCGTTGCGCCGGCGAGCACTTTCGTCCGCGCCGCGTCTTTGAACAGTAACTGTGTGTGCATCATAAGCGCCCCGGTTGCTTATTTCGGGCTTCTATCGGACTTCCTGCCGTGACTCGTGCCACGCCGCACGGGTATACGGCGTCACGTCGCGATGTGCCCGTGAGCCATGGCCCAGGATCGAGTGACGGCCGGCAGGACCATCGCGTGATGCACCTCGCTGCGCCGCCGCAGAGCATGTGGTCTATAGACTTTTGCTTGGTCGTGAACTGGTGGCCTGTTAAAGGAGACTGGTATGAAACAGCGAGTCCTGCTTGCCATTGCCGCCATTGTGGCGTTCGCCTTGATCGTAACGCCGGCAATGGCGAAGAGCACCCACAACAAAACCTTCCGCGGCGAGGTGATTACTGCGCGTGACGACGCGAAGGAAGTGACTATCAAGAACGACAAGACAAAGACCGAGATTCTGGTCCACTGGAGCGATCAGACGAAGCTCGCCGGCGCACCGTTGAAGCCAGGTGACCATGTCGAAGTGACCTACAGCATGCACCATGGGATGAACATTGCCACGGATATTAAAGTGCTGACCGACACCAAGACGCCGGTGGCCCATCCGCAGTAACTGATTTGTTTTTCACCGCCAGTTCACGACCGGCAATCAGCGGAGCGGCCGTTCCAGGTCGGGTTCGCCGCAATGCGTGAGAATTTCGGCACGAACCTTCTGCCGGAGTTCCACAGCCGCGGCCCAATCGCTGCCGATGGGGACGATCGGCTCGCCGATGATCACCTCGGCCGACCCATGCCGCGGGAACCATTCGTCGCCGCGAAGAATGGCGCGCGTGCCGCGCAGGGTCACCGGCACGATCGGAAGTCCGGCGCGGGCAGCGACGAGAAATGCGCCGGTGCGGAAAGGGAGCAGGCCTGGCATCCGGCCAAAGGTCGCTTCCGGGAAGATCACCAGAGACTTGCCGCGATGTGCAGCAGCGTCCAGTTGTTCCGTGTCCTCGACTCCGCCTTTCGGTTGGAATCGCTCCACGAACATCGAGCCGATGCGAGAAAAGAACGTGCGTGCGATGAAACGCCGCGCAAACTCCTTCTTCACCACGTACGTCGCGTCGGACGGCAACACGGCAGAAACGATGACGCCATCGAGATAGCTGGCATGATTGACAGCGAAGATGCAGGGGCCCGGCGGAAGGTTCTCGGTTCCGCTGACGACGACACCAATGCCGAGGATGCGGAGGAGGGCTCGAGACTCGCGTTGCAGCAGGCGCTGACAGTTCCGCCGCGGGGCGCTTACGATCGAGGACCAGACCAGCGGAGCGGCGAGAGCGGTGACTCCGAGTGCGTACCACGCGTACATCCGCTCGCGCATGAATCTTAACATCCGAATCAGTCGCGGCCGCAGCGAGGCGCGTTCGAGCCGGGCCAGTTGTCGCCACACCGGCGGCGGCTGTCCCAGTGTGGCGCTCGCATAGGCATCAGCGGTTGCCCGGTGGCGAATTTTTCCGCTCGAAGTCTTCAGGACCGAGTACGGCGCCGCGAGCACCACTTCATCAGGAGGGATTCCGCAGGCATCGAGGACCGCGGTCCGTACCGCGGTTTCGATTATGCCCTGCGCATGGCGATCCTTTTCGCGCGTCTCCGCCACCACAATGACCCGTTCCGTCTCCGACGCGGCATCGCGTGAGCCGAAAACGGCCACACACCCTTTGCGGACGCCGGCGATATTTCCGGCCGCCTCCTCGATCTCCTGAGGATAAATGTGGCGCCCGGCGCGAATGATTACGTCCTTTGCGCGGCCTGTGACGAACAGCTCGCGACCGGCGAGGTAGCCGAGGTCGCCGGAATCGAGCCACTCGCCGTGCAGCATTCGCCGCGTTTCCGCTTCGTTGCGGTAGTAACCCTTCGTTGCCGAGGGTCCGCGGAATTGGATGCGGCCCTCACGACGCTCCGGAAGCTCGATATCTCCAACTCCGACGACGCGTACCTCGTGGTCGGGGAGCGGCTCGCCGCAGCCGACGAACTGGAGGGCATCGGGTTCATCGGAAACAACGGCGATGCCCTCGGTCGTGAAACTCTGCCTGCTGACGCGCTCGATCAACGGTGCGCGCCCCAGTGGCGGGATTGTCAGCGCGACCGAGCATTCGGCCAGTCCGTAGGTCGGCGCCATCGCCTCAGGCCGAAACCCTAGCGGAGCGTACCGCGCGGTAAAGCGCCGGATCGTCTCGACGCTCACCGCTTCCGCGCCGTTCGTTGCCATCCGCCATGAAGAGAGATCGAGCCCTTCGATCTCGCTGTCTGGAACTTTCGTGGCACACAGTTCATACGCGAAATTCGGCGCGGCGGAAATGGTGGCGCGAAACCGGTCGATCGTCCGCAGCCATCGGCTGGGACGTGCGAGGAAGTGCAGCGGCGACATCGAAATCAGCGGAAACGCGTAGTAGAAGCTCCCGAGCCAGGTGCCGATCAAGCCCATATCGTGATAAAGCGGCAGCCAGCTCACCACAACGTCGTCGGCCGACGGATGGATCGCCTTGCCGATCGCGCGGAGGTTGGCCAGCAGATTGCCGTGGGTGAGCACGACGCCTTTCGGGTTTCCGGTGCTCCCGGAGGTGTATTGCAAAAACGCGGTTTGCTCCGATCCGCAGGGTGGCAATGACGGCAGCTCGCCGTGGCTCGACAACTCCGCGGGCGATGCGATCGTTCGGATCGATGGGACATGTTGTTTGAGCAGGTGCGCGGCGCGTTCCGTGGCGCCAACGCTGATCAGCAACGTCGCCTCGGCATTTCTCAGGATTCCTGCGTGTCGCGTCAGGTGATCCTCGATCTGTGTCGGGCGCGCTGGCGGATACATCGGAACAGGAATGGCACCGGCGGCGATGACGCCGAAAAACGTCAGGAAGTAGTCGCTGCAGGTCGGCAGCATCATGGCGATCGTTTCGCCCGGGCGCGCGCCGCTCTGGAGAATGCCGGCAGCGACTCGGCGCGCTCCGATGTCGAGATCGCGATAGGTGATCTCCTCCTCCGCCTCTTCGCTGAGGAGTCGGATGTGGATCTGGTCGGGACGACGGTCGAGGTGCTGCTGGAGAACATCGATGAGCGACGTGGCCTGGGCGAAGCCTTCGACTTCCCGAACGGCGCGAAGCGGTGCCGCGGCGGTCACCGCGGCCTGGCGGCGCGTTCGGGAAAGTCCATAGAGAAGGTCGCGCGGCGTTTCTGCCGACGAGAGAAGGGCGTCGGGGAGCTCCAATCCGAATTTCGATTCGATTCGCTGGATCAGCTCCGCGCGGGCGAGGCTGTCGAGGCCGAAATCGGCGTCGAGAGACTGATCGAGACCGCCGCTTTCATCGAGGTGCATCTGCGGATGAAGCTCGGTCGCCACCGTGCGAGTGATTTCCAGCAACCGTTCCGCGTCGGACCGTTGGTCTTCGGATACAGATTCATCGATTGCGTTCACGAGATGACCTCAGGCCATCGCGCCGAGCTGGGGATGCTTCTTCTCCAGCTCCTCGATCTCGCGACGCAGAGCGTGGTACTCGGCGTCTGAAATCGTGGGATGGTCGAGCACGTAGTAGCGGTAGTCGTGCTCGTTGATCTCCGCGGTGAGCCCGTCGATGCGCTTGCGCGCCTGTTGCGGATTCATCGGATCACGCGGCGGCTTTCCGCCGGGCCACGGGCCGCGGTTTCAATGCGGCCAGCATCGCGTCGACCGGCAGCGTGTTGATGACGTCTTTGGCGGTGGCCCAGCCGCGCCGGGCGACCGAGATGCCGAAGAGACGCGGGAAGCGGAGATCGCCGCTGTTGTGCGCGTCGGAGTCGATGCTCATCTTCACCCCCGCCTCACGCGCGCGGCGCACCTGCGCATCGGCGAGGTCGAGCCGGTCGGGTTGCGCGTTGATCTCCAGAATCGTTCCCGTGCGGGCCGCCGCGGCGATGACCGCGTCCACGTCGATGTCGATCGGCGCGCGCTTTCCGAGCTGGCGCGCCGTGGGGTGGAAAAGGATGTCGACGTTCGGATTCTCCATCGCTCTGATGACCCGGCGGGTCATCTCGTCGCGAGAGAGATCGAAGTACGAATGGATCGCCACCCCTACGACGTCGAGCGTTGCCAGCGTTTCGTCGCGAATGTCGAGCGAACCGTCGCGGCGGATGTTGACCTCCGCTCCGCTCAGCACCCGGAAACCGTGCAGCTTCGCATTGAGGGCGGCGATTTCGTGGGCCTGCTGGCGAAGTTTCTTCTCATCGGCGCCGCGCGCCATCGCCAGGTCGCGCGTGTGATCGGTGATGGCGATGTACTCGAGGCCGAGCGCCTGCGCCGCCTCGACCAGCTCCTCGATCGAAGCGGTGCCATCGCTCGCCTTGGTCTGCGTCTGGAGATCGCCGCGGAGGGCCCGCGCCTCAATCAGGTGGGGAAGGGCCCCCGATCGTGCGGCCTCCACCTCGCCGGCATCTTCGCGAAGCTCCGGCGGGATGAACGGCAGCCCCAGCGCTTCGTAGATTTCCTTCTCCGTCAGTCCGGCAATCATCTTCCTGCCGCGGAAAAGACCGTACTCGCTCAATTTCAGCTTGCGGTCCTGGGCGATCCGGCGGACGGCGATGTTGTGCGCCTTGCTGCCGGTGAAATAGAGAAGCGCGGCACCGAAACTCTTCTGGGGCACGATGCGCAGATCGGCGTCCATGCCGTTATGCAGGCGCACCAGCGTTTTCGTTCTCCCTTTTGCGTACACGTATGCCACCTCGGGAAGTCCGACGAACGCCTGAACCGCGTCGACAGGCCGCGTCGACGCGACGAGCACGTCGAAGTCGCCGATGGTCTCTTTCCGCCGCCGGATTGATCCGGCGATGGCCACCTGCTTCACGCCCGCAACGGCGGCCAGGCGCTTCTCGATCAACTCCGCGAGGTCGAGCACCGTCCCGATCGGGTGACGCGCCACGGCCTGGCGATAGAACTCGATGCCCTGCAGGATGTTCTGCTCGCTCTTTGCTTTGAAGTGCTGGAGGGAATGGATCTTCCCCGCGCGCGCCGCTTTCTCCAGATCGTCGACCGTCCTGATCTTCAGGCTCTTGTAGAGCGCGCGGATCTTCTGCGCCCCCAGGCCTTCGATCGAGGCGAGCTCGATCACGTCCACCGGTGTCTTGCGGCGCATCGCCTCCAGCTCGTGGCAGCGTCCAGTTTTCAGCAGCTCCTCGATGCGCTCGGCGATGCCCTCTCCGATGCTCGGAATCTGCTGCAGGGCCTTTCTGCCGCCTTCGGCGTGGACCTGCTCGATCGGACGATCGAGCGCTTCGATCGCCAGCGCCGCCTTTTCGTACGCGCGCGGCTTGAACTCCACACCATCAATTTCCAGGAAGAGAGCAAATTCGCGGAGCGTGCGGCCGATGTCCCGGTTCTGCATGAGCGTTGCTTTACATGTTCCGGCGCAGCAAAACCGTGGAGGCGGTCACAGGGCGCCTGTGATCGCTGATCGCCGCGCTCGCGCTGCCGATCAGGCCTTCAGGCGACCTTCGCCGTGCCCTGTGAAACGAACGATCGGGCGAACTGGTCGACGCGGTTCCAGTCGGTGTATTCGAAATCGCGGCGCGTGTCCCTGTCCAGGCCGCGCGAGGCGGCAATTCGCCGCATGATGAACCGGAGCAGGGGGTTGTAGCGGGTGAATAGAGTAGCCCCTGCGACGAGTTCCACGACATCGGGGAACCAGCCCGCTTTGCGGAGAAAGGCGGCAACGTATTCTTTCGCCACCTCGCGCCCCGAGGGAGAGGCCGAGGCGCCGCTGACTGAAACGAATGCGGTGCGTTTGCTCGCCAGGAACTGGCGATGTTTTCTGACAAAGCGCAGCATTGCGCGCTGATGCCGCCCGAAGCGAACGGACGCGGCCAGCACGACTGCATCACACGACGTGATCGCGGCCGGTGCAACGGTCCGAACGTCGAAGGCCGCCGATTCGACCAGGGGCTGGGAAGCAGCAACGTCCGTAATGCGTCGGGCGATCTTCTCGGTCTGCCCGTCAGTGGTGGCATAGACGACCAGGAGTTTCCTCGGTTCCATCGAATCCTCCCGCCAACCCGCCCGTTCGCCGGACCGAGTCGTTCAGCCAGGCAGGTCGTCGTCCGGATCGCCCGCCGGTGCCGTGCGCGACTCGCGCATCTTCTGCCGCGCGCGCGTAAATCCCTGCTCGATCTCGTCCCAGGCGCGTTCGAATCCGCTTTTCAGCTCGGCGGCGACGGGCTCGCGCGTTTTCTGCAGGTCGAGCAGGATCTGCTTCGTCTTCGCCAGCGTCTGGCGCAGCACGCCGGTCACTTCGCTCAGATCGCCGCGCGCGTTTTCGAGCGATTTCTTTGCCTTCGCCTCGAATGCCGCGACGTCGAATCCCCATTCGCGCAGGTACGACATCCGTTCCGTTTCTTGCGCAGGACTCATACGCACCTCCGCTTCTTTATTCGCACCTTTGCCGTTGCCAGTCAGTGACCGGCGGGCCGCGCCGAGGTGACGCGCGCTTCTACGAGTTGATGGAAAAGGAAGGCAGTTACGGCCTGGCGATCACCGGCGATCGGAGCGCGCGGGCCAGGCCGGCGTCGCGCCCGTATACGTCGCGATGAAATTCGACGTGGCTGTCGTCGCCAACCCACGCCGTCCAGTAGAGAACATATACCGGCTCGGGATTCGACAGCCGGATGACGCGCTCGCGGCCGGCTGCAATTGCGGCGTCGAGTGAATCGCGATTCCACAGCCGCTGATCGCGAAGGAGGTAGAGCGCAAAGTCGATCGGCCGCTCGAGCCGGATGCAGCCATGGCTGAGGGCGCGCGTCTGCCGCGAAAAGAGCTCCTTCGCCGGCGTGTCGTGAAGATAAACGCGGAAGGGATTCGGCATGTTGAATTTGATCCGCCCCAGCGCATTCCACGGTCCGGGGAGTTGCCGCAGCGATCCGCCGGGCATCACCTCGATGTGCTGTCCGGCATAAAACGATCGATCGCGTTGCTGCTTCGGCCGGAGCTCCTCATCGGCAATGGACTC
>JBGPFD010000020.1:0-26613 GCA_041483175.1 Thermoanaerobaculia bacterium | reverse complement strand
CCCGAGCGACCCGCCGGAACGAGCACGCGGTGCAGCGACGGCGAGTAACGAAGGTCATCAAAACCGATGCCTCTTGTGTCGTTCGCGATGGCAATCGTCTCGCCGGAGAACGGCTGCGCGCAGGCAGCCGCCGCAACGAGAAGGAAAACCATCGCACTGATCTGATGGATCCTGAGCATGATTACCGCCTTTTCTTCTGGTAATAGACATAGAGGTCGTCGAATACTTCGGATGCCCGATCGATTCGCGCCTGGTCCTCGCGATGCGCCATGGCGATGCTGGCGACGAGTACCGCGATGCCGGCAGTCTCGGCCCGATCGAACTTCGTCTCTCTGAGGTCGATGTCGTGGATCACCTCAGCGATGGCGCAAAGCGCCGAATCGTTGAGACGCATGCGATCGGCCAGCACCTCGAATGTGCAGCGGTCGCCATCATGGGTGAATTCAGCGTCGTACATGTCGAAGCGCACCTCGCCATCCTTCGGCGCGTATTGCTTCCCAGTCACGAACTTGAACCGAGCGTCAGGATCGACGAAGCGGCGGATGAGCCACGCACTGGCCATCCGGTCGACGTGCACGCCGGCGCGCGTCACCCAGGTTCGTCCGCGATACGTCTCGATGGTCTCTGCTTCGGATGCAGCGTGCGTCGAATCTTCAACCACTAGGGCCAGTTCTTCCACCAGTGCCACTGCGATCTGCCCTTTCGGCGCCCCGAAGAAATCGATCGATTGCACATCGGCGATCCGTTTCCTCAGTCGCACGATCTCGACTGCCAATTGCTGACGATCTTCCCGCTGAAGCCCGCGCGCCTCGGCTGCAATCTCCTCGTAGTCCTCATCGCGTGCCGACTTGAAGAGCTGCTGAATCTCGCCGTCAGTGAGTCCTTCAATGACGCGCGCTTCAAACAGGTTCGCCTCTCCTCCCTCGGCCCGAATCTCGCGAATGGTCCACTGGAAATCCTCCAGCGTGCTCTCGGTCGCAGGAAGCGCGTAGACCGTGTTCTTGATGGCTACTGCTCCGATTCGCTGCATCCGGCGAGCGACTTTCACACGCAGATAGTTCGGCGTGGGTGGAAGCTGGTGAATGAGGAGCAGCCAGTCGGACACGATAGAGCAACTGTATCAGTACTATGAAAACCGGTGATACACTTGCGTCACACTTAGAGAAAGTGTGTGCGGGTCAGACATTGATCAAAGAGATCCGCGCGTGGCAACCGAAACAGCTCGACTGAGCCGCTCGTATGAGTCCTTCTGACGAACGCGCTGCGCCCACGCTTGGGCAGTTCGTTCTTTACTTTCTAAGGCTCGGCGCACTCGGTTTCGGCGGTCCGGTCGCGCTGGCGAACTCCATGCGGCGCGATCTCGTCGAAACGCGCGACTGGCTCACGGCCGAGGAGTACGAGAACGGCCTGGCGCTCGCCGCTGCGTGTCCCGGGCCACTCGCATACCAGCTCGGCGTCTTCTGCGGATATGTCCGGTTCGGCGTCGTTGGCGGTCTTGCGGTGGCGATCGCCTTCGGTCTCGCGCCATTTCTCATCGTGACGCTCACCGCATGGCTGTACGTCCGGTTTGCGGGCAACTGGCAACTCCGCGCGCTCTTCTACGGCGTCGCACCGGTCGTCGTCGCGTTGATCCTCAAGGCGTGCTGGAATCTCGGCCGGCGAACTCTCCGTCAGGATCGCCTCGCGTGGATCTTTGCCGTCGTTGCTTGTGCGATCACCGTGATCGTGCAAAGGGAGCTGGCGCTCATGTTCGTCATGGCCGGACTGATCGGCGCATTCGTCTTCCGACGACCTAAAGTGTCAGCCACGGCCGCGGCATCGCTCGCGGATAGCCGCCTGCGTGCGATGGCGCTGTTGCCTGTTGCAGCGAGCGGCTTCTCCGGCACGACGGCGAAACTCTTTCTCTTTTTCTTCAAGACCGGCCTGCTGGTCTTCGGCAGCGGCCTGGTGATCGTGCCCTTCCTCAAGACACAAGTCGTCGATCAGTATCACTGGCTGGGCAACAGGGAATTCCTCGATTCGGTCGCTATCGGAATGATCTCGCCGGGACCGGTCGTGATCACCGCGACGTTCGTCGGCTACTTACTGGACGGGTTCGTCGGCGCGCTCGCGGCAACGATCGGCATCTTCTCGCCGCCTGTTCTCTTCACCGTCCTGGCCACACCGATCCTCCTGCGCTATTACAACCATCCGCGGCTGGCCGGATTCATTCGCGCGGTTGGCGTGACCGTAGTCGGCGTGCTCGTGGGCACGACTTATCTCGTCGGAAAGGAAGCGATTGGCGACTGGCTGACGGTTACTGTCGGAATCATCAGCCTCGTGGTGATCGTGGTCTGGAAAAAGCTGCCGGAACCGTTCGTCGTGCTCGCCGGCGGCGTCATCGGGGTCCTCACGTACCAGCACATTCATCCGCAATGGCTGCTCCACTGAAGGAGGGATCAACATGCGCTCGTTGCAGACCATGGCGTTTCCGCTCAGTCTGATCGTCGCCTTGGCGGTCGTCGCTGCCGACACTCCGAAGACGCGCGTCTTCACATTCGAGAACGATGCGGTCGGTGCATCACCGGCCGATTTTGAGTTTGCCCGCACCGGCCGTGGTGCCGAAGGAACGTGGGCCGTGGAACTCGAGCGAGGCGGAGGCAACAATCATGTCCTGCTGCAGTCGAGCGCGGACAGGACGGACTATCGGTTCCCCATTGCCGTCGTGAAGAATGAATCCCTGCGTGATGTGACGCTCACCGTACGCGCTCGTCCGCTGGAAGGCGAAGTGGACCAGGGTTTCGGATTGGTGTGGCGATATCGCGACGTCAACAACTACTACGTCACCCGTTGCAATGCCGACGAGGACAATTGCACGATCTATCACGTGATCAACGGCAGTCGCCGGGCGTTTCAGAACCACACGGTTAAGGTTGCCACTCGGGTGTGGCACACCGTGAAGGTGGAAGCGCGCGGCAATCACTTCGTCGTCTGGTTTGACGGCCAGAAAGTGCTCGATGCGCGGGACGATACGTTCCAGTCAGGCCGGGTCGGCCTCTGGACAAAGGCGGACTCGGTCATCGAGTTCGACGATTTCACGATCGCGCCGTAAGCGAGCGAGCGCCGGTCTCCACGCGAAATCACGCGGTGATGGTGACCGAGGGCCGCGCCACGGCCATCTCGCTCTTGAACGAATTGCTGGCGCGGATGGCGTAGCGGACTTTCTTCCCCGCGGCGCTCTTTTGCGCAGGGCCGGAGAGCTGGCGATGCGGGCGCGCGGTTCCCGGGCGTCGTGAACGGAAAGTCGATTGCAGGAACGGCGACGGCTTCTCGAATTCGATCAGCAGCTCGTCGACGATCACGTCCGCGCCCCCGACGTAGCGGAAATCCCACTCGATGCCCTCGCCGACGCGCAGCGTCACCTCGTCGGGGTTGATGGCCAGGTGGACACGTCCCGCTCCCGCCTCGACATCGACGCGAACGGGAACGGTGCGCACGGCGAACTCGGTCAGTTCGTGTGTGGCCACCAGCCGGTCGGAGGATGCCGGCGGAGCGGCGACCAGCGACGGCGCTTCGGCGCGCGGCGGCGCCGGGATGAACGAAGACGGGCGCGGCTTTTCACCCTGTGTGAACCACGCCGCCACCGCCACTCCGGTCGAGTGCACGCGCGGCCGCGAGCGTCGGGATCGCTTCTTCTCCGGGGCGGGTGCGGGTGGATGGGGCGCCAATACGTGCTTGACGGCAGGCTTGTGCGCTGGCGGATGCGCATGCGCGGCGGCGACCCGCGGAGTGGCGTGCGCCTTACGTGCCGGGCGCGCCGCCGGTTTCGGCGGTTTCTTCTTCGCCGCAGGACCCTTACGGGCCGGTTTTCTCGATGCTGCTTTCGCGTGCGACGGCCGCGGCGCCGCCTTCTTGCCGGGGCGCTTCCTTGCGCCGGCGGCGGTCTTCTTCCCCTGCACCTTTGCCATCCCGATCCTCTTTCCGCGAAAGGGCGAAAAATGAATGGCGCAGTATAGCGGCCGCTTCTCCGTTATGCCAGAGTTTTCGGTGTCAGCCGATCTCCTGCTGGAGGGTCTCTCTGAGCTGTTCTGCGATCTGCTTAATCATTGATTCGTCAGGACCTTCCACCATCACACGAACTTTATTTTCAGTTCCGGAGTAGCGGACCAGAATCCTGCCGGCCGCACCGAGATCCTTCTCGGCCGCTGCCAGGGCTTCCTGCACGCGCGGAAGCGATTCGAGGGGCGGCTTCGAGCCCACCGGCTGATTGAGGAGGATCTGGGGCATCGGATCGAAGGTCTTCAGGCGGGAGAAGGGGCGGCCCGCACCGGCCAGCAGGGCGGCGAAGACGAGCGCGGTGTGGATGCCGTCGCCGGTGGTGTGGACGGTGAGGTCGATGACGTGGCCCGACTGCTCGCCGCCCAGGATGGCGCCGCGTTCGAGCATCAGCTCGAGGACGTACTTGTCGCCAACCTGCGCGCGGCGCAGCTCGATGCCGTCGCGCCGCAACTGCTGCTCGAATCCGAAGTTCGACATGACGGTGGTGACCACGCACGCGCCGGCGAGTTTTCCTTCGCGGTTCAGGCGCTGGGCCCAGAGGTAAATGATCTCGTCGCCGTTGCGGATTCGTCCGGCGTCATCGGCGAAGATGGCGCGATCGGCATCGCCGTCGAAGGCCACGCCGAAGTGCGCCTTCTGCTCGACGACGACCTTCGCCAGCCTCTCCGGGTGAAGCGCGCCGGCGTCCTCGTTGATGTTTTTTCCGTTCGGCTGATCGTTGATCACCCGAACGTCCGCGCCGGCTCGCCGGAAGACTTCCGGAGCGATGCGGTACGCCGCTCCGTTTCCGGTGTCGAGCACCGCGCGGATGTCGCGGAGCGCGTTCGGCGCCACGCCGCTGACGAGGAACTGCTCGTATTTTTCGATGAGGTCGTGATCGTCGCACAATTCGATCCGCGGAACGTTGGCGCTGTCACGGCGCAGCGCGCGCATCTCGTCCTCGATCTGTTCCTCGTCCGCGTCCGGCAGCTTCATGCCGTCGTGGCCGAAGATCTTCACCCCATTGTCGTCGAACGGATTGTGCGAGGCGGAGATGGAAATGCCAGCCGCGGCATCCGACGTGCGGCAGAGGTACGCGACGGCCGGCGTGGGAACGACTCCGATGGAGTGGGCTGTTCCGCTGCCGGCGCGGATGCCCGCGGCGAGCGCGCGGGCGATCTCCGGTCCCGATTCGCGCGTGTCCATTCCCATGAGCACGCGCGGCGATGTCGTGGTCCTTCGCAGGCGGTGGGCGAGGGCTTCCCCCAGCGCCGCCATCGTCGCCGGATCGAGGGGGTACTGCCGCGCCTTTCCGCGAATCCCATCCGTGCCGAAAAGCACTCTCATGGCGTCTTTTTTTTCTTCGACTTCTTCTCGCCGATGGTGGTGGTTCCCTTCGTCGACGGCTCTGCAGGGCCGATCTCCGCTGTCAGCGGCACGGTGACTTCGGCGGTAAGCGGATCGATGATCCGGATCAGCGCGGAATCGGAGACCACGGCGACGTTCTGCACGAACGTCTCCGTGCGGCCGGTCATGATGATCCGCTCCGTGGCCACTTCGCTGATGTTTCGGATCTGGGAAGCGGGACCGGAGACCAGTGCATGATCGGGCGACATGGTCACATCGCCGATGGCGTAGCCGCCGGGCGGCTCGCCGACAAGGAATGGACGGATGGGGACGACCTTCTGCCGGATCTGTTCGATCCGGAAATGGAGCTGGTTCGGGTCGATGGACATGACTTCGATCTGCGGCTGCACGTTGATCGCCCGCGGCAGCAGGGTCACGGTGGCGTTTCCCGGCTGCGCGGCCGCGAGGTCGAGCGGCACCTCGAGGTTCTGCGACGATACGGCGCGCAGGTCGGAGACGCGGCCGCGCAGGCGAACGCTCACCGTGTCGGGCACCGGCGTCGTAATCACCAGGTTGCGCGGCATGCGCAGGAGCGACAGCGGTGCGGCGAAGGCGCGCTCCGAAACCGGCTCGCGGCGCGGTCCGGAGACGACGAACCACAAGACGAACGCCAGGAACAGCGACAGCAGACGCAGCGACCAGTTCGCCAGCCAGACCTTCATGCCGCCGCTCCTCGCGTCGAATGAAGCCGCTCATGCATCAGGCGGAGCAGCGCCTGCCGATCGAGATTCTCGTGAAGTGTCCCCTCGCTCGCCGCGGCGAGCGATCCATTCTCCTCGGAGATGACCACGATCAAGGCGTCGCTCTCTTCGCTCAAGCCGAGGGCGGCGCGGTGCCGCGTGCCATGCCCGAGCTTGGGGTCGGCTGAAGCGATGAGTGGAAGAAATGCGCCTGCGGCGATCAGCCGGTTGCCGCGAATGATCACCGCGCCATCGTGCAGCGGGCCGCCCGGCGTGAAGATCGACACGAGCAGTTCGGCCGTCACCACCGCATCGATCGGTTTGGCCACCTCGGCGTAGGCGCGGAGGCTCTGCGTCCGCTCCAGCGCCATGAGCGCGCCGATGCGCTTTGCGGCCAGAATGTCGCTGGCATCGGCGACGGCGTCGAAGGCCGTCGTCGATACGCCGGGGCCGAAAAATGCCAGCAGTCGATTGCCGCCCATGCGCGCCAGGGCGCGCCGGATTTCCTGCTGGAACAGAACGATGATCACGAACGGCAGGTAGAACAGAATCTCGCGCGAGATCGCTTCGAGCGCCGGCAGGTCGAACGCCCGGGCGACGAAGAACGTGCTTGCCAGGACCGCAAGACCGATGGAGATCTGCATCGCGCGCGTGCCGCGGATCAGCGCCAGGATGTTGTAGATGATGAAGGCGACAATCAGCACGTCGATGCCGTCGCGCCAGGTGAAATGGAGCGAGAGGAGGCGGTCGTACCAGTTCACTTCCCGCCCTCCCGGCCGGTTGCCAACTGGCAACTCATCGTTCCCTTTCTACGATGGCCCGCAACACGGTGAGAAACTCCACGGTCTGCCGCACGTCGTGAACTCGCACCAGCGCCGCTCCGGCGCGATGTGCGGCGGCGACGGCGGCGAGCGAGCCGGCCGCGCGCCCCTCCCCGGCGCTCCGGCCGGTAAGCGTTCCGATGAACGCCTTGCGCGATGCGCCGATGACCAGCGGGGCGATGGAGGTCAGCGTGCGCGCGCAGGCCAGGAGCTCGAGATTGTGCTCGCTCGTCTTGCCGAATCCGATCCCCGGATCGACGAGAATCTGCGACCGATCGACACCCGTGGCGATGGCGGCATCGCGGAAATCGACCAGCGCACTCCCGACCTCGCGCACCACGTCATCATAGTGAATGTTCGTCTGCATCGTCCGCGGCTCGCCGCGCATGTGCATCAGGATCACCGGCACGCCGCTCCGCGCGGCGAGCGGGCGCATCTCCGGATCGAAGCGCATCGCCGAGATGTCGTTGATCACGTCAGCGCCGGCCGCGAGCGCCTCGGCCGCGACGCGCGCCTTGGTGGTGTCGATGGAGATCGTCACGTCGCTCCGCCGCCGGATCTGCTCGATCACCGGGATGACGCGCTGCAGCTCCACGTCGACCGGCACCGGCTCGGCCCCCGGCCGCGTGGACTCGCCGCCGATATCGACGAGCGCAGCCCCATCCTCCCGCATTTGCAGCGCGGCGTGTACCGCCTTGCTGTGATCGAAGTGCACGCCGCCGTCGGAGAACGAATCAGGCGTGACGTTCACGATGCCCATCACGCCGGGTGGGTGGGGCAGGGGAAGGGAGCGATTGCGGGGAAGGCGAAATTCGAACGATGAACGATGAACGATGAACAATGAACCGCTGTCGATTCCGTTCATCGTTCATCCTTCATCGTTGTCATTCATCTCTTTCACGCACAATCCGCGCGCCGAGTGGGTTGAGCCGCTCCTCGATCCGCTCGTAGCCGCGGTCGATCTGATGAATATTGTGGATGATGCTTTCGCCTTTAGCGCACAGCGCCGCGAGCAGCAGGGCCATGCCGGCGCGGATGTCGGGGCTGGAGATCTCGGCGCCGGTGAGGCGGTTGCCGCCGACGACGATGGCCCGATGCGGATCGCACAGGACGATGCGCGCCCCCATGGAGATCAGCTTGTCGGTGAAGAAGAGGCGCGACTCGAACATCTTCTCGAAGATCATGATCGTGCCGTCGGCCTGCGTGGCCACCACGACCATGATGGAGAGGAGGTCGGCGGGAAAGAGCGGCCACGGCCCGTCATCGATCTTCGGCACCGCGGCGCCGATGTCGTAGCGGACGCGCAATTCCTGATCCTTCGGCACGCGGACATCATTTCCTTCCACCAGCACTTCGACACCGAGCTTCTCCAGCATCATGCGCATGGCGTAGAGATGCTCGGGGACGGCGTCCTTGATGAGCAGCTCGCCGCGGGTGACTGCCGCCAGTCCGATGTAGGAGCCCACTTCGATGTGATCGCTCGGGATGGTGAACTCACCGCCGCGCAACGAGTTCACGCCGCGGATGCTCAGCAAATTGGTGGCGATGCCTTCGATCTGCGCGCCGAGGGTGTTGAGAAAACGGCAGAGATCCTGAACATGCGGCTCGGCGGCAGCGTTGTAAATCGTCGTCTCTCCGTCGGCGAGCACGGCGGCCATGATGGCGTTCTCCGTCGCGGTGACGGAAGCCTCGTCGAGAAACATCTTCTTCCCGCGGAGTGACTGCGCGCTCATGCGGTATTCGTAGGCCGATACCTCGATCTGCGCGCCGAGCGACTGGAGCGCCAGAAGGTGCGTATCGACGCGGCGCCTGCCGATGACATCGCCTCCCGGCTTGGTGATGATCGCCGATCCGCAACGGGCCAGAAGCGGCCCGGCAAGGAGAATCGAAGCGCGGATTCGACGCGAAAGCTGCGCATCGGGCGTGGCCGAGAGTTCCCCTTTCGCATGAACGCGAACCACGTTCTTGTCGCGACGTTCGACAGACGCGCCAAGCCCTTCGATAATCTGAAGCATCACCCGCACGTCCTGAATGTCGGGAACGTTCGACAGCGTGACCAGATCGTCGGTCAGAAGACACGCCGCCAGGATCGGCAGCGCCGCATTCTTGTTGCCGCCGGGATGGATGGTCCCTTCCAGCCGCCTCCCCCCCTCGACGACGAAGCGTTCCATCGGCATGGGCCGCGATTATAGTTGTCGCTGGTCGGCGAATCCCGTATCTTCAATTCATGATCGTCGCTCCGCTCGGGTCGGGCAGCGCTGGGAATGCCTATTACTTCGAGAGCGACGGAACGGCCGTCCTGGTCGACGCCGGCTTCGGGCCGCGGGAAACCGCGAGACGTCTGGAGCAGATCGGCCGCCAGATCACGAACGTGCAGGCGGTGATCCTCACGCACGAGCACTACGACCACATCCGTGGAGCGGAGTCGATCGCCGGCAAGCTGTCGATTCCGATTTACCTGACCCGCGGCACGCTCGAGGCCAGCAGCATCAATTGCGCCGAAACGCGCACGGTCGTTTTCAACAACAACAGCACGTTCACCATCGGCGATTTGAACGTCCACGCCTGCCGGACGCTGCACGACGCCTGTGATCCCGCCTGTTTCGTGATCGAGGCGCACGACGGTACGCGCGTCGGCATTGCCAGCGACCTCGGCTACGTCGATGATGCGGTGCTGCGGCATCTGCGCGATTGCGACGGGCTCTTCTTCGAGTCCAATCACGATCTGGACATGCTGCGGATGGGAAGTTATCCCTGGCCGCTGAAACGCCGGATCATGTCGCGCGTCGGACATCTTTCGAATGACGACTCCATGACGGCGCTGCAGCGAATGATGTGCGCCGATCTGAAGACCCTCTGCATGATTCACCTGTCGCAGAAGAACAATCACCAGTCGATTGTCCGCGACATGGCCGCCGGACTGCTCGCGCGCAACGGCGTGCAGCTGGAGCTGGGAATCGCAGCGCAATCGGAGGCCACGGGGATCTTCGAGATCGAACGCCGCCGCCCCGCCCGCCCGGCGGTCCCGGCGCGCTACACGCAGATCGCGCTGTTCTGAACGTAGAGCCGACTCTCAGTCGGCTCGGCGCCGGCTAAGAGCCGGCGCTACGTGTCAATCCTCAGGCCGCCGGGATCTTCGAGATCGAACGCCGCCGCCCCGCCCGCCCGGCGGTCCCGGCGCGTTACACGCAGATCGCGCTGTTCTGAACGTAGAGCCGACTCTCAGTCGGCTCGGCGCTGGCTAGGAGCCGGCGCTACGTGTCAATCCTCAGGCCACGTGAGCCGTGGGAATTGCTTGACAACGGCGGCCCATTGCATAAAAATGCAAGTTAGTGAATATTCATGCAAGACAGGAGGAGATCCTCAGAACCGTCCGCGAGCAGACCGTCCGCTCGCAGGAGGAGTTGCTGTCGATCCTTCGCAAGCGCGGCTTTCGCGTCACGCAGCCGACGCTCTCGCGCGACATCCGCGAGCTCGGTCTGGCCAAGACGGGTGCCGGCTACGTCGTGCCGGGTGATCTCGCCTCGGTCACACCCATCGCCCCGTTTACCGTTCGGGAAGCGCGCGAAGAGCGCCTGGAGCATCTGCTCCGCGACTCGGTGATCTTCGCCGAGGCCGCCGGAAATCTGGTGGTGCTGAAGACTCCTGCCGCCGCCGCCCAGCCGGTGGCCAGTGCGCTCGATGCTACGCCGCCGCAGGACGCGCTCGGAACGGTCGGTGGCGACGACACGATTTTCGTCGCCTTTCGCCATCCGGGATCGGCGACAGCCTTTGCCCAGCACGTGCAGCAGACGGCCGAACTCGCGTCGCGCCGGGCGCGCGCATAGGACGTTCTTGATGATGCAGACCGTGCATGAAACGAAACGTGTAGCCGTGGTTGGGGCGACGGGGTATGCCGGCGCCGAGCTGACCGCCATTTTGGCGCGCCACCGCGGCGCGGAGCTGGTGGCGCTCTTCTCGTCGAGCGGCGGCGCAGCCGCGCCGGTCACCGCGGCGTATCCAAACCTCGTCGCACAGCCGTTCGTACTGCAGGCGCTGTTCGACGCGCAGCCGGAAATTGTCTTCCTGGCCACGCCGAACGAAGCGTCGGCCGAGCTCGTGCCGAAGCTGCTCGATGGCGGGCTGCGGGTCATCGATCTTTCGGGCGCCTTCCGCCTGACCGATCCCGCGCTCTACCCGGCGTGGTATGGCTTTGCGCATCAACGACCTGCGCTGCTCGACGAAGCGGTCTACGGCCTGACCGAGCTGTGCAACGGCGAGCTGAAATCGGCGCGGCTCGTCGCCAATCCCGGCTGCTACCCGACGTCGATCCTCCTCGCGCTGCGGCCGCTGACTTATGTCATCGATCGCGATCAGCCGGTGATCTGCGATTCCAAGAGCGGCGTCTCCGGCGCCGGAAAAAAGGCAGATCTCTCCTGGTCCTTTGCCGAGCTGTACGGCAATTTCAAGGCATACGGGGTGGGAACGCATCGCCACGAGCCGGAGATCCGCCAGGGTCTCCGCCTCGGCGATCGGACGCCGCTGGTGTTCGTGCCTCATCTACTGCCGACGCTTCGGGGAATCCTTTCCACGATTCACGTCGGCTTCGCGCATCCGATGACGGCGGCCGAAATCACGGAAACGTACGCCCGCGCCTACGAGAACTCGCCGTTCGTGCGCATCCTCCCCGCGGGGCAGTTGCCCGAGTTGAAGGACGTCGTCAACACGCCGCGCTGCGAGATCGGATTCACGCTGCTGCAGGGCGGCCGCCGCGCGGTGATCGTGTCGGTGATCGACAACCTGCTGAAGGGCGCCGCCTCGCAAGCGGTGCAAAACTTCAACCGCATGTGCGGATTCCCGGAAACGGAGGGCCTGGCGTGAGAGTGGTCAAGCTGGGTGGAAGTCTCCTCGATGACCCCGTCCGGCGCGCGGAAGTGCTCCGCGGAATGGCGAAGGCATGGAAGAGCGGCGAGCCGGTCGTGTTGGTGCACGGCGGCGGGAAGCACATCGATGCGCACCTAGCACGCCTCGGCATCGCCAAGCGCACGCACGCCGGCCTGCGGATCACCGACGACGCCACGCTGGAGATCGTGGTCGCCGTTCTGGGCGGTGTGGTGAACAAGATGCTCGTCTCCGAGCTCTCGCGCCTGGGCATCAAAGCGGGCGGCATCAGCGGATCGGACGGACAGACGCTCTCCGCCGATCGTCATCCGGCGATCGACGGCGTCGATCTCGGCAATGTCGGCCGTGTCCGCAAGTCGGATCCGACGCTGATCAACGCCATGCTGCATGCCGGCATCCTGCCGGTCGTCTCCTCGGTTGCCGCTGGACCGAAAGGGACCCTGCTCAACGTCAACGCCGACAGTGCCGCGGCAGCGATCGCCGCGGGCCTCGGCGCGTCGTCGCTCGTCTTTCTGACGGATGTCGCCGGCCTGCTCGACGGAAATGGTGAAGTCGTTCCCTCGCTCGACGCCGCCGACGCCCGCGCGTTGCTGGCCACCGACATCGTCAGCGGCGGCATGCGGCCGAAGCTCGAGGCGGCGTTGCAGGCGCTCTCTGCCGGAGTGGCATCGATCCGCATCGGAGAAGGAGGAACCTCGCTTGTTGCTGCATGACGAATCGCCCGCCGCAGTCGAGGAGCGAGAGAAGAACTTTGTGCTCGGTACCTACGCCCGCACGCCGTTTCACCCGCGGTACGGCAAGGGAGCGCTTCTCGTCGATGCCGATGGCAAAGCGTATTGGGACCTGCTCGGCGGAATCGCGGTGAACGTCCTCGGCCACCAGCATCGCCGGCTGGTGAACACGCTGCGCGACGAATCGCGCGCGCTTCTGCACGTGTCGAATCTTTACTACCATCCGGCGCAGGGCATTCTCGCGGAGCGGCTGGTGCGCGCCTCGGGGCTGATGCGCGCGTTTTTCTGCAACAGCGGCACCGAGGCAAACGAGGCGGCACTGAAGTTCGCGCGGCTGGCGAATCCCGGAAAGAGCGGCATCGTCGCGCTCGAAGAGAGTTTTCACGGCCGCACATTCGGATCGCTGGCCATGACCGGACACCAGGCGTATCGCACGCCGTTCGAGCCGCTCGTTCCCGGCGTCACCTTTATTCCGCCGAATGACATCGCCGCGCTCGAAGCAGCGGTGAACGCGCGGACGAACGCCATCATCCTCGAGCCTGTCATGGGCGAGGGAGGAATCATCCCGCTGACGCATGACTTTCTTGCCGCCGCGCGGCGGCTCGCCGATCGGACCGACGCCATTCTGATTTTCGACGAGATCCAGTGCGGTCTGGGCCGGACCGGAACCCTGTTCGCGTTCCAGCAGAGCGGCATCGTTCCCGACATGGTGACGCTGGCTAAACCGCTCGGCGGCGGACTGCCGCTCGGTGCGGTGCTGACGGGTGAGGCGATCGAGAGCGTGGTCAAGCCGGGCCATCACGGCACGACCTTCGGCGGGAATCCGCTCGCCTGCCGGCTCGGCCTCGCGGTGCTCGATGAAATCGAACAGTCGGCGCTGCTCGCACGCGTTCGCGACCTCGGTGCATGGTTTGGCAATGAGCTACGCAAGCTGCAGGCGCGCGTCCCGGCGATCGTCGACGTGCGCGGTCTGGGCATGATGTGGGGCATCGAGCTCGATCGCCCGGCGAAGGATGTTGTCAACGCGCTGCTCGGGAAGGGCATCGTCGCGGGGACCGCGAGAGACAACGTGATTCGCCTCCTTCCGCCGTACATCGTGCCGAAGAAGGCGCTGGTGCAGTTCCTTCAGACGCTCGAACAGCTTCTTGAAGAAAAGTTGCCAGTTGTCAGTGGTCGGTTGTCCCCGCCCGCCCGACAACTGGCAACCGACAACCGACAACCCAGCACAGAAGGAGCATTCTCGAAATGAAGCAAGTCAAGAGGGTGGCGCTCGCGTACTCGGGCGGTCTGGACACCTCGATCATCATTCCCTGGCTGAAGGAAAACTACGGCTGCGAGGTCGTGGCAGTCGCCGTCGATGTGGGACAGCAGGAAGAGATTTCCGGGCTGGAGGCGAAGGCTTACGCAACCGGCGCACGCGATTTCTATCTGATCGATGCGAAGGAAGAGTTCGCCCGCGACTACCTTTTCCCAGTTCTCAAGGCCGGCGCGATTTACGAACGCGACTATCTGCTGGGCACGTCGACGGCGCGGCCGCTGATCGCGCGCAAACAGGTGGAGATCGCGCTGGCCACCGGCTGCGACGCCGTGGCGCACGGCTGCACCGGCAAAGGGAACGATCAGGTGCGATTCGAGCTGGCGTATCAGGCGCTGGCGCCCGAGCTGACGATCATCGCCCCGTGGCGGGAGTGGTCGATCGTCTCGCGCGAAGACGCGATCGATTTCGCTGCCGCGCGCGGAATCCCCGTGCCGGTGACGAAAAAGGATCCGTACTCGCGCGATCGAAACCTGTGGCACCTCTCGCATGAGGGCGGTCCGCTCGAGGATCCTGCGTTCGAGCCGGAAGCCTCGATGTTCAAGCTGACGGTCGACCCGATGCTGGCGCCGGGAACGCCGGAGAAGGTGACCATCACTTTCGAATCGGCCGAGCCGGTCGCGGTGAACGGGACCGCGCTCTCGCCGGCGAAATTGATCGAGACGCTCAACGCGATCGGCGGGCGTCACGGGATCGGACGCGCCGATCTGGTCGAAAACCGGCTGATCGGCATCAAGTCGCGCGGCGTCTACGAGACGCCGGGCGGGACGCTGCTGGTCAACGCGCTCAAGGCGCTGGAGTCGATCACCCTCGACCGCGATGGCTCGCACGAGAAGGAGCGCATCGCCACGCGGTACGCGGAGCTGGTCTATTTCGGCCAGTGGTTCTCGCCGCTGAAGGAAGCGTTCGATGCATTCGTCAATACATTGACCAGTTGCGTGACGGGCGATGTGACCCTGAAGCTGTACAAGGGAAGCGCCACGGTCGTTTCCCGGACGTCGCCCTGCTCGCTCTATTCCGAAGATCTGGCGTCGTTCAACATGCGCGGGTACGACGCGGCCGATGCGGCCGGTTTCATCCGGCTGTTCGGGTTGCCTTTGCGCGGCCGAAAAAGGATCGCGCCGTTCGCGTTGGAAAGCAAGGTCGAAAAGGTCGGTTCGTGACGCTGACGAAACTGTGGGGCGGGCGGTTCGAAGGGGCGCCTTCGGAACTGCTTCGTGGTTTCAACGATTCCTTCGCATTCGACGTGCAGCTCTTCGCCGAAGATGTGGAGGGATCGATCGCCTGGACGCGCGCGCTCGAGCGCGCCGGCGTGCTGACGCGCGACGAGGCGGAGAAAATCGTTGAGGGATTGAACCGCGTAGGGGCCGGCGTCCCCGCCGGCCCGGCGGGCGAGAGACCCGCCGCTGCACTCGATTTCGAAGACGTCCACTCCTACGTCGAATCGAAGCTCCACGAAGCCATCGGTCCTCTTGCCGGAAAACTCCACACCGGTCGCTCCCGCAACGATCAGGTGGCCACCGATTTGCGGCTGTGGCTCAAGCGCGCGTCCGACGACGCGATCGCCAACGCCCGCGCGCTCGCCCGAGCGCTGGCCAGGCGCGCGAGCGAGGAAGCGGCCACGCCGATGCCGGGCTACACGCATTCCAAGCAGGCGGAGCCGATCACGTTTGGGCACTGGTGTCTCGCGTATTGCGAGATGCTGCTGCGCGACATCGATCGTTTTGCCACGGCAAGAGCTCGTGGTGACGAGTGCCCGCTCGGGTCAGGAGCGCTGGCCGGCACTCCACTGCCGGTCGATCGCCACGCGCTCGCCCGATCGCTCGGGTTCGCCCGGGCGACGGCCAACTCACTCGACGCGGTTTCCGATCGCGATTTTGCGGCAGAGTACCTCTTCTGCGCGTCGTTGCTGTTCTCGCATCTTTCGCGTCTGGCGGAGGATCTGATTTTCTTCAGCACTGACGAGGTGGGATACGCGGAGCTGCCCGATGCGCTGGCCACCGGATCATCGCGCATGCCGCAGAAGAAGAATCCCGACGTGCTGGAGCTCGTGCGCGGACACGCGGGGCGCGCGATCGGCGAGCTGGCGGGACTTCTCGCTGTGATGAAAGGCCTGCCGCTGGCGTATGACAAAGATCTGCAGCTCGACAAGGAGCCGCTCTTCCGGATGCGCGCAACGCTCGGGTTTGCTCTGCCTGCGTTGACGGCGCTGATCGCCGGGCTGAAGCTCAACCGCGAGCGCATGCGCAGCGCGGCCTGCGCGCCGATGCTGCTGGCCACGGCAGTCGCTGACGCGATGGCCGCGCGCGGCATGCCCTTCCGCGAAGCGCACGAGCGCGTCGGACGTCAGCTCGCCTCGCTCGACGCGCTGGCGAAGGAATACGGCGTGACGCTGGAAGGCATCCTCGCCCAAAAGAACGCGGTCGGTGGGACCGCGCCGGAGCGGGTCAAAGAGCAAGCTGCACGAGTGCCTTTGGAGTGCGGCGCCCTGGCGCCGCTTTCTGAAGGCGGCGGCAAGCCGCCGCACTCCGAAGGCTCATGAAGCTGCCGAAAGGTTTTTTCGCCTCCGGCGTGCGCGCCGGGATCCGCAAGCGGCGTCCCGACCTCGGTTTGATCGTCGCCGAACACGGCGCGAACGCGGCGGCTGTTTTCACGCGCAATCGATTCCAGGCCGCGCCGGTCGTCCTCTCGAAAGCGTCGGTGAAAAAGAGCGGCGGCCGGGTCAAAGCGGTGGTCGTCAACGCCGGCTGCGCGAACGCGGTGACCGGCAAGCCTGGTCTTCAGGCTGCCAGACGCGTTCGCACACGCGCCGCACAAATCCTGGGTTGCGATCCGCAAGAGATCTTCGTCGCCTCGACCGGCGTCATCGGTATCGTGCTTCCCGACAAGAAAGTTCGCGACGCGCTTCCGGACGCCGTGGCGCGGCTGTCTTCGGGTGGCGTCGATGCCTTTTCCCACGCCATCCTGACTACGGACATCGGTCCCAAGGTCGCCCAGCTGTCGTTCACCATCGGCGGAAAGCGGGCGCGGATCGTCGGCGTGGCCAAAGGCGCCGGCATGATTCACCCGAACATGGCCACCATGCTGTCGTTTGTGATGACTGACGCGGCGCTGGCACTGCCGGCGCTGCAGCGCGCGCTGAAAATCGCGGTCGACCAGAGTTTCAACGCCATCACGGTCGACGGCGACACGTCGACAAACGACTGCGTACTGTTGATGGCCAGCGGCAGGGCGGGAAATGGGGAGAATGCCGATGCGGCAGACTTCCAACGCGCCCTGAATGCCGTCTGCCGGGAGCTCGCCTGGATGATCGTGCGCGACGGCGAGGGGGCGACGCGGGTGATGGAGCTCGAGGTGCGCGGCGCGCGGAACGAACGCGAGGCGAGGCTTGCCGCCCACGCGGTGGCCACCTCGCCGCTGGTCAAGACCGCGCTGTTCGGCGGCGATCCGAACTGGGGACGCATCCTGGCCGCCGTCGGGCGGAGCGGGGCTCGTTTTTCGATCAAACGCGTCTCGCTGGCCGCCGGCTCGGTCATTCTGGTCAAGAACGGCGATCCGGCCGAATATCGCGAGAAGGACGCCGCGAAGGTGTTCGCCCGCGAGCGCGTTCCCCTCACCCTGGACCTCGGCAGCGGCGCCGCGCGGGTAGTCATCCTCGCCAGCGACCTCAGTCACGATTACGTTTCCCTGAACGCCGACTACCGGTCGTAAAATAATCGGATCCGCATGGCCACGGCAAACCAGCCCACGAAGATTGGGAAGTACGAGATCTTATCCACGCTCGGGCGTGGCGGCATGGGCGTCGTCTACAAGGCGCGCGATCCGATGATCGATCGCATCGTCGCCGTGAAGACCATTCTGGTCGGCGCGGAAGCGGCGGGAGACGAGAGCCTCCTCGACCGGCTGCACATGGAGGCCCGCTCGGCCGGGCGCCTGCAGCATCCGAACATCGTGACGGTCTTCGATTTCGGCGAGCAGGACGACCTGTCGTACATCGTCATGGAGTTCGTCGAGGGCATCAATCTGGCGCGCCTGATCGATGAACGAAAGCTGGTCGGACTCGATGCGAAGGTGAGCATCCTCGTTCAGATCGCCGAAGGACTTGCCTATGCGCACGAGCATGGGGTGGTGCACCGCGACATGAAGCCGTCGAACGTCTGCGTGACTTCGCGCGGGACGGCGAAGATTCTCGATTTCGGCCTGGCGCGATTCGACAACACGCGCCTGACCAAGACCGGCTACATGGCCGGGACCATTGCCTACATGTCGCCGGAGCGGCTGAGTGGAACGACCGGCGCGAAGGACGACATCTTCGCTCTCGGCGCGATCGCCTACGAGCTGCTGACCTACAAACGGGCCTTTCCCGGGACCATGGCGCCGGAGGTGATCAGCAAGATCATCGCGCCCACACCGCCGCCGCCGCCATCAGAGGTCGCCGGCGTCCCCGCGGAACTCGATCCGATGGTGCTCAAAGCGCTGGCCAAGGAGGTGGAGGAGCGATACGACAGCGCCGCCGAATTCGCCAACGATCTGCGTCAGTTTCTGCACTCCGAAGGGCTGGAGAAGTACGTGGCTGACGAGCGGCGGGCCACGGTCGAAAAATCGCAGAGTGAATTCATTGACAACCGTCCCTCGGCGCACGCGTATGCGGGGCCGAGCAGTGCCAGGCGGTCTTCGACACTGCCGCCGACGATGCGCATCGACATCGGCGCGGAACCGACGAAGGTCGAGGCGCCACCCACGGCGATCGTCGCCGACGTGAAGGCCACCGGCGCGCACACGCAGCCGGAGCTCGATCTCACCCAGTCCGCCGCTCCGACGCAAATCGTTCCTGCGCGGCCGATGCGGTGGAGATGGGCCACCGCCGCGGCTGTGGTGATCGTCGTCGGCGCCATCGGCGTGCTGGTCGCGCTGCGAAAGCCGGCACCGGCGCCGCAGAAGCCGGTGGCGGTGACGAACACCCGCGTGCCGCAACCGCTGACGGCGACGGTGACGGTGCGCGATCGGGAAGCGGAAAAGGATGAGCTGCAACTGGTGACCGCCCGAACGCTCAGCGAGGAGTTGGAGCGCCGCTCGCTCAATCGCAACGAAATGCTGCAGCTCAGCGAAGCGAAGGCCCGGATCGTCCTGGCCGAGAAGAAGTTAAAGGAGAAGGATTACGAGGGAGGAGCGCGCCTGGTCGCCGATTCGATTGCTGGCCTGCAGGCGGTGATGACCACGAGCGACAAGCGCACGCAGCAAACGTCCAAGACGGCCGTCGAGCGCCCGCTGCCGAAGCCGCAGCCAGCGGTTCCGCCCATCGTCGCCCCGACAATCAAGGCAGCGCCTCCGCCGACACAGACCGTCGCTCCGGCGGTGGTCGAGACGCACCCGCCGCCTGTGGAGAAGCCGAGAGGGGAAGGGACCGTGCGACCGGCCGAGTCGCCGGAGAAAGAGGTCACCACGTTCATGCGTCAGCTCGCCGCGGCATATCAATCGAAGGACGTCGGCTTCTTCCGCGAGCACGCGCTGCAGTTCAACGATCAGCTCGCGAGCGCGATCCGGAATTCTCCTTCCGTTCGCCTCGAACTGCAGATCCTACGGATCGATCTCCGCGACGCGCAGCATGCGAGCGTCCACGTCAAGCGGACCGACTGGTTCCCCGACGCAGGCGCGCCGCCGGCCGTGCAGATGCTGGTCTACAACGTCGAACGCGTCGGCGGCGATTGGAAGCTGGCGTCGATCTCGCGGCAGTAGCGCGCTACATTGTGCTCTGAATGCCTGCGGTGATCACGTACGTCGGCCGGATGCCGGCGGTATTTAGCGGCACGAGGAGGTTCAACAGAAGCGCGCGGTCGCCGCTGAGCTTCCACTTCCCGCCGATTGCGCCGTCAATCTCCGAGCGTCCCACGAGCTGGGTGTCCGGGAGGATCGGGCTGACGAAGAGGGAGGAGGCGCGCGGCCGAACAACCCCCATCAGGTCGGCAGTCACCGTTAACCTCGGCGACGCAAGGATCTCCGTCCCGGCGCGGTAGTCGAAGGAGTCGAGTTTCGTTTCTCCGAAATCGACCTCGTATCCGGCATTGAAATGCGGCGTGAAGCGGTGGGCCGTTTTCGAGGCGATATAGCTGGCGCGGAGCCTGGTCCGTCCTGTGCCGAGGAAGTTGTTCCTGTCGCCGCTGGGAAGCGTCAGATCGAGCATTGCCGCGGAATCGATCCCAAGGCGCGGTGCGAGGGAATACTTCGCGCGTGTCGTGATATCACCAATGCCAACCGCCGTGCCGGTGCCGAACTGGTCGGGGGTTTCGATATTTGGATCGAAGTGATGCGTCGCCGAGGAACTGCCGGGTGAGATGTTCACGAACGCGTGCGTGAACACCTGGAGATCATTTCGAACGTACGGCACGACCACGCCAACGTCGAGCCGGTTGGTGAGACCATAGATTGCCGAAAATGTAAGCGCCTGGCTCTTGAGGCGGAAATGCAGTTGCACGTGAATGGTGTCGTGCAGGTAGGGACGATTCGGATCGCCGAACGTGCAATCGGACGTCAGGCAGTGCGGAAGCACCAGCTCGATGGTGTCATTCCCCGCGATGCGCTGGTAATCGGCGAAGGTATACGCGAGCGAGAGGTTGAGATTGCCCTTTCCTGTGGTCGAGCCGCGCTCGCTCAGGATCGGTCCGAGGGCTCCTTCGATGCGCTCGTAAGTGCCGGTCGCTTCGTTGAAACGGTAGGAGACCAGACCGACCGCAGAGGGAATCGGGAAAAACGAGCGTGACTGCAGCACTGACTGCAGCGTTTTCGTGAACGTCTGCAAATCCCCGGTTTCCCCGAAATGCGCCTGATGTCCGGTCTCGGCGAGCTGGATGCCGTCGCCGCCGTACAGATTGTTGATGAGGTCGCTCAGCGTTTTTCCATGCTGGATGGTGACCTGCTGCGCGGAAACGGTGGCGCCGACGAAGAGACTGAGGATCAACAGAAGGACGCGACGGACCATGTTGCCTCCTTTGAACTTGACCGCATTGTAAACTCTCGCGTGCCATGAAGAAGCTGTTTGCGCTCCTGCTGTTCATCGCGCTGCCTCTCTCCGCGGCCTCGCGGTTGCCGGTCCGCGCGAAACACGTGATGGTCGCGTCGGTCGATCCGATCGCCTCCCGAGTCGGCGCCGACATCATGAAACGCGGCGGAAATGCTGTCGACGCCGCGGTCGCTGTCGCGCTGACCCTCGCCGTCACGTGGCCGGAAGCGGGCAACCTCGGCGGTGGCGGTTTCCTGTTGCTGCGAAAGGCCGACGGGACCGAAGTGGCCATCGACTATCGTGAGCGCGCGCCGCTCGCGGCCACACGCGACATGTATCTCGATGCGGGCGGAAAGGTGATCAAGGACGCTTCGGTCATCGGCTACAAAGCGGCAGGCGTGCCGGGGACGGTAGCGGGATTGGCGCTCGCGCACAGGCGGTACGGCAGGCTTCCGTGGCGAGAGGTCATCGAGCCGGCGCGCAAGCTGGCCGCCGGCGGTTTCCCGGTCAGCGACTATCTGGCGCGCAGCCTGGCGGGCAAGCGGACGATGGAACGCCTGCAGAAGTTTCCGGAGAGTTGGCGGATTTACGAGCGCAATGGCCATCCGTACCAGATGGGCGAGGTCTTTGTGCAGCCGGAGCTCGCGGCGACGCTCGCCCGAATCGAAAAAGATCCAACGGATTTCTATCGCGGCAAGATCGCGCGGCAGATCGTCGCCGGCATGCGCGAGCACGGCGGAATCCTGACAGCCGCCGATCTCGCGCGCTATGAGCCGACGGTGCGGAAACCGATTCACGGAACCTATCGCGGTTACGACATCGTGACCATGCCGCCGCCGTCCTCAGGCGGCGTGGTGCTCATCGAGATGTTGCACATGCTCGAGCCGTACGATCTGACCTCCATGGGCTGGCACTCCTCCGGCGAAGTTCACGCGATGGTGGAAGTGATGCGCCGCGCGTACGCCGATCGCGCCAGCTACCTCGGCGACACCGATTTCGTCAGTGGTGTTCCGATCGCCGGCCTGATGTCGCGCGGCTACGCCGAGGAGCGACGCAAGGACATCGATCCGCTCCATGCCAGCGACAGCAAGGCCATCGCAACGGGCCAGCCGGCGCGCTACGAATCTCCGCAGACGACGCACTTCACCATCGTCGATACCGACGGAAACGTCGTCGCCAACACCTACACGCTGAACGACAGCTACGGCTCGGCGGCCACGGTCCCTGGCACCGGTTTCCTGCTCAACGACGAGATGGACGACTTCACTTCGAAACGCGGCGTGCCGAACACCTACGGTCTGATCCAGGGGGAGGCAAACGCCATTGCGCCGCAGAAGCGGCCGCTCTCATCGATGACGCCAACCATCGTGATGAAGGAAGGCAAGGTCGTCTTCGCCGTCGGCAGTCCGGGCGGATCGACGATCATGAACACGGTTCTGCAGGTGATCGTGAATGTCGTCGACTTCGGAATGAACATCCAGCAGGCGATCGATGCGGCACGCTTCCATCACCAGTGGCTGCCGGACAAGATTGAGTGGGAGGAGTTCGAGTTTTCGCGCGATACGCGCGACGCTCTCGAGAGCATGGGCCACATCTTTGCCGAGAAGCCGGAGGCGATCGGCGACGCGCAGGCGATTGCCATCGATCCGCGGAACGGCATGCGCCTCGGGGCCTGCGATCCGCGCAGGGGTGGTGTGGCTATCGGCTGGTAGAATGCGCCGTTTTTGGGAGGGTTGTGATGCCGGTTGAGAAGTCCGCACTGATGGCGTTCGCGAACCGGGAACGCGATCGTTTCGAGCGAACGCTGAAGGAGTTCATCGAGATCCCCACAGTGTCGTCCGAGCCTGAGCGCCAGCCCGACATCCGCCGCGGCGCCAATCTCGCCGCGCGGTGCATCCGCGAGTTTGGCGGAGAGGCGAAGATTCTCGAGACTGCCGGAAATCCGATCGTCCATGGACGCTTCGCCGGGCCCGCCGGCGCACCGAGCGTCACCGTTTATAACCATCTCGATGTGCAGCCGGCCTCCCGCGAGACGGAGCCGTGGAACAGCGATCCGTTCACGTTCACGAAAGAGGGCGACCGCTATTTCGGTCGCGGCACCACCGACGACAAGGGACCGGCGCTGACGGCGCTGTGGGCAATCCGCGCGGCGCGCGAGGCGGGGATTCCGATCGATCTGCGCGTCCTGTGGGAATTCGAAGAGGAGCTCGGCTCACCGAGTTTCGACGCGGCGATGAAGGCGCATGCGCGCGAGCTGGCCACCGATTCCGTCCTCGTCTCGGACACCATCTGGGTGGCGCGCAATCGCCCCGCATGCCCCGCCGGTCTGCGCGGCCTGGCGGGATTCGAG
The DNA here is from genome assembly GCA_041483175.1 of Thermoanaerobaculia bacterium. Lineage (GTDB taxonomy): Bacteria > Acidobacteriota > Thermoanaerobaculia > Gp7-AA8 > Gp7-AA8 > Gp7-AA10. The sequence continues at coordinate 3,414 of JBGPFD010000020.1, read as the reverse complement.
CTCACGCTGGAGACCGGCGAAACCGATCAGCACTCCGGCACCACCGGCGGCGCGGCACGCAATCCGATTGCCGAACTCATGAAGCTTGTCTGCGAAATGGCCGACGCCTCCACCGGCCGGGTGAAAGTGAAAGGCTTCTACGACGACGTCGTGCCGCCATCCAGACGCGAACTGGAGCAATTTCGGCAGTCGGGATTTTCAGTCAAGAAGTTCAAGAGGGACCACCTCTTCAAATCGATTCGTACCGACGACGCCATGGACGTGATGAAGCGGATCTGGGCCATGCCGACGCTGGAAGTTCACGGCGTGGTTGGCGGCTACACCGGTCCGGGAATCAAGACCATCGTCCCGCCGCGGGCGACGGTGAAGATCTCCTGCCGGCTCGTTCCGAATCAGGAGCCGAAAAGGATCCTGCGCCTGATGCGCGATTTCGTGAAGTTGCGCAACCGGGATGTGAAGTTCGAGGAAGAGGCCGCGATGCAACCGTACACGGCGCCGACGACCGGGCCGCTCGCCGATGCCGTTCGCCGATCAATGAAGTTCGCCTTCGGCCGCGATCCGGTCTTCGTGCGCGAAGGAGGTTCGATCGGCGCGGTGATCTCTATGGATCGCGTTCTCGACTGTCCCGTGCTCTTCCTAGGCCTCTCGCTTCCGGAGCACGGCTATCACGCGCCGAACGAAAACTACGACTGGCAGCAGGCCAGCGGCGGCATGGTGGCGCTGGCGAAATACTTCGACGAAGTCGCGCAGCTGTAGTCTTCCCGCGTTGCGGGCCGGCGTCCTCGCCGGCCCAGCGGCGGCCGAGGGCGGGCCGCCGCCACACTTCGTTTCCGATCGCGCGCAGCACGTCATCGATTTCGCCGTAAGTGGAAATTTGTGGACAGAAGTGGAAAATAGTGGTAGAAGCTGTCCTTGAATCGAACCAATGGACCTCAACGTCTTGATGGGGCATGCCCCCGCCCGTGTCGATGACAAAGGGCGACTGAAGATCCCGGCCGATTTTCGAAAGTTCATCGAAGAGAAGTATGGCCCGGAGTGCTTCATCACGTCGACCGACGGTGAGCGGGCAGCGATCTATCCGATGCCGGTCTGGTACGACTTTCAGGCTCGGCTGGCGAAGGTGCCGTCGACATCGATGGCCAAGGTGAAGTTGCTCGAACGGGTGAATTACTTCGGGCAGGCTGCGGCGATCGACGGCCAGGGGCGCGTGCTGGTGCCGTCGATTCTTCGCGAGGTCGCGGGCATCGCCGACGACGTCGTGGTTCTTGGAAACACCGACCATCTCATCGTGTGGAACGAAGAAAAAATCAAGAAGCGCCTGGCGGGGAATCCGATGACGGCGGAGGACATGAAGGAGTTGGAGCTGCATGGCGTGTAGCGAACCGCTCGCATGCACGAGCCTGTTCTTTTACAAGAAGTCGTCGAATCACTGAGGCCCAATCGCGGCGACGGAACGTTTGTCGACGCGACGGTCGGACTCGGCGGGCACGCCGCAGGACTGCTGGAACGGTACCCGAAGACGCGGCTGGTGGCCATCGATCGCGATCCGCGCGCGCTGGAGATTGCGCGCGAGCGGCTGCGGAGATTCGCATCACGCGTGACGTTCGTAGAGGGGCGTCACGAGAAGCTCATTGACATTTTGAAGCAGTCGAAGGTCGAGACGATCAGCGGCCTTCTCGCGGACCTCGGCGTTTCGTCGATGCAGTTCGACGACGCCAGTCGCGGTTTTTCCTTCCGGTTCGATGCGCCGCTCGACATGCGCATGGGGCCGGACAGCCGCAGCGCGGCCGATCTGGTCAACGATCTCGACGAGGAGGCGCTGGCGAAAATCCTCCGCGACTATGGCGAGGAACCGGCGGCACGGCGCATCGCACGGGCGATCGTCGCGGCGCGCGCGGAGGAGCGGATCGGAACGACCGGTCGGCTCGCGGAGATTGTCCGCAGCGTGAAGAAGTCGAAGCCGCACGAGATCGATCCGGCGACGCTGACGTTTCAGGCGCTGCGGATCGCGGCGAACGAGGAGTTGGTCGGTCTCGATCAGTTCGTCACCGACGCGGTGGAGTTTCTGGAACGGGGCGCGCGAATCGCCGTGATCTCGTTCCACTCGCTCGAGGATCGGATCGTCAAACGCGCGTTGCGGCGCATGGAAGGCGAATGCACCTGCCCGCCCGGCTTGCCGGTCTGCAGGTGCGGCGCGAAGGAAATGGTCAAGATCCTGACGAAACGTCCGGTGACTGCTTCGGAGGAGGAAGTAGCTCGAAATCCGCGATCGCGCAGCGCGAAGCTGCGGATCGCCGAGAAGCTGTGACTTGCTTCGCGGAGCTGGCGGGCAAGGGTGAAGGTTGGGGAAGGGTTGGGCGTGACGCGGTGATGGGACCCGGGAGGGGTGGTGCGTGGAGCGTGGGTGCGTGTGGATGGTTCTCAGCGCCGTGCATTAGGCAGATCTTCACCCTTGTTCGCCGGCTCCGGGCGGCCCCGGAATGTACGCGCAAAAGAAGTCCATCGACAATGTCCACATCGTCCGTGAGCGCGACCGTCAACGGTTTCGGGAGATGCTCGCCGTCCTCGCGCTCGGCGTTCCGGTCGGCCTTTTTCTTCTGCTCTTCGCCTGGCAAAACCTCCAGGTGATCCGCCTCGGTCACGAGGCGACCGATCTTCAGAACCAGCGCAAGCAGATCGAGAACGAGAACAAGTCGCTGCAGTTTCAGCTCGATCGTCTGACATCTCTGCACGCCGTCGAGCAGAAGGCGGCCGCTCTCGGATTCGAGCGCACGGACCCGACCGCAGTGGTCATGGTGGAGAAGAGTGCAGGGGCCGGCGGCCCCGGCGGCCTATCGGCGCGCGAGACGCGCGCCGCGACACCCAACGAGACAAATCCATGACCCTCTCGCAGCGCCGCCTCCTCCAGCTTTTCGCGTTTCTCGCCGCCTGGACGCTCATCGCTCTGGTGCGGCTGGCGCAGGTGCAGCTCCTGCGGCACGACGAATATGTGGCCCGCGCGCAGCGGCAGCAGGAGCGCACGCTGTCGCTGGAACCGGTGCGCGGCGCGATTCTCGACGTGCGCGGCCGCATTCTCGCGGAGAGCGTCGCCGCGGTGTCGGTGTATGCCGATCCGCAGGCGATCGCCGACGCCGAATCGGTGGCCCGTGCCCTGGCCACGATTTCAGCCGTCGACCTCTCCGCGGACGACATCGAAGAAAAGCTGCGGGCGAAGGGGGGATTCGTCTGGATCGCCCGCCAGTTGCCGGTCGAGGCGGGAGAGGCCATTCGAAAGCTGCGTCTTCCCGGCATCTACCTGCTCGACGCCCACCGTCGCACCTATCCGAAAAATTCGCTCGCGGCGAGCGTCATCGGAACCGTTGGAATCGACGGACAGGGTCTCGCGGGGATCGAGCACTCCTTTGACGGACTGGT